>DATLCA010000271.1:0-3428 GCA_035526605.1 Pyrinomonadaceae bacterium | reverse complement strand
CGACGTCCCGTCATCGGTCTTGTCCGTTTCATCGATGACGAGGGTGGTGAGGTCGTGGACGCCCGTCCGGAATTCCTTATTGCCGAGAACGCTTGCGTCGAGATTTACACCGCTTGCCGAGAAGTTTTTGAAGAACATCCGGTAGCCGGTCTTCTCGAGTATTTCGTCAAACCGCACCTCGCCGCGGATCGGATCAAATGCGGGTTCGACCCCGAGCCAGTTGAGCCAAGCCTCTTTTATCTCGACCGCCTTGTCGAGGGCATCGAGCGCTTTTTTCGAGTTTCCCAGATAGCAGTACGCGAGCGCGAGCTGATACGGCGAGACGTATCGTTCCGCGGACATCTTTTCCAGGGCGGCGACTTTCTCGTTGGCAACCAACGTCTGACCGTCGGCCGCGTAACACTCGGCCTCCGCCAGAAGAGAGAACACGCTGTCGCCCATCAACTCCTTTGCGCGGTCGTTCTCCACAATGGCCAGCTTTGTGTCGCCGTTTATGCGATGGATCTTGCTCAGACCGTAATAACCAAAACTGTAAGTGGGGAAGTCCGCGACCACTCGCCGGTATTGCTCAGCGGCCTCGTCGAATCGCCGGGCGTAGTAAAGTCCCCACCCGATATTGTGATGATTGAACGGCGTCAGCGGGTCGATCTGGGCGCCGCGCCGCGCAAAATCGAGTGCCTCGTCGAAGCGGCCTTCCGTGAATAGCACGATCGAGTACCACACAAATGCGTTCGCATTGCTCGGATTCAGCTCCATTGCCCGGCGGAGGTGGTGCTCGGCCTTCGACCACTCGTAGTTTCCCGCATGCAGTGAAAACCCGAGGCTCGCGTGTCCGTCGGAGAGCTCGTCATCGAGCTCGATCGCTTTGGTTGCTGCCTGGATCGCGGGCTGGAAACATTCCTGCGGCGGAAGAACGCCGAGAATGCCAAGCCAGTTGTAATAATCGGCAAGGCCGGCGTAGGCGTGCGCGTATTTCTCATCCGCGGCGATCGCGCTGTGGAAACTCAGGAATGCTTTCGCAAAACCCTCTTCGGTGAAAGTGTTGAAATGGTAGCGCCCGCGAAGATAATGTTCGAAAGCTTCCGGGATATCCGTCCCGCGCTTTGCGAATTCCTGAAGCTCCCCGCCGGTGAGCTGTGGAAGAAGGACTTCGATGACTTTGTTCGACAGCGTGTCTTCCAGGGTAAGAACATCGGACAGAGTTTCATCGATCGAGGTGGCCCAAACCGCCGCGTTCTCGCTGACGCTAAGAAGTTGAATGGTCACTCGCAGCCGGTCTCCCGCCTTCTTGATGCTGCCGTCGAGAATGTAATCGACGTTCAGCTCGCGGCCGGCGCGGATCGGATCGATGAGATCCTCTTCAAACGAGAGGATCGAGCTCGTGGGCCGAACGACGAAGCGCCGAACTTTGCTCAATCGCGTGATCAACGCATCGGCAAGCCCGACTCCGAGAAAACGATCGTCCGTGTCGTGGGTTGCCGGCCCCAGGTTCAGAAACTTGAACGGCAACACGGCGAGCGCCTTGCTGTTTTCCGGAGCTCTAAGAAAATTGTCGGTCGTCGGCCGTTTGCTTGCTTTTGAAAAGCTTGGCGCTTCGACGCGCGTTCCGCTTAGGAAGCGCGAGATATCTTTTGAAAGTTCGCTGACCGACGCGTATCTGCCGGCCGGCTCCTTGGCCAGCGCTTTCATAACGATGTTGTCCAGGCCCGCGGTGAGGTCCGAGACGAGCTCTTTTTCCGAAGTGGACCGGACCGCGAGGTAACGCCCGCCCGAGGAACTGTACTGCGGGAGGAGGTTTTGTTTTTGAGAAAGAACGCTGCTCGGGAGAGGCGGCATCACCTCGCAGATGACGCGCGAAACTTCGTGGATCGCACGGCCCGCAAAGTCGTAAGGCCTGTGTCCCGTCAACAATTCGTAAAGTAGAACTCCAAGGGAATAGATGTCGCTCTGCGGCGTGACGTCGGCGCCCTGGACTTGCTCGGGGGATGCGTAATCCGGTGTCATCATCCGCAGCATCGATGCGGTGGGGTTGATCGACTCGTGAATCAGATTCGGATCGAGGATCTTTGCGATCCCGAAATCGAGAAGCTTTGGTGACCCTGTTTTGTTGATGACGATGTTGCTCGGTTTGATGTCGCGATGGATGATCTTTTTCTCGTGCGCGTAATCGATCGCCGAACAAACCTTCTGGAACAACTTCAGCCGGTCGCGGATATTCAGGCGCTTCGAGTCGGAGTACTTGTAAAGGGTCTCACCCTCGACGTACTCCATCACGAAGTACGGAACGCCTTCGGTCGTCGTGCCGCCGTCAAGAAGCCGGGCGATGAACGGGTGCTCGAACGATGCGAGGATCTGCCTTTCGTGCCGAAAGCGGCGGACGATGAAGTCGGAATCCATTCCTCGCTTTATCAGTTTGATCGCGACGCGCTGCTGGAATTCACCGTCGGCCCGGTCGGCTAGATAGACGGCGCCCATGCCGCCGCGGCCGATCTCCTCTTTCAGGCGATAGACGCCGATCTCCTTGCCGAGAAAACTGTCGTCATCGGCCCCATCGACTTCGCGGTCGATCGAGCTGGAGAGTTCTTTTTTTGCTGATGTGTTTAGGAAGTTGCTGTCGGTCCAGATGGGAGATTCGATAAAATCCGAAGCTGAGTCGTCCGACTGGAGAAGCTTCAGAATCTCCGCTTTCAATTCCGTATCCGGCCCGCAGAACTTGTCGACAAATTGCGCGCGATCGGCCCGCGGCATTTCGACCGCAGCCTGAAACACTTCTTCGATTTCTCGCCAGCGCTCGGGGGACATTTTGTGAGGTATTGTAAACGAAACCGGCTTTATTTTTCTAAAACCAAATCCTATAACAGACCTCCGTAAAATGAAAAAGGACGTGCGGGGAGGGGTTAATCCGGGATTCGGTGGATGCGGGCGGCCGGCGATTTGTTACGCGTGTTCCAAACTCTGGCTCGAGGTGGGCGGGTAATCACAGAGGTGTGCGTGCAGAGATTCATGGCTCGTCCGTCATCCCACCGCCTTCGTAACGGTAATGAATTGCGAAATCCTCTCTTAGTGTCCTTCGTGGGTTTCGTAGTTAGTTTTAGGAAAAGCGGTAATCACCACGCACCCCGACGCAACACCCCGCACTCGGTCCACGTCGCCCACGGGCTGCCGAAAAGGTCGGCGGTTACCGGCCCCTGGCCGTCATTATTACTAAATCCTCCGGATTCCCACCAAGTGTTAAATTTTGTTGACCGCTATCCCGCGACTATCGTAAGATTTGAGTGGCGAAATCCTTCGTCGTCCCCAATTCCCCCGCCTTAAATGCCTCGGCCCCAACGAAAAATAAGCTTAATTTACTTTGTCGTCTGCACCCTATTGCTTGTCGGAATGGTGCCCCTTATTCTGACGGGCTGGTTTCTTTCGCGGCGCAGCGC
>DATLCA010000270.1:0-1457 GCA_035526605.1 Pyrinomonadaceae bacterium | reverse complement strand
TTTCGCAGGCTGCGTTCCGGGCACCGCGAAATCACCCGGAACCGAAATGTTGTTTCGGGCGATGATCTCCGCCAGCATCCGGTCTTCTTTTTCTGTCGACAGCTTCGATCTCACGTAATCGGAGAAAGGAACCGGCCGGGCGGACGGGTCCTGCGGATCTTTGTACATGGTCCCGACCAGGATGTGCCGTACGTCATATGTCGCGGCTGCAGGTGCGACACCTAGAGCCTTCTCGAGTTTAATGATGTGATAACCGAATTGTGTTTCGACGAGGCTCGGCGATACTTCCCCGGGCTTCAACCCGAGCGCGGAGTCTTCGAAAGTTTTTATCATCATTCCCTTCGGCACATCTTTATAAAGTCCGCCCTGGGCGGCGCCGTCCGAACCTTGATTCCCGGGGTCTTCCGTAAACTCATTTGCGAGTTTCGCGAAGTCCTCGCCCGCACGTGCACGCTGCAGGATCTTTTCAGCTTTCGCCTTCGTCGCCGTTGTGTCGAATTCGGGATGCGTCGACATGTAAGCGGCGATCTCCTTATCGGCCACTGCGGTCTTCGCCGCCATGATCTCGGTATAGGCCCCGGCCAAAAACCGAGCTTGCTGCAGTTTCACCTGCAGGTTTACCTTATCTCTAAACGTCTTCGGCAACTTGCCCGACGCGGCCCCCGCTTCATACTGTGCCTCGTAGATTTTTATCTTCGCGAAAACTTCGCGAGCCTGGGCTCGCTGTTCGGCGGTCAGCTCGTGATCCTTCAGCGCGGGGTTCCGACTCTTCACAAGTTCGACCTTGGTTTCATGAAAAGCCTGGAAAGCCGCTTCCCGGAGAGCCGTGTCTTTCGCCCAATACTGCTTGATCATGTCCGGCCCGATCGCCGAGAAAGGCGCATCGGACTTTTTGTCTTTGTTGATCTCGCGGTCGTAGTTGACCGCCGCGACCTCGGAGCGAATACTTTTCAGCTCCTGGCTGTTGATGGCGGTTGCGGATAAGCCTTCACGTTCCGCCTCCGACGCCAAAGCCAGCAGCTCGCGCAGACCATCAAGCTGAGTCTTTCTCGCCTCAGGGTCTTCCGCGAAGCGTTCTAAGGCCTTGGGATTTGAGTCGGCTATGTCGCTCAAAAGGATTTGCAGCTCAGCCGGCGTGAGGCTCTTGAAGGGGCTCGGCTTCTGTGCAGAAACCTGGACCGGTTTCTGTGCTCGTCGGGCCGGCTGTGCGCCCGCGGAGCCGGCCGCGGTGAAAACCGCGGCACCGATGAGAATGGCAATTGAGCTTTTATGCTTCATCGAAAACTAAATCGTTAGTTCTTCAAAATGCTTGCGTCGTCGACGTCGATCGACTGGCGATTGCGGAAGAACATAATTATGATCCCGAGTCCGACAGCCGCCTCAGCGGCCGCGACCGACATCACCATAAATACAAAAAGCTGTCCGGTCACATCGGCGTAATAGCGCGAGAACGCGAC
>DATLCA010000269.1:0-1704 GCA_035526605.1 Pyrinomonadaceae bacterium | reverse complement strand
AAGGATATCCGCTTCTTCGCCGCTGAGGATCATCGTATCGACCTTCAGTCCGACGGGAGCGATGATGTAACGCTTTTCACCGTCGAGGTAGCTGATAAGAGCGATATGTGCCGAGCGGTTCGGATCGTACTCGATCTGTGCCACGCGTCCGGGAATGCCGGCCTTGTCGCGTTTGAAATCGATAATACGGTAATGACGCTTGTGGCCTCCGCCGCGGCGGCGGATCGTGATCCGCCCGTCGTTATTGTGGCCGGAAATTCTCTTCTTCGGCTCGAGCAACGATTTCTCGGGTGTTGCTCCTTTCGTCAGCTCGTCGCGCGTCAGATATGTCTGATAGCGTCGTGCCGGTGATGTCGGTTTTAATCTTTTGATTCCCATAACTTTGATTTTCGATTTTCGATTTTCAATTTGCGATTGCTATTCCAACAAGATCGCAAATCGAAAATTGAAAATCGCAAATTCCTAGATCGCTTCCGCGTAATCGACCATCGGCTCGCCCTTTCGCAAAGTAACGTAAGCCTTCTTCCAGTTCGGTCGGCGTCCTTCCTGGCGACCGCGCTTTTTAATTTTGCCTTCGTAGTTTACGGTGCGAACGCTCGCGACCTTGACGTTGAAGATTTCTTCGACCGCTTTCTTGATATCCAGCTTTCCTGCCGTTTTTTCGACGCGGAAAGTGAGAACCTGGCCGGCCTTACGGTCGCTGTTCTCTTCGGTGGAATCCTCCTTGAGGATCACGCTCTTTTCGGTGACGACCGGCGATTTCAAAATGTCCCAAACAGTAAAATTACTCATTGTCGGTCGCCTCCTCTTTCTTCACGGCTTTCGGTTTCGACTCTTTCTTCGGAGCCGCTTCGTCGGCACTCTTCTCAGCTTTCGGCCTTGCTTCCTTTTTCGGCTTAGCTTCAGCGGCCACTTCGTTCTCTTCGACCGTTGAGCCCTCGGCGTTGGGATCAAGAAGACGATTTAACTCTTCCACCGCGGTCTTCGAAATCAGAAGCTTTTCGTGATAGAGGATGTCGTAAATGTTCAGGCCGAAACTGTTCGTGACTTTCGTCTTCTCGACGTTGCGCGACGACAGAACAAGGTTCGAATTGTCGAGCGAATCTACGATCAGCGTCTTTGCACGTTTGCCATTTTCGACCAGGCCGAGAGTTCCGATAGCTTCCAGAAAATCCTTCGTCCTGGGAGCGGCAAAACCCAACTCATCGATAATGATCACGTTCCCTTCGCGAAGTCTTTCCGAAAGGGCCGAACGCAAAGCGCCGCGGCGCATTTTCTTCGGCATCTTGTATGACCAGTCGCGCGGCTGCGGTCCGTGAACGTTGCCTCCGCCCTTCCAAAGCGGCGAGCGAAGCGACGCGATACGTGCGCGGCCGGTGCCTTTCTGCTTCCAGAGCTTGCGGCCCGAACCCGAAACGTTACCGCGAGTTTTCGTCGCGGACGTTCCCTGCCGGCCATTCGCCTGGTAGTTCATCAAGGCGGCATGGATCAACGATTCGTTCAGCTCGACGCCGAACACCGCATCAGCCAGGCTAACTTCGCCGACTTCCTTATTCTTCAAATTGCGAACCTTTACGGTAGGCATAGTCTCACTCCGTTCGAGTTTCGAGTTCAGGGTTTAGAGTTCCGGGTTTCTACTCGAAACGCGAAACTCGGAACGCGAAACTTCTTAGCTTTTCTTAACAATAACCAAACTTCCGTTCG
>DATLCA010000268.1:0-8928 GCA_035526605.1 Pyrinomonadaceae bacterium | reverse complement strand
TCTGAAAAATCTTCTGAATACGACCGACGGCAACATCAGCGTTCACGCTCGAAAGCTCGAGGACGCCGGCTATCTTGTCTGCGAGAAATCGTTCAGGGGACGCACGCCGCTCACCGAGTACTCGATCACCGCCGACGGACGCGCCGCCCTCGAGAAATATCTGAATCACATGGAAGCCCTGATCGCGGCGATGAGGAATGTCTAAAGTGCGCTGCGGCGCCCGGTGAATCGACCTGAGCTTGGTGAAATGAAGAGGCAATTATGGGCGTTCTATTGATGGCAATGACGATCGGCGGACTAATAGTAGCCGCAATTCTCTTCTCGATATCAATCTTCACAAAGGTAACCTGGCTGCAAAATTTCATTATCGGGGGCGTAGTCGTTTGGTTCGTATTTTATTTCGCAATGCTGTTCGGATTTTCGGCCGCAAGCAAAGAAAAAGATCTGGCGTTGAATGAGCCGAAAGAATTTTGCGGGTTCTACCTTGACTGCCACATGCACACCGCCGTCACCGACGTGCGGAAGACAAGAACAATCGGGAACAAAACTGCTACCGGCGAGTTCTATATCATGAAGGTAAAAGTCTACAGCGACGCAAGGGCGGCGACACTCGGTCTTATCACTGTGGATGCCCACGTGGTCGACGCCGAGCGGCGAACATATGATCGCGATATGGACGCGGAAGCTCAACTTACTCCACAGCCGGATTTCGAAAAACCGATCGCGCTGGTCGAGAGTTTCGAGAAGGAGATCGTTTTTGATCTACCGAAAGAAATTCAAAATCCGCGACTCGATCTTCGCGAAGGTTATGGCATCGACCACGCGATCGAAGCCGTGCTCGTCGACGATGAGGACAGCATTTTTCACAAACGAAATTACTTTAGCTTGCCGCAATCGGTGCAGACTTCTGCCGTGCAATAAATATGAAGACCGAAGAAGTACACCCCGACGATCATCGCAACGAAGTACACCTCAACTTTGACGATCGCGAGGCCGTTCACCTCGACCTTGATGATCGCGAAGCGGTTCACCTCGATTTTGAAGAGCTACAGAAGGAATTCGTCGAGCCAGTAAATGAAACTTCAGTAACTGTCGAATCGGAACCTTTAGGCAACGAGCGTCGAGGATTCTGGGAACGGCAGTTTTCACAAGAACCGACCAGGAAGCAAAGGATGTTCGACTGGGCATACGGCGTCATCATTCCGCTCATATGCGTTGCCGCTGATCCCGGAGTTTTTCGGAACCTTTCGGGCGCCTCCGGCTTGCTCGGGGAAGCACGACCATTCGCGTACCTGTTGAGCGCCGTTTCGATCCTAGGCATGGCGGCGTGGCTGCTGTGGGGCCGAAGATTAAAATCGCTCGCTGCGCCGCTTGCGGGGCTTTTTTTCTTCGGAAGCGCCGTATCGGCTGGCGTCGGCGTAATCTTATCTCCCTTCAGTTTCTTCGGTCTTTTTTTCGTCATCGGCGCTTTGGGTTTCACACCTCTTTTTTCTTCCGTCGTCTTTTTACGAAATGGAGTACGAGCGTACCGATCGGCGTCGGCGAACCTCGCCGATCAGGCGGCCTTGCAGGCCGTGTTGCTTGGAGCGCTTTTCAGTTTCGTAATTCCTTATGTCGCAACCGTCGAAATAACGAAACTGGTCGATGAGGTCGTGGCCGGAGATGTCGACACGATCCAGCGCCAATCCCTAAAGCTCAGAATTCTTGCTCCACTGGTTGACCCCGGACCCATCGCCCGAAGCTACTTCGACAGTCCCGAGGAGGAAGATTCCCCGCGCATGCGGAAGCTCGCGGACCTTTACGAACAATTGTCAGGGGCAGATATAAAGCAGAGGCGGGGCTCTTTGAACTTTGACTAACCCCATGAACGAACGCACAAAAACAGGTCTCGAAATACTACAAGTATCGGCGCTAATCGGCGTGCTCGGGAACATTCTGCTGCGGCAAACGCCGTGGGGCTTGAATGCTTTTCTCTTTGTCGCGGCTTTTGTCGCCGCGATGCTGATGCTGATGCGAAAGCGGCGGCCTGAGCTTCTGACAAAGACTTCGGTGTCGCTTTCTGCGGCGATGTTTTTTTTCGCGTCGATGTTTCTCATTCGTGATTCGATCGAGCTTCGCGTTTACGACACGTTCGCGATCGTCATCCTCATGGGCGTGATGATGCTCGGAAATTTTGGGGTCAAGGCACATCTCGGCGGAGCCTTCCATTACGTATGCGGATTTATTTGGTCAGGTATTACTTCCGCCCTCGGGCCGATCGTCCTGCTCGCCGCGGATATTGAATGGAGTGCGATGCCGGGGGGCAGGATCAGCAAAAATCTTTTCTCGGTTCTTCGCGGTCTCGCGATCGCGCTGCCGCTGCTTTTGATCTTCGGCGGTTTGTTCATGGCCGCGGACGCGGCATTTGAAGGCCTCGTCAATCGGGCGATCAATTTCGATCTGCAAATCCTGGTGAGTCATGTTTTGCTGACATCGCTCCTTGCATGGCTGACGGCCGGATATTTTCGCGGCACGATAACAAAGTTTCCGGTTAACGTTGCGTCGCCTGCGGCAGAAGCAAACGTAAAGGCAGAAGAGACTCCGGCCTCGTTCGTCGCCGAAGTTGTCGCGGAGCGCACGGAAAATTCTGCCGGCCTTCCCGACAACGCGACGATCCTCGAATATATAAATCGCAGCGATCCGCCAAACGCCAAAACTTCCGAAACGAAAAAGAAAGTTGACTGGCAGAACTTTGATAATTCCGCGATCCCGTCGGCCTTCACTTTTGGAACCATCGAGACCGTTCTTGTTCTCGGCTTGGTCGATCTTCTGTTTCTGGCTTTTGTCATCGTGCAGATCCCTTACCTTTTCGGAGGAATGGAGTTCGTCCAGACGACGCCCGATTTCAAACTTGCAGACTATGCACGGCGCGGTTTTGGTGAGTTGGTCGTCGTTGCCGCTCTCGTCCTCCCGGTGCTGCTCGCGTCGCACTGGCTATTGCGCCGCGACAAAGAACTGCCGGAGCGCGTTTTCAAAATTCTCGCCGGCATTCAGATCGCCCTGCTTTTCGTCATCATGGCGTCCGCCGTGCAGCGGCTGCTCCTTCTAACCGGCGAGCTCGGATACGGCCTGACGACCGTGCGATTTTATCCGATGGTCGTGATGATCTGGCTCGCTGTCGTCTTTGTCTGGTTCACTCTTACGGTTTTCCGGGGAGCCCGAAATCGCTTTGCGTGGGGAGCCCTCTGGTCGGCGATCGTCGTCCTCGCCGCGACGAACCTGATGAATCCCGACGCGTTCATCGCCCGCACGAACATTGCTCTTATGAATCAGGGCCGGGATTTTGATGCGTCGTACAACGCATATCTCAGTGCCGATTCGATACCTACTCTGCTTATCGGCCTTCCCACTATGTCCGCGGAAGATCAGTGTTACGTGAAGTGGGAGCTGCATAACCATTTCAATGAGCTGGGCAAGACGAACGATCTTCGGTCCCTTAACTTTTCGCGCCGGACGGCGTTCTTCGCCCTCCGCGGGAGCGACGCGATGCTGCATCAGCGCGAAGGGTGTCCAACTTGGATGCAGCCGTGAGGTGTGTTCGCCTCTGATTGACGCGGAGATGTTAAACTCGTCCTATGAACCGCGATCTCATCCGCGAATATCTTTCGTACCTCCGGGTGGAAAAAGGCCTGGCGAAAAATTCGTTGTCGGCCTACGAACGTGACTTGTCGAAATTAAAAGCGTGGGCGGAAAAGAATGGGCTCGCAATCGAAGCGCTAACGCGACAGGATTTGCGCGAATGGCTCATCGATCTCGGCCGAACAAAGCTTACCGATAATTCCAAACGCCGGATGGTCAGCGCACTTCGCGGCTTTTACAAATTCTTGATGATCGATGGTCATCTCAAGAATAATCCAGCAGAAAATCTGGATCTCCCACAGAAGGGACTCTATCTCCCAAAATTTTTGAATCAGGCGGAGATGGACATACTGCTCGGGGCCCCCGATGTCACGACGGAACTCGGGCTGCGCGATCGGGCCTTGATTGAATTGATGTACGCGTGCGGGCTGAGAGTCTCCGAGGCCGTCGATCTTAAGATTCATAACATTGATATCGAGTCGGGAATTCTTACCACAACCGGCAAGGGAAGCAAGACCCGCCGTGTACCCGTTGGTTCCAGCGCGGTCGAGTGGTTGAAGAGTTATCTGTCGGTTCGAAGGAAAAAAGAAAATATCGAGGTCGCGAATGTGTTCGTCACCTCACACGGTCATCCGCTCAATCGTCAAAGCATCTACAAGCTTGTTCGAGAATATGGCGAGAAGGTGGGGCTAACCGAAATTTCGCCGCACACGCTCAGGCATTCGTTCGCGACTCATCTTGTCCAAAATCGGGCCGACATCCGCTCCGTTCAGCAGATGCTGGGCCATGCCGACATCTCCACAACGCAGATCTACACTCACATGACTGATGCTCACTTGCGGAAGTCCTACGAGCAATTTCACCCACGCGCCCGCGTCCGAGACAAATCCTAATTTACATCGCGTATTCAGATTTGTTCGCGCCGCGATCCACCTCCATCGGCGCCTTGAAATGAAACATATCAATCCCGAACTGCTTGATCTTTGTATTTAGCGTCGACGTTTTCAGATTTAGCATCTCGGCGGCACGACGCTGATTACCGCCCGTTTTGATGAGTGCGGCCCTAATGATTTTTGCTTCGTAATCGCGGACCTTTTTGTACAGATCGATCGGTTGTTCGATAACGTCCGCGTCCGCGTCCACGAGCGTATCGACCTCGAGCCCGAGCGTGGTGACCAATGCTTTTATTAGTGAGATATTAGGACTCATAAAACTTCCCTGGATCGTAAAAAATGCTACCGGCCAATGCGCCGGCTAAAACAATCCTCCTATTTTTTAGAACGAATTTTTGTACTACGACTGACAAAGTGGTCAGATTCAACTTGCGCAAAAAAATGCCTGCCCCGTGAAGGGCAGGCCCATGAACTCAGTTTCCTGAGTCTAACTCGGTTATCCGAGTTTAAAAGCTAAAGCGGAAGCCGAAGCGCACGGAGCGTGGCTGCTGGAAGAAACTAGGCAGACCGAAGCTCTGCTCTAAGTTGAAGCCGGGATCGGATGCGATACCTGAGTTGAGTTGGGTCAGCACGCCCTGATTGATCAGGATGTTTTGCGCCCCCACAAAGTCGGGATTTCCCCCCGCAGGCGCCGTCACAACGTCTTCGTAGCCGAGGCCGTAGTAGGGACTCGTCCGCGTGTTCGAGACGGCGAGAATGTTGTGTTCGTTGAAAACGTTAATGACGTTGAACTCGAACGCAACGCCGAAACGTTCGTCACGACCAAAACGGTAACGCTGGATCAGGTTCAGATCCGTCTGCGTGAAGGTCTCGGTGCGGCCCAAATCGCCGCGCTGGGTCTCGGGGATCGGTATACCGAACACTGACACGAACGTCGTCTGCGGCGTGCCGGACTGAATGGTCGTAAAGAACGAAAGGTCCGTGGAAGTGGCGCTCCTACGGAACCAGTCGAAGCTATACGTCCCCGATGCCTTGAACACATGCGGCCTGTCGGTGGCCAACCGGCCGAGGTCTTCCTGGCCGCTCGCCGTGAATCCCACGAACGGCTGGTCGAAGAACCGGTTCACACCCGGTGAGAGACGGCCCTGGCCGGTCGCGCCGGGTTCATCCGAACTTGCCAGTCCGGAATAGTTTCCGTAGAGACGACTCAGAGTGTAGTTCACATTAAGACTGAGGTGGGAAACGAATCTTGTGTCGAATTCGAGCTGCAATGCGTCGTACCGGCGGACGGGACGGGCGCAACGTGTGATCCCCAGCTCCTGCGATCTTTGCAGGTAAAGGCCTTCGCACGGGTTCGCGATGATATAAAACTCGCTGCCCGTCGTTGTCGTAAAACCTGCGTCCTCGACGGCGTTGTCGACGTTGCGGTATAGGTAGCGGGCCGAAAAAAGTGAGTTCGTCAAAGCTTCGCGCTGGAACTCGAGCGTGAACTCGCTCTGCCGAAACGGCTTCAGATTTGGATCGACGGCACCGGGCTGAAGCGGGGCGCCGTTCGCTAAAGTCAGTGTCGGCAAATTCGACGGAATGCGGAAGTCGATCTGACAACGGGTCCGGAACCCCGCGTTCGCGGTTATTCCGCCTGACGGGCACGCGCCGCCGACCGGATCGCCGAAGGTGCCGATAACGTTCGCGGCTGTGAAATTCGTAAAGGCCGAATTCGAAACCGGTATCTCGAAAAAGTCCACCCGGAAGAAGTCACCGCCGAACGAACCGCGCGGGAGTTCGAATTTCAGGCGGTCGTAGAACCAACCATAGAAGGCACCGATTTTTGTTTTGCCGTCGCCCGTCAGGTCGAAGGCGGCACCGAGCCGTGGAGCCAGTTTGTCCCGGAACGAGAACTGGAGGTTCGTCTGTTGTCCATTGAAGGCCGGCAGGTTTTCCTGTTCGGCCCGCAGCCCAACGTTGATCGTGAGGCGACGGGTCGGTTGCCATTTATCCTGGATGAACAGCGAGTCGTTGCGATTGGATGCGGTCCCGTTGGTTCCGACACGGATCAGGCATCCGACGCCTGCCAACTGCGAGGGCGGCAACAGCGGGGTGATGTTCGCTGGCGGCTGGTAGGCACCGGCGCAGAGGAAGTTGAAATTGGTGCGCCCGTAGTAGAGATTGGCATACCCGGTGTTCACGTAGCCCGAGTTAACCTCGTTGGTTATCTTGTTGAATTGATACCCGCCACGGAACTCGTGATTGCCCCCGAACCCATTGACCAGGTAACTCACGGTGGCATCGATGGTCGTTCTGGTCGAAGCATCCCTCTCGACCTGGCTGTTATTTGTGGTGTTCTGAAATCCGGTCGCACAGATGCCCGCATCAATGTTCGTTTGAGGATTCGATGTAGGAGCGTTGCCGACTCGGCAGCGGAATCGGGTGGTGTTGGGCACAAAGTACGAAGCGAGTTTCTCGTTCAGGAAACCCCGGGAGTAACGAAGAGTTGCGATAAAGTTACTACTCGGAGTCCACACACCTTCGACCCTGACGTTGTTCGCATTTTGCCGGCCACCTTGTCGTGAGGCTAGTTCAGCTCCGCTCAAGGTGCCGATCGAGCCGCCGAAATTCACGACCGAAGGCGAACTGATAAGCGTGGAGGTGGCCGCGGCCTGGAAGGGCGTCGTCACGCCGGCACCTCCGGCAAACAATCCACGCTGAATGATCGGATTATAGGTTCCGCTCGCGGTAATGCGAACGCTGCTCATCGGGTTCGCATCCAACCGCAAAAATGCATACTCATTAGTTTGCGTAGCGTTGTAGGTCTCCGTGGAAGTTACCCGTCGGGCCGTGCCTTGTGAAGGTATAAACTGCTCGAAGCTCTGAACGCGCTGCGAAGACAGGTATTGGGGCGAATAGACCCCGAAGAACCAGAGTCTGTCCTTGATGATCGGTCCGCTCAAGAGGGCCGTCGGAAATGTATTCGTGAATCGGTCCTGTGCGGGCTGAAAATACTCGACGACCTGACCGGTATCTGGAGATGCGGCGGCTGACAGCGTGTTCACGAGCAAAGGACGCGGTCGAGCATTCAGCTTTGAGATCACGAACTGCATGCCGGCCTCACCGTGAAAGTCGTTTGAGCCGCTGCGCGTGACGATACTAACAACACCGCCGGTCGCTCCGCCGAACTCGGCTTCGAAACCGCTCGACTTCACTTGCACTTCCTGAACGAGCTGGTAGGGAAGGTCGTTGTTCGTGTTAAGTGCGCCGGTTCGGAAATTTGACACTTCCTGCCCATCAACTACGAAGCTGTTCTCGGATCCCGACCCGCCGTTTATCTGAAACTGTCCGGATAAAGGCTCAGCACGCGTTGAGGCGGTTGTGCGTAACAGACTGGAGATGTTCGTTCCTTTCGGCAGCGTCTCGATCTCCTGTGCCGTTATGTTCTCCTGTACGCGGGTCTCCGTTACGTCGACGGTGGCTGCTCCACCCTCAGCCTGCACATCGACGACGTTTGCAGCTCCTGTCCCGATCGCGAGCTCGAAATCCACGGTCGAAGCATTACCGATGAGGACGCGGACATTTTCCTTTGTTTGTCCTGCAAATCCCGCGGTGGGGGCAGCAGTGAGCGTGTAGATCCCGGGAGGGAGTTCCCGTGCACGATAGAAACCTTCCTCATTGGTGGTCATTGTGCGGGTAAAACCGATATCTACACCTGTGAAGGTGATCGTAACGCTGGGAACGACGGCTCCCTGCGGGTCGCGGACCGTCCCCTGAATTTCACCCCTGGTCTCTTGTGCGGACGCGGTGAATGTGAGGGCGAATAGCATTAGCAGCAAAGTGCTAACGGATAGCAACTGTCTCTTCATATTTGTTCCCGGAACGGCCATGCCGCCCCTTTCCTTCTCCTTGTTCGAATTTTCGGATTTCGGCTAAAGTTCTGAATATCAACAGTTTGTGGCCGAATGTCCTGCCCATATTTCCGCAATGGATGTGCCGATTTGTATTCCCGGAGGGACGGGTAGCGAGAGCGAGAAAGTTCTTGGGATTGGGTCTAAATCATCCCCGGATCAATCCATTTTTTTGGAAAACAATCTATCGGTCTGGAAATGGTGGAGACCCGGAATATCCGGGATTTGGGGCGGGCTTCGAGAATCGGTACAAGGTTCCGACGCAGATGTGCTTTTGGGGCACTATTAAAGCTCGTCGACTTGCAACACGAGTATTCTTTCGCTAGTATTAAAAATTTGCTAAATAGCCTTATTGGCGGTATTGGCAATTAACATAAAGTTGCATGGGTGGTCGAGCGGTCAAAGGCAACGGGCTGTAAACCCGTCGGATTAATTTCCTACGTAGGTTCAAATCCTACCCCATGCACCACGGGCGGGAGTAGCTCAGTTGGTAGAGCGTCAGCCTTCCAAGCTGAATGTCG
>DATLCA010000267.1:0-2714 GCA_035526605.1 Pyrinomonadaceae bacterium | reverse complement strand
TCAGACAAGATTAGCGGCGTCGTCGATGACGACTTGATCCCCATCTTGTGCTCTTCACTTCCGGGACGGCAATTCTCACTCCGCTCGACGACGAACGCGGAGAACTTTTCCTTCTCGCCGTCGACCTTCGCGAAGACAATAAAGACGTCCGCGAACCCGCCGTTCGAAATCCACATCTTCTCGCCGTTGAGGATGTAATGCTGTCCGTCCTCGGTGAGCCGAGCAATCGTCTTTGCACCTAGCGCGTCCGAACCCGATCCCGCTTCGCTCAAGCAATAAGCAGTTACGACTTCACCCGCGACGATCTTCGGGATCCAGGTTTTCTTGAGCTCTTCGGATCCGAAATAAAGTATAGGCAAGAGCCCGATCGATGTTTGCGCACCGAACGTCGTCCCGAACCCGCCGGCGCGTCCGATGTATTCCGCGATGACGACGCCCGTAGTTTGATCGAGCCCGAGCCCGCCGTATTCTTCCGGAATGGTCGCACCCAGCAATCCCAGGTCACCGCCCTTCTTCACCAGCTCGCGGGCCAGCTCCCAAGCATGCTTTTCCAGAGCGGGAAGTTGTGGCTGGATCTCGTTATCGACAAACTCGCGCGTCGTCTCGCCGATCATCCGCTGTTCTTCGGTAAAGTCCTCGGGCGTGAAGATCTCGGTCGTCTCCGCGATCAAAAACTCGCCGCCTTTCGTGTACTCTCGTTCCATTTTTGTGTCCATCGTCTAGCTCCTAGGGGTCTAAAATGTCTGCGATATTATAACTGAATGAATACTCATTCAGTAAAGTGGTGCAGGCGTTTTTATTTGGCGCTAATTAGCCCAGCATGCGATCGAGACCAGATTCCGGCCCCATGCACGGTCGGTTTTGTTGGCATCGAGTTCGCGCGGTTCAACTTCGAGATTGTCTATACCCATGTTTCGGAGCTTCAGTTTGATACTCGACTGATTCCCGCGCACGACGATGCCTATCATCTCGGGCGGTGCAGTTCCGGGACCACGCTCGAAGAACTTTGGATAACCCTGTTGGAAACCGAAAACTGCGTACGGATTGAAACCCAGGACCTTGATCGGTCTAAGCAGCTTGAAGTAACTGACCGAGTCCTCGACTACATATGGCCGGTTGATGAATCCGTCACGACGCATATCCATCAGAAGTTTTGCCGCCTGAGGATCACTTTTGCATCTGAGACGGCTCTCAAAGGAACGGGCGTGTGATGAACCTTGGCCGAAAGAAATAACCGAAGTCGCCAGAAAAACGAAGAGGATAAGGATAAGGATCGATTTCGTCATGACGGCTCCTGCGTGCGAGCCCCATTCTGCAAAAGTTTCTCCAATACTCCAACGGTGATTGTTTCACTAATTTTCTCGACGAACTCCTTATGACTTTCTTCGGTGCTCGCGATGCCATTCTTCAAGATGACAGGAAAATAATCGAGATCCTTTGCCCCGCGGTAAGTGGACAAGACACAAAACTCGGCGCAGAAACCAGTGATTACAGGAGTGTCGACGCCGTGCTCCTTTAGAATCTTATCGACCTCAGTCTTATTGAAGCTGTTGCCATACGTCTTATGCACAACCGTGCTGTTCTCTTTCGGCTTGAGCGAATCTATGATCTCGAACCCTTCCGTTCCCGGCACGACACCTTCGCCCTCGTCAAGATCCTGTACATAGATGACCGGCAGGTTCTTCTCTTCGAACTTTGGAAGAATGTAATTTATGTACTCAGCGGCGCGATCCATCTGTTTTGCCGTTTCGCCCACGTAGAACTCTTTCTGCATGTCGATGATCATCAATGCAAGATTCATAAATCGCGATGCTTCTATAAATTGCCTCCAGCTTTAGCTGGAGGGCCGGATCGGGTGATCCGGCTTTAGCCAAACTCGAAAAAATGCAAATCCTTTCCGCTTCAGCGCCCTTTCGGCTAAAGCCGAGACTAAGAAACCGCAGCCTCCAGCTAAAGCTGGAGGCAATTTAAAGAGATGTCCGGAGTAAGGCTCCAGGCAACGCGCCCCGCTAAATCCTCTCGAAAATCCCAGCCGCGCCCATGCCGCCGCCGACACACATCGTCACCATTCCGTAACGCGCATTCCGGCGTTTCATTTCCTGCAAGATCGTCGCCGTCAGTTTCGCACCCGTGCATCCCAGAGGATGCCCAAGCGCGACAGCACCGCCGTTCACATTCACTTTCGACGGATCCATTTCGAGCAACTTCATCACCGAGAGGCCTTGTGCGGCAAACGCTTCGTTAAGCTCGATTACATCAATCTGATCAAGCGTCAGACCCGCCAGCTTCAACGCTTTCGGAATCGCGTAGACGGGCCCGATACCCATCTCTTCCGGCAAGCATCCGGCAGTCGCAAACGAAACGAATCTCGCCAACGGCGTCAGTCCAAGCTCATTAGCTTTATCCAACGACATCACGACCGCCGCGGCCGCACCGTCCGACATCTGCGAAGAGTTGCCGGCAGTCACGGTGCCCTGCATGTGGAACGCCGGCCTAAGTTTCGCCAGGCCCTCCGCGTTCGCGTCGTAACGCACGCCTTCGTCGGTGTCGAAGACAACTTCTTTGCGCCGCACTCGGCCTTTCTCGTCGAATTCGTCGACGTGAACCGTTACCGGCACGATTTCGTCTTTAAACTTTCCAGCGTTGATCGCCGCCGCCGCTTTCTGGTGCGATTGCAATGAGAACTCGTCGGCCTGGTCGCGCGTGATCTCGTA
>DATLCA010000266.1:0-1208 GCA_035526605.1 Pyrinomonadaceae bacterium | reverse complement strand
CGTCGCTCGGCCTCGATCTGCATCACGTCGTATTTTATGATCGCGTCACGGCCGATAAAGATCGGCTTCATCGTTTCCATCTCATAAAAGCGCGCCCAGATCGGCGGAGCCGATTTATCTTTAACCACTGCATTTTCGCCGTTCGTTCGGGACCAACGAATTCCCTCGATCTTGTTCTTGCGATACCAATCGATCGCGGCTTCGATCGCACCGATTATCTCCGGCGTCGCTTTTTCCTGCATCAAGAATCGAACGATGTTCACGCTTTCGCCGGAGGTCAACGAGACGGGCTCGAACTTTCGCGCCGGGGCGGGTTTCAAGGTAACTTCGTCGTACTGCGCTCCCCAGACCGTTTTCTTTCCGGCGATCTCTACCTGAAGTTTGAGAATAAGGGGAACCGCCTTCGCGACCGCGGCCCGCGAGCGCGTCCGCCGTGTATCATCGACAAACTTGTAATCGTCTTTGCTATCAGCGATGTCGCGTAGAACCTTCAACACTCCGATCATCGCGTCGTCGTTGAAGGTGATGTGGGAGTAGTATCCCTTTTTCAAAGGGAAGTATTGCGGAAAGCCTCCGTTCTCGTATTGCGACGCGAGAAGGTAATCGACACCTTTGTTGAATGCATCTTTGTACTTTGGCAGGTTCGCTGGGGGCGACGATTTTAGAAGGCTGGCCGTGATCACGCGGCCAAGGTATGCGACCTGCGGATACGTCGTGCGGTTGTCGATCGTCGTTTCCGAAATGTCCGCACGCTTCGCGATGAGGGCTTCCTTTTCCTTTTGCGTCAGCATCAACGCCATGTCGACGTTCTTTTCAAAACCGCCGTTCTCTTTTTGGTATATGAGGAGTTGGTCAGCGATCCGCGCGGCTTCATCGGTCTGATACCAGAGAGGCTTTTGCTTGAACACCTCGCTCCAGGATACGAGCCCCCACTCTGGTTTCGTTTTTTCCAGCCAAGCGTCGCTTGCGGTTTTCGGACCCCATCCGTCCTTTCCGCCAAGAAAGTACTCGACCGAAAATTCCTTCAAGTCGGCGTCGTTCAGCTTCCGTGCCCATGCGACGCGGGTCTTTTCCGACGAGCCTTTTCCGGTCGACCCGTACTCGGCGAAGAAGGCAGTCTTTTCTCGATGAGGCTCCCAATGGTGCCAGCCCTCAGGTCGAATCGCGGCGTTCATTTCCGTATTGATGAAAATGGTACGCCCGTAATC
>DATLCA010000265.1:0-1066 GCA_035526605.1 Pyrinomonadaceae bacterium | reverse complement strand
AAACACATCTATATCACCTGAGAAGTTGCGGGCGACCACATTTATAAACACGTCCCCCTGCGCAGCGTCGAACAGGTAGTAATACGAAGTCAGCCGGGCATCGCCCACATCGCGCGCCTTTATGGTTCCGCTGATCTCGTTCGAAGTCACCGGCGTTGGGAAGCCCTGATCAGTAGATTGGCCAAGGGCCCAGCCGGACGCGACGGCAAGAAGAGCGAACAGAAGAGTACTGCGAGTAAAGGCTCTCATTACGATAATCAAAGTTCTTTGCGCAGGTGAACCAGCCTCGAGGTTTCCTGGTATCCGAGATTCAGATGTGCATGAAGACTCAAATCGTTGCCGATCTCGGCATCGGACGCCATCTCCGTGCAGCCCCGTTCTCTCGCCCAAACTTCGGCCTGCCTCACCAGCTCCCTACCGATGCCGCGCTTCCGAAATTCGGGTTCGATGTACCAACCCTCGAGATATCCGACGTGATCGGTTTCACAATCTTCGACGTACGGGCGGATGCTCGCTTCAAGCACGCCGATCAGCCGGCCCGGCGCCGTTTCCGCAAATAGCACCAGCTGGGTTTCGTAGTGATCGAGGATATCCAGCATCTCGGACTTGTGATCGTCCTCAGCCGTCGCATCCCACAAAAGCTTGCGGAGACGAAACCACTCGTCGAGATCGGTTTCCCGCAACGGGCGAACCGTAACTTCCTGCTTTGGCTTGGGGTTCATTCACGAGGATTCTAACAGCCTTTTGGTAAGACCAACAATAAAAAAAGCCGGACCCAAGCGCCCGGCTTTTCTTGTATCTGTCTAATTTCTCACTCGCCCGATCTTGCAGCCTGCGACTTGTCTCCGAGCAGCTCAAGAGCTTTCTTAAGCTGGAGATCTTCGACCACCGACTTCGCGGGTTCCTTTCCGGGAGTCGGGGACGCGGACGGCTGCGGATTTTGATTCTGCTGATCGCGCTGATCGATGAGTTCTTCGACCTCGATCGGCTCAGGCGTATCGGGCCGTTTCACTTCAACCGAAGGCTTAACACCCATCGTCGCCCGATCGTCTCCGAGAAACGGATT
>DATLCA010000264.1:0-3239 GCA_035526605.1 Pyrinomonadaceae bacterium | reverse complement strand
CTCTTCCCGTACTACGGCTTCTTCGCCGGTGCGGGGGTCGCGGGCACGTCCTCTTCTCCATCAATGATCTTGATGTCCGTCCTTCCCACGCTGTAGTTCGTGTACTTTACCCGAATTTTGATCTTCACCACGTTCCCGTTTTCGAACACAAGCTCGTCGTCTGACGAGCTATACGTGGGAAACCAATATTTCCCGTCAATGTTCTCCCGCCAGGTTTCGATCGTTGCGAATCGTTCGGTCTTCCACTCCGGAACCGCCTTGCCCTTAGACTTCACTATCAGAAGATCTTTGTCGTCGACCCATATCCGGCCGGAAAACAGCTGCAGCCCATTTTTCTCCGCCTTCGGCATCACCTTCGGCGCGACGTCAAAAACAAACAGATCAAGCTCGTCTATCTTCTCTTTGCCCAGGTATGTGAATTTATATTTATCGATGTACTTCGGCTCGATCGCGAAGGGGTCCAACCCTCCGAGATTTTCGAGATCGGCCTGCGTGATTTCGATTTCCGTGAGGGTCGAGATCGGTGCCAGCAATATCTTTTCAACGCGGGAGCCCGCGGAGTCGAAGGTGAGGAACGAATCGCGTCTAAAAGTGCCGGTGATCTGCCCGCCCATCCCGATCGTCTGGACCGTCGCGCTCCGATTGAACGCATAAACATTCAGGGCGCTCCGGAATAACCTTTCGTTGCGGGTGAACTTCGCAATGATCTTGTCGATCTCGGGCTGGGCAAGGTCCGCCCTGGCGAAAGTAGCGGCTTGGCCGAAAGCATTGATGCTAATCGCGAGCAAAAGAGTAAAGATCGTCAGTAATCTCATATTCATCGGTTCGATTTCCTGGTCCGGATCAAACAAATAGATGCCCGAAGACCATTAAAAGTTGACCGGGAAGCACGCCGCTGCAAACACGCTCGCCCAATTTAACGCCAGTTACCGAACAAGATGAACGGTGCCCAGTAATAAGGATGGGCGTACGGGGCATTCTTATCGGTTTCGAATGGCGGCCCGACCGGAGTTGGCCCGGTACCAGCGAAGGCATCGGCGCGGGGAGGTTTGATGCCGCCGGCATCCGAATATGACCCGCGCATCAGTCTCAACTGCGCCTGTCTGAGGGATTCTGCCTTGGTTTGCGTGCCCGCTCCAAATCGACGATAGAAATCCACCATCAGATCCCGGGTTGAGGGATCGGCCACCGGCCACAACGTCGCCATGACCGACCGAGCTCCCCGTTCCTGCGCGACGGCCCCAAAGCCCTCGATCTCGACACCGTTCTCCTTCGCTCCGCCGGGCGTCGCCGTGTTGCACGCGGAAAGGGCGAGAAGCTCGACCCCGGTCAGCGACATGGTTTTTAATTTGTTGACAGTGAAGTGGCGGTCCTCGCCGCCGCCGAGCAGCAGGAACGAATCGTTCTCGCTTCCAGGAACGAGTTTGAAATGGCTTGCGATATGGAGGATCGAGTACCGTCCCATCGCGGCGCGGAATGCTGCTTCATCGAACTTTTCATCGAGCAGCTTGCGTCCGGGGATCACGCCCGTTTTACATACCGGCTGCAGCGAGACCGCGTTCAAGTTTGAATCCGTAACGATGCAATCCAATTCGTCCCGAACCGCGGCGAGTGCGGAGAACCCTTCCGTCGGCGCCGACACGCCGGCGGCTAGAGCTGTCCAGTTCTTCTTGAGCGGCGGCAGCAGCAATCGCTCGCGGCTCGCCAGAGTGACAACCGAATTTGCGAAGCGCTCTGCCAGGTAACCTTTCTCTTTGTCCCAGAGCGCGGCCATCGGCAGGTAACGGAGAGTGCCGTCCAAGCTCCAAACGATCGTGTCCGCCTTTATGCCGGCGAGATCGCCTTCGATCGGTGTGACGAGAATGTCATAAAGTTTTTGTCCGGCCGGCCGTGGGTCGATCGCTTTACCGGCCGCGGGGCTCGTCAGCGCCCGGCGAAAATCGGCAACAAGCTTGTTGAGGTTCGCTTCGGAAATATTGATCGTGTGTGCGCGCTGGACGTCGGCGGTGGTGACGATGATGTTCAAACGCTTCTCACCCGCAATGGTAGATACCACTGCTGTGCGATCCGCCTTCATCTCGCGCAGCGTTGCTTGCAGCGATGAATCTACCTGCGCGACTTCCTTGTCCTTCGATGATTTTGCGAACTCCACCTTGAGCTGCTCGAGATATTTCTGAAACGCAACGGTCGCATCCGAGCGCTGCTTTTCGAGCTCGTCGAGGCGGGCTTGTTTGGGAAATTTCCCTTCTTCATATTCAAGTCGCTCGCGGTCGAGCTCGCCATATTCTCGAGCGAGCGCCGTGATCTGCTCTGCCAATT
Source organism: Pyrinomonadaceae bacterium (assembly GCA_035526605.1). Lineage (GTDB taxonomy): Bacteria > Acidobacteriota > Blastocatellia > Pyrinomonadales > Pyrinomonadaceae > OLB17. Next base: position 920 of record DATLCA010000264.1, on the reverse strand, counting down.
TTTCATAACCCGCGATCGCGTTTTTCTCACTGGTGCTCAGCGACGCCGTTTGCAGAAGCTCGCGGGCGATCTGATCGTCGCGGCGTTGATACTCGAAAGCTTCCTCTTCTTTCAACATCGCGAGAACTTCTTCCGCCTCGGCGAGTCGCCCCTGCTCGATCAACATGTCCGCGACCTGTCGGTATGTCCCTTCGATCGAAGTCAGATATTTCTTCCGCACATCCGCGCTTAGTCCGCGAATCGCGGATCTCAATTCCTGAAATCGATTGATGGCCTGCTTCCCATATACGACCGCAAGCCGCCCATTACCCAGAGCTTCCGAGTCGTACATGAGATTGGATAACGTCCGCGCTTCGCCCGTCTTATCGCCGACGGCTCTCCGCAAAGGCAAGGCTTGGTTATAAAACTCGATCGCCTTCGTGCGTTCTCCAAAACGATGATAGGCGTAGCCGATATTATGGAGGATCTCGGCCTCCTTTGATTTGTTCCCCTGTCGCCTGGTCATCGGGAGCGCCTGGTTATAAAACTTCAGGGCTTCTTCTTTCTCGCCAAGCTCGCCGTGAAGGAAGCCGATGTTCACGAGTGTATCGATCGCGCCCGAGGTGTTGTCGGACTTTATCCGCAATGGCACCGCTCGATAAAGGAAGTCGCGGGCCTTCGCCAGATCTCCGTTCCCGAGGTAGATCACGCCGATATTGTTCAGCGTGTTACCTTCCAACTCTCTTTTCTTGAGTGTAAGGATGATCTTTAATGCCTGATCGTAGTAATCCAGCGCAGCGGCGGTGTCGCCGAGGTCGTCGTAGACCGCCGCGAGGTTGTGCAGTGCCGCGGCTTCGCCTTCCCGATCGCCGCTCTCGCGTGCAAGCTTCAGCGCTTGGGCGACACATTCAACCGCTTTCTGGTTTTCGCCAATCGAGCTG
>DATLCA010000263.1:0-6438 GCA_035526605.1 Pyrinomonadaceae bacterium | reverse complement strand
ACTCGCTGCATTTCTGATTCTTTCGATTTTCTATTCGGCCCCGCCGATTCGCGCGAAGACGATGCCGATCGTCGATTCCCTCTTTAATATCCTTTACGTATTTCCGGCGGCCTTTGCGTACCAGATGCTCACCGGAAATTTCCCGCCGGTCCTTGTGATGATCGCAGGCGGCGCGTGGACTGCCGCGATGCACGCGTATTCGGCGGTTCCGGACATCGAGGCCGACCGACGCGCCGGACTAAGCACGATCGCGACTCTGCTTGGAAAATCCGGAACTCTTCTTTTCTGCCTCGCAATGTATGGCGTCTCCGCGGCATTCGCTTACCCATACCTCCACTCGGTGGCGATAATTATCGGAATTTTTTATGTCGGCGTGGTACTGACGTCATATTTTGAAAAAGATCCGGACTTAGTGTTCAAAATTTATACTCGATTTCCTCTCTTGAATGCCGGCGTCGGTCTCGCGCTATTCTGGTTTGTGGCCATTTCAAATCTGTACTAGAGGCGCCGCGTCTTTGATCCCGTGGACGCGCTTGTACGCAAGCTCGGCACTTATCAGACAAATCTGGGTCCCGATCCCGGGATTGGTTCCCGCCCCGACGTAATACAAATTCTTCACTTTTGCCGATCGATTCTTTGGTCGAAAAATGGCCGTCTGCCAGATCGTGTGCGCGAGCCCAAGCGCCGAACCTTTGAAGCTGTTGTAATCGCTGGCGAAATTCTCAACCGTATAGATCCGCCTGTATTCGACCTTGTCGCGCAGACCCGGCAGTTTCATCTCAACTTCCATCAGCGCAAGAATTTTATCGGCGTAGGCTTCCTTCTCGTCCTCGGACATTTGAAGATCCGACGCGATCGGGACAAGGACGAATAAATTTTCCTTTCCATTCGGGGCGACGCTGGGGTCGGTGACACTCGGAGCGCAAACATAAAGCGAAGGCTCGTCCGGCAGGCAGGGAGTTTCGTAGATGTCGTCGAAATTTTTGCGCCAGTCTTCTGAGAATAAAAGATTGTGGTGTGTAATTCCCTGAAGCTTTTCGCTCACGCCCAGATACATGATGAACGCGGACGGAGCCATCACACGCTTGTTCCAGTACTTCTGCCGGTGAGTCTGCCACTTCTCGTGAAGAAGCCTCGTTTCCGTAAACCACATGTCGGCGTTCGAGATGACGATGTCCGCCGCGATCATCTCGCCATCGGAAAGGCGAACGCCTTTCGCAATTCCGTTTTCGACGACGATCTCGGTCACCGTCGCCTTGCTCCTTAACTTTGCTCCGTTCTTTTCCGCAATGGCGGAGAGCGCTTTTATCAATTCGTAGAATCCGCCCATCGGGTAAAACACGCCCTGATTAAAATCCATGTGCGACATCAGGTTGTAGAGCGCGGGTGCGTCGTAGGGCGACGTTCCGAGAAACACCATTGTGTACTCCATCACCTGCTGCAGTTTTTTCGATTTGAAAAAGCGCGAAACGAACGAGTGCATTTTCGAGAACACCGAGAGCTTCTGCCCTTCCGTCATGACCCGTCGATTCAGAAAATCGAAGACGGTGTCGTAGTTCTTGTACATGAAATGCTGCGTCGCGACGCCATACTGATATTCGGATTGCTTCAGGTACGCACGCAGCTTGTCCCCCGCACCGGCCTCGATCGCTTCAAACGTTTGTGTGTCCGTCTCAAGATCGGAATGAATGTCGAGCGGTGAGGGATCGCTGCGAAAAAAAATCCGGTACGAAGGCTGAAGGCGCTTCAGGTCGAGGTGGTCGGAAACTTTTTCACCGAGCAACGCGAAGTAGTGCTCAAAAATATCGGGCGCAAGATACCACGAAGGCCCCATATCAAAACGGAACCCGTCGTTTTCGAAAATGTTCGCACGGCCGCCGAAGTTCTCATTCTTTTCGAGAACCGTAACGTCGTAACCTTTTTTTGCGAATAGCCCCGCCGTGCCAAGTCCGCCGATTCCGGCGCCGATCACGACCACCTTTTTACTCATAGACACCGGCGAGGGCTTTTATAGAAAGCGCGAGTTTCTGCTGATAGTTTGTGCGGACCCGTCCGGCAAACACATTGTAGTTCGCCCGCTCGATCTCGTTCAAAATCGCCTTGTACAAAACATAAGAAACACGGACGGCAAGACGGCCGCGCCAATTGAGCAACTTGATCCCCGGTAGAGCCTCGCGATAGATCTCCCGGTTTCGATCGATCTGAAATTTCATAAATGCGAGGAACCGGTCGTCGCGGATATGCGCACAGATGTCTTCGCGTGAAAGTCCAAAACGCGCGAGCTCATCCTTAGGCATATAAACCCTCCCGAGCTCGTCGCAATCTTCGCGGATGTCACGCAGGAAGTTCGTAAGCTGGAACGCGTAGCCTAGTTTTATCGCGAACGGAAAAGCGTCTTCGGACTCGAACCCGACGACCCGTGTGACCATCAACCCGATCACCCCGGCCGACCCGTACATGTACTCCTCAAGCTCGGCGTAGTTTTCGTACTCGCTTTTGTCTTCGTCCATGAACATTGATCGAAGAAACGCTTCACCAACTTCAGCGGAAATCTTGTATTTTCGGAAAGCGTGAACTATCGCGTTCATCACTCGATCTTCGGCACCGCCCGCGTCCATCGCCGTCAACCACCCCTGCCGCCAGTCTTCCAGTCGGCGTATTGCGTCGTCCCGGTCCCGATTGAATGGATCATCGACTATCTCGTCCGGGATGCGCGCGAACGCATACACTGCGTAGATTCCATTCCTCGTTTCTTCCGGAAAGAATTGAGTCGCGAAATAAAAACTCGTGCCGTACCGTCTCGTGATCTCGCGACATTCTTCAAAGCCGGCTCTTAACCGGGCGCTGTCGTAATTATCGTCTCTGTATAAACCCAGCATCGCGCACCCCCGATCCAAAAGTTTGACAGGAAGTGGTTCGACCGTTCGGTCTGGCCGGATTCAATTGGGAAATAAATCTTACCCGAGAAAATCCCGGACGATCTTCATATCGTCCCAGACCTCGCGTTTTTTCGTCGGATCGCGAAGCAGGTATGCGGGGTTGAAGGTGGGCATCACTTTGATACCGTCGAGATCTGCGAGTTTACCTCGAAGCTTGGAAATAGATTCCTTCGTATTGAGAAGGGAACGTGTCGGGGTGTTTCCCAGAGAAATAATAATGCGCGGAGCAACGGCGAAGATTTCGCGGAGGAGGTACGGCCTGAAGAATCCGATCGTGTCGGCGTCGATCTCCTCGCCCTGCGAGATGAACTTGACCGCGTTAGTGAGATAGCAAGCGTCCGTGTCGACGCTGATCGACTTCAGAATCTTTCGAAGAAGGTCACCCGCCGGACCGGTAAACGGTTTCCCCGCCGCCTCGTCGGGCGGGCCGGGAGATTCACCGACCACCGCTACATCCGACTTTTCCGGCCCCGCCCCGAATACAAAGATCTTTCCCGGAAATCGAAGCCGCGCTTTTTCAAGCAGTTCGGTATTTACGTCCCCAACATTCTCGCTCGAGGGTGCCGCGCTTTCTCCAAACAACGAAGACTGCATAGCTCAAAAACTATCCGGTGAGCGAAGTTAAATATGCCTTGACCATTTTCATGTCGTCCCAGACTTCGCGTTTTTTGCTTGGGTCGCGAAGAAGGTACGCCGGGTGGAAAGTCGGCATCACCTTGACGCCGAAGTAATCGTGGAACTGGCCCCGCATCCGACTGATACCGATCTTTGTGTCGAGCAGGTTGTGAAGCGCGGTGTTGCCCATCACGACGATGACTTTCGGCCGAATGATTGCGATCTCGCGCATGAGAAACGGCCGGCATGTGTGGGCTTCGGGAAGCGTCGGTTGCCGGTTCCCCGGCGGCCGGCAGCGATTGATGTTGCCGATGCAAACCTCTTCGCGCTTCATCCCGATCGCTTCGATGATCTTGTTTAGAAGCTGGCCCGCTCGCCCGACAAACGGCTCGCCTTTAGCATCCTCGTCCGCCCCCGGGGCCTCGCCGACGAACATAAGATCCGCGTCGTAATTCCCGACCGTGTGCACGATCTGCGTGCGTCCCTGGTGTAAAGGGCACCGCGTACAATTTCCGATGTCGGCCCACACGTCTTCCATCGATTCGGTCGAGACCGGCAGACCGCCGGAAACCTCGAAAAGAACTTTCTCCGTTTTGGGGGCCTGGGTACCCGGCTGGGCGGTCTTCGTTGCGTCGGCTTTTTGCATCGGGGTCGTTGGCTCACGTTTGGCGAGTGATGGCAGGGCCGCAAGTCGCGCCCCGGCATTTGTCTTCTTCGGAGATATCGGCGTCGTGTTTAGATCATGCGGCGGCGGTTCGCGTACGGTTGGAGCACGTGGAACCGAAACCTGCGTCGCGCCGGAAACCGGAGCGCTTATAGTTTCCGGAAGCCCGGCGTCGAGGCCGTCGACACCGAGCTCCTTCAGAAAGGCGACCTGTTCTCGCACATCGGCTAGAAGGTGTTTTAGGTCCTGGTTCATAGAAAAATTGTTCGCCACACAAAAGAAAACGAAATTAGTCGGCAAAACTTTACGCTTTACACAGTCTAGCTTATAAGCATTTTGCCTAATCCGGGAAGTTGTCAATTCTCCCTCCGAATCCGCGCCCAGACAGGAGATAAAAGTATGATGATTTCTAAAATCAAGCTGAGAACAATCGGAACCGTATTCGCTCTCGCTGTTATCAGCATAGCCAGTGTTTATGTTTTTCAAAACAAATCTTTCGCCGCCGGCTTTAACGGGTCGATTTACACCACAACCTTCGACGGACGCTCCGTCAACGAAAACACATATTCAAATAGAGACGCGGTCTACTTGAGCGGCGGGCCACAAAATCCGAACGCCAACGGGCTGCCCGACGGTACCTACTATTTCCAGGTAACCGACCCGAGCGGGGCAACATTGCTTTCGACCGATCCGGCGGTTTGCCGGCAATTGCTGGTAGTCGCCGGGAGAGTCGCCGCCGCGGAGGGACCATCGTGCCAGCATTCGACCGGTATTCCCAATTCGGCAAACGGCACGACGCCCGTGAAGCTGGCTCCCTTTGCCGAGACTCCTAACAGCGGAAGCGAGTATAAAGTTTGGCTTATCCGGCAAGGCGGCAGCACGTCCGTCGCCGCCGATGGGATGCACCTCAACTTTAGCCCGAGCAATGCCAAGACCGATAACTTTAAGGTTTTGTTTGTACCTTGCCCCAATTGCGGTCCGACTGCGTTGTTGGGCGGGAGGAAGTTCTACGACGCGAATGCGAATACGTTGTTCGACGCGGGTGAAGGCCCGGTTGCCGGCGTGGAAATTCTGATCATCGCGGGCTCGACCACCACCGTCGTCACGACAAACCAAGTTGGCAACTGGAGCACTACGGTTCCGACCGGTGTCGAGTACTACGTCGCTGAGTTCCTGCCTTTTACGGGGCCGGACGGTGAGCCCGGCTCGTACTGGCAGCAAACGGCGCCGGTACCCGACGATGAAGGATTTCAGGTTTATCGCGGAACCGCGAACGGAGATCAAACCAATCTGAACTTCGGCAATATCTGTTTCAAGCCGGACGCCGGAGGAAACCCGGTCGCGGCGCCATCGCCATGCCCGGTCAGCGATCTGCCGCCGCCTGATCCATCACCGACCCCGACTCCCACACCCTGCCCCGATTGCAGCCCCACTGCGGTGATAAGCGGAAAGAAGTTCTACGATGCAAATAGAAATGGCTTGTTCGACGCCGGCGAAGTTCCAGTCGGGGGCGTACAGATTGCAATCGTCCTCACCACTGGCGACGGTGTCACCCTGACGTTCGCGACGACAAACGGCTCGGGTGATTGGAGCCTGACCGTGCCGGTGGGTGCCCAGTACATAATCAGCGAGTACCTTCCGGACACCGATCCGGCGACAGAGGCTGGAGGATATTGGGAGGAAACGGGGCCCGTGCCTAACGATGAGGGATTCCGCGGCTACGGCGGAACAGTAGCCGGTGATCAGGGCGGCTTCAACTTCGGGAACGTCTGTTTCCATACCGACTCTGCCGGGAACCCGATAGCATCGTCGACCCCGTGTACGGTCAGGTATCCCCCTCCCCTGCCGACGCCGACGCCCTCGCCAACTCCGGACAACCAGTAAAGTGAAATACAAGAAGCCGCCTGGAAGATACCTTTCAGGCGGCTCGTATTTTTGGATGGAGGAGTTTTGTCGATTGCCTCAGTCTTGAGAACCGGCCACCAGAAAAAACGTGCGAATCAAGAAGACTGTCTAATTTTAAGTACTTCGTCGAGGATCCGCTCAGCCAACTCCCGCTTGGGCATCAGCGGAAGCTCAAGCTCGTCCGAGCGTGTAAGGATCGTCGCGATGTTCGTGTCAGTGTTGAAGCCCGCTCCCGCTTTTGTGACGTCGTTTGCGACGACGATATCGAGTCCTTTTTTCTGCATCTTCGAACGTGCGTACTCCACAACATCGTTT
>DATLCA010000262.1:0-2235 GCA_035526605.1 Pyrinomonadaceae bacterium | reverse complement strand
CGGACGCGGGCGGTTTTTTGCATTAGCTGGGGCTTGCTCCAGTCTAAAAATTGTTAGTGCTTTATGTTCTTAGGAGGAATTAGAAACAATGTCTAAAACAGTCGGTATGGTCAAATGGTTCAACAACGCGAAGGGCTACGGATTTATCGAGCAGCCCGGCGAACAGGACATCTTCGTCCATTACAGCGCGATATCCGGTGACGGATATAAAACCCTGATCCAGGGTCAGGAGGTTGAATTCGAAGTGACCAACGGTCCGAAAGGTCCCCAGGCCGAAAACGTGATGAAGGTCGGCATGTAGTTTGTGACGTCTGCCCCCGGACGCCTTCAAATATTTCCAACAAAAAAAGCGGATCGTGATTTCACGATCCGCTTTTCATTTAGAAATTGGTTAACGCCTAAAGTAAATCTTCACCCTTTGCCCGGAGCGTGCGCCGCCAGTGCTCGCGATATGAAGTAAAGCGGGACACCAATCCATTCAGCTTGTACCGCTGTGCGTAAGACATCGCGCGATTGTCGGAAAGTCTTTTTATTTGGGATTCGAGGCGAGCTCGAGCTTCGAGCGGCGGACGCTTTACCGCGCCGTTGAAAAAGATATCGAAGTCGATCTTCAACCTGCGAATGTCGTCCTCTAGTTTTCCGATCTGTTTATCGATTGCGGCGGCTTCTTCAAGACGGCTTGGCGATTGTCTGTATAGATTGTTTGCTCTTGGCGGCATGGTGGATCTCGGGTGGTGGGGTCGGGGGCTTTGGGAGCCTGGCGTGAAAAGTATAGCAGGAATCGGACCGGCCCGTCCGCACTTTTTTCTTCAGTTTTGGGTACACTACCGGAATGGGAAATCCGCAAGCCGCAGAGTTGGAGGCCGCCTTGAGAATGCTGCCCTCGACGGATGATCTGTTGACGTCCCGGGAAATTCAACTTCTCGTTCCGCAGATCGGCCGAGCCCGGACGGCGTCGCTCGTGCGGTCGGCGATCGATCAACTTCGTACCGAGCTCACCGGTGACATTTCAAAACGTTCGGGCCGCGCCGTGACATATTCGAAAGAAACCTTACTGGTCCTGGCGACGGAAAAGTTTGCGGAGCTTTGGAAGTCGAAGAGCCGTTCGCGACTTCGAACGGTGATCAACGCGACCGGTGTCGTGATCCATACTAACCTCGGTCGCGCGCCGCTTTCTGAAAGTGCGGTTCAAGCTATCGTTGAAGCTTCGGGTTATTGTGCACTCGAGTACGATCTCGCAACGGGCGGACGCGGAAGGCGCGGGGAATTCGCAGAGAATCTGTTGACGGAGATTACGGGCGCGGAGGGCGCGGTGATCGTAAACAATTGCGCCGCGGCGGCGTATCTGGTCCTCGCGGTTTTTGCGAAAGGCGGCGAGGCCGTCGTTTCGCGTGGCGAGCTTGTCGAGATCGGCGGCGATTTTCGTGTGCCGGACGTCCTTACTCAATCGGGCGCGGTGCTGAAAGAGATCGGCACGACGAACCGGACGAAACTGTCGGATTACGAGAAAGCGATAAGCGACAACACAAAGGTCATCGTGCGGGTGCACCCGTCCAATTACAAGATCATCGGGTTTACCGAAAAGCCGTCGCTCACCGAGCTTGCCCAGCTCGCGCACAGGAAAGGAATTCTCCTTTACGAGGATGCGGGTTCCGGAGCGCTGTTTGACCTGACCAAGCTCGGGCTCACCGATGAGCCGGTGATCGGTCGCTCGATAAAGGAAGGCGCGGACATAGTCACGTTCAGCGGCGACAAGCTTGTCGGTGCGGCGCAGGCGGGAATAATTGTCGGCCGAAAGCATTTGATCGAGCAGATCCGAAAACATCCGTTGTATCGCGCCTTGCGCGTCGGCAAGGTCGTCTACGCGGCTCTCGAGGCGACGATCAATTCGTACTTGAGTGAGGATGCGGAACGTTCAGTCCCGGTTCTAAAAATGCTGAGTCTGCGCAAAGAAGAACTGGAAGAACGAACCACAAAATTCAGTCAGCGGCTTCGCGGCGGCCTCGGAGCTGATCCCGGTGCATATAGTTTCGAGTTGATTTCGGGCGAGTCTGTTGTCGGCGGGGGCTCCGCTCCGGGTTCGCGGCCGGAAACGGTTCTGCTGGCTATAACGCTCGCCGGTCTTTCCACGAGCGAGTTGGAGCGCAAATTGAGAACGGGTGAAACGCCCGTGATAGCACGAATAGAGAATGACAAAGTGTTGATCGATCTGAGGACGGTGCAGGAGAGTGAGGA
>DATLCA010000261.1:0-8372 GCA_035526605.1 Pyrinomonadaceae bacterium | reverse complement strand
ATCAGTTGGTTTTCACGACTGTTTCCGAAGAATTATCTGCGGATCATTGAACGCTTGGCAGGGCATAAGATGAGCTTGAGGAAGAAGTAGATCGGAATACGAATTACGGATTACGAAGCGCATGTCATAAGTCTTAACTCGCAAGTCGCAAAAGTCTTAATTCGTAATTACTTTCTCACGATCACCCTCGCGTTTCCCGCATTACCCTGCGAATCGAAAACCCGAAGTGTAACTGCATACTCGCCCGGCGATGACAATGGCACGTCGATCGTATAACGCTCGTCGGGCCCGTCGGAGATACCATCGTCCGCGTAAACTGTGACCCACTCGCCGCCGTTTATGCTGTACTCCGCGCTGGTCAGATAGCTGGATTTGTCGGACGCGAGAAACGTAACGCGGGCCCCGGTCGCAGTGTTCTGGGGAGTTCCGGACGCGGTAATCGCGGGTTGAGTATTGTCGATATCGAAAGGTTCGCTGACCCGTTCGCCGGACAACGATTGATTGGCGGGATTTTCGGGTATGTCCTTCGCTACGACCTGAAGGACGTAGCGCCCATCGGCGAGGGTCTGGCCGTCGAGCGAAAGAAAATTCTCTGTAAGATTTCGCCGCAGCGGTTTGTAGCTGGATTCACCAGCCTCTTTATAGAAAACATCGTAGACAAGCTTGTCGCCGTTGCGGTCTTCCGCGGTCCACTGGAACGAACGCGCGCCACGGAGATACGCGCGGCGCGGGGGGACGGAAGCGTTAGGAACTCCAAAGACCGCCGGGTCGAGACCCGTCAGCTCAATATTCGGATCGATCTGGATCGGCGGATTCGGGATAAGACCGACATTCGTGGGGAGGATCGCTATCGATAAAACTTCCGGTGCGATGTTGCGCGGAAGGAATGAAACGCTCACCTCATTCAAGATCGTGTTGGCACCCGACCGCAGAACCGCCCGCCACTGCATGTAGCGGGCCTTCGGGCTCGGGATCTGAGCACTGCGGGCTGCCGCAGCGACGGGAGCCCATCCGCTCCACGTCTCGTCCGCCTTTTCGGTGTTGCCGCTCCGCGTTTGAATCAGAACATTGCCGCTCGACTGCCACCAGATTCGCCCCCATGTCGCGGCCGCTTTCGCATCGAATACCGCCGATTCGTAGTTGCCTTCCCCGACGGTGTCGGGCCCGATACGGAATAACCTTCCCTGGTTGCTGGAAGTGGCGTAGAGACTTGTCCCCAGGCTCCGGATCGTCGAGATCTGGTTCGTGTCCGACTGCAATACCAGAGTTTCACGGCCGGCGTTTGTGATGTTGTAGACGCGGCCTTTATCTGAGGTGCCCAGGAGAACTCCGCTGCCGGTCTGATGGGCGTAGATCGAAAACCCGGTGATCGTCGTCGAAGCCCACATGACGTCGCTGCCCCCGTCGGGAAGAATTCTGTAGACGGCGGACTTCGCTCCGGTTAAATCATAACGGCTTTTATCGGGCGTCGGAGGTGCCATCGGATTCGGTCTGTCTGCGGAGACCGTTTTTGTCTCCGGCGTGGCCGTCGGAACGACCGCGGTTGTCGGCGTCGCCACCGACGCGGATTCCCCAAGCGCGAGAACGTATGCCGATCCGTCCGGCCCGATTGTGATCTCGTGGATCTCCCGGAGCGGGGAATCGAGCAGGCCGAAGGGTTTTCCGTCGGCACCGAATCGCATAACGAGCCCGTTCGAGTCCGTACCGGCGTACAGATTTCCCTGCTTGTCGACGGCGAGACTGATGATGTGCGTTTCGCTCGTGTCGAAAAGCAGCGACGCCTCGGGTGCGGCGTTCGCCGAGCGCACACGATAAATCTTTCCGCCTTCGCCGGTGCCCACCGCCAGACTTCCGTCGCCCATCACGGCCAGCGACCAAATGTATTTTTCTTTCGGCTCAAAGTAGATATCCGCCTTGCCGGAAGGATCGACCCGGTAGACCTTTCCGTCGGGGGACGTCGCCGCGAAAAGCGCGCCGCCCTGTGCGACCGCGAGCGCGGTCACATTCAGCTCGTTCAGGTCGGCGAACATGACTCCGGCGCCGGCCGCCGAAACTCTGTATATTCGTCCGTCGCTGCCGGTCCCAAGAAACACATTGCCGCCGGAATCGACGACGCTCGACCAGATGTACGGCTGTTCAGTTTTGTAGATCTCGGTCAGTTTGGGCGCCAGCGTTATTGCGCCGTTCGCATCGATGGAGACGCCGCGCGAATCGCCCTTAAGAACGTCAGCCCGGGTGCCGACGGTCCAGACGGAGGGTTCAGCCGCAAAGATCGATGGAAGAAAAAGCGTCAGAAGAAAAACGATTGATTTCATTTAAATAGGTAAGGCGTCTGAGAAAATATAAACATAATTCTAGGCTGCAAGCGAGCTAACGCGGCATGGACCATTTCGTCGGCGATGTTTACCCGCTGCGAGGTGCCTCCGCCTCTCGATGAAAATTTAGAATAATTTATGACACCGGGTGAAGGACGAGAATATCTTGATTACCACAGGAGATGAGTCTGGTTACGCAGATGAACAAGTAATGTTTTCGCGTAGCCACACCGTCGACGGCGTCGCTGCGCGAAAACGATTCTTTTACGCCGTCTCCGAACGCTGGCAAATCGATTGCTGCTCCGCATTCGCCTCTACCGCTTTCGCTTACCTCTGCGCCTTCGCGGCCAACTTCTTCTTCGGCGAGAGACGGTCGAGGATCGGCTCGGCCTGCTTGCCTGCCAAAAACAGAACCGCATCCCGAAGATCGTCGGCGTCTCCGGTTATAAGCCTCGCGCTTCTCTCTCGCGTCAGATATGCCCAGAACCATTCCAGCATCACGACGATGCGGTTGCGGAAACCGATAAGGAAGAATACATGCAGGACGAGCCACATCATCCACGCGATGAAGCCTTTGAATTTCATGCCGGCAAGCTGAGCGATCGCTTTGCTTCGGCCAATCGTCGCCATCGTGCCCTTGTCGACATAGCGGAAAAGCTTTCGCTCGCCCCCTTTCAGATCGATCAGAATATTCTTCGCCGCGGCCGCTCCCATCTGCATCGCGGCGGGGCTGACGCCGGGGACGGGCTGGCCGTTCTCTTGTTTTAGCGAAGCCATGTCACCGATCACGAATATGTTTTTATGACCTGGAAGAGCGAGGTCCGGCTCGACGAAAACGCGTCCGGCCTTGTCGGTTTCGGCTCCAAGCATTTTCCCGACCGGGGACGCGGCAACACCCGTCGCCCACAACACGACCTCGCAGTCGATCCACTCTTCGCCGACCTTGACCTGCCCCGGAGCGATATCCGTCACAAAGCTATTTAGCCGCACCTCCACGCCGAGGTCTTCGAGCTGAGACTTTGCGCTTTCGGAAAGGTCACTCGCAAATGTCCCGAGTACCCGTTCAGAGCCTTCGAACAGCATCACGCGCGTCGTGCGGGTGTCGATCGCTTTGAAATCTTTTGAAAGAGCCTGTCGCGCGATGTCGGCGATCGCCCCGGCCAGTTCGACTCCGGTCGGCCCGCCCCCGACGACTACAAAATTGAGCGGGTCGTGCTTGCCGGTTAGATATGCCTCGCGCTCCGCCAGCTCAAACGCAAGCAAAACACGTCGTCGGATCTCCACCGCATCTTCGAGCGTCTTCAGGCCCGGTGCGGACACCTCCCACTCGTCATGGCCGAAGTAGGCGTGACGGGCACCGGCGGCGACGATCAAGTAATCAAATCCGATGTCGGTCCCATCCTCGAGCCGGACGGTGTTCGCGCCGGTGTCGAAGCCGATCACTTCGCCAAGAATTACCTCGATATTTTTCGCGTAGTGCAGGATGCGACGGATGGGCTGCGCGATCTCACCCGGCGAGAGCACGGCGGTCGCGACCTGGTATAAAAGCGGCTGGAAGACGTGATGGTTCTTTCGGTCGATCAGTGTGACCTCGACAGGTTTGTTGGCCAATTGCTTAGCCGCCCAAAGCCCGCCGAATCCGCCGCCGACGATCACAACTTTTGGTGTCCGTTCCATAATTCGCCTCTGCTATATAACGCGAAAAAGATGGGGGAGAAGTTCGATTGGGCAGTTATCCCGAATAAAAAGTCTCGAACCGGATAATGCCTCGTTCCGGAGCGTGCGGAGCACGCGGCAATAACTTTAGCTACACATGGAGCCGGAGGCGGCATGTGTAGTCGATGATTGAAGAAACCAGCGTGTGGACCACGCGGCATCGGTACCGCGTGTTCCACACGCTCGGAGTTCTTCTCGCAGCATACCCCATGTTACGCTCCGCTCCACGTGGGGCTAAAGCCGCGTGCTCCCCACGCTACCTCACATCCAAACCTGCCAACTGTCCTTCGTGCACTCCCTCGACCGGGACTTCGTTCCCGCGTCTACGCCCCCACGTACCTCGCGTACAACGACCTCGCCACCGACACATCGTCTGTGCCTTTCACGATCGCACGCCCATCCCTGAACACCGTTATCTCGTTCTCGCCACTAGTAAACCGTACAAGGTATTCGTTGCTCTTGACGTTCGATAGATGACCGAGTTTTGCGCCGAACAACTGGAGATCGATCGTAGTCGGATTCGGCGGGGCGATCTGGACCGCGTTGCGGCCGCAGAGGACCGCGGAGAATTCCGGCGATTCCGCGTCGAGAAAATCGTAGATGTGCGACCCGCATGTTAGGCAATCCGGATTCGGCTTTGAAAGCTTTATCTTTCGCCAGTCGTTCTGCCAAAGATCGAATTGAACCAGCGATCCGTGCAGCGCGGCCCGGTCGCCGACGATCAGTTTTATCGTTTCGGAAACCTGGACGGCGGATACCGAGGCGATGATCGGCATGATCACACCCGCCGTGTCGCAGGTCGGAGCGGACCCGGCGTCCGGCATCTCCTCGAAGATGCATCGCAGGCACGGCGTCTCGCCCGGGACGATCGTCATCGTCGTCCCGTAACTTGAAACCGCCGCGCCGTAGATCCAGGTTTTTCCGAGCTTGACGCAGGCGTCGTTGAGTAAGTAACGGATCTGGAAATTGTCAGTGCCGTCGAGCACCAGATCCGCGTCGGCTATGAGTTGCTCGACGTTTGATCGATTTACATCTGCGACCACCGCTTCGACTCGGATTTCAGAATTGATCTCGGCGATCCGCAACTTCGCCGCTATCGCCTTCGGCAAGCGGTCGGCCGCATCACTCTCTTTGAACAAAGTCTGTCGCTGCAGATTCGTATACTCGACAAAATCGCGGTCGACGATCTTCAAATTTCCAACCCCGGCGCGGGAAAGCATTTCGGCGTGCGACGCCCCAAGCGCGCCGCAACCCACGATCAATACGCGTGAGTTCAAAAGTTTTTCCTGCCCGGACTTTCCAATACCCGGGAACAGTATCTGCCGGCTGTACCGCTCGTTCATCACAAATCAAATAACGCCGCTACCACGCCGCCGAAGCCAGCACCCGGTTGATCGTCGCCGTATCGACCGCCACCGGACCGCCGCTCCATCGCGGCAAGCCTGCGCTGCTCATCGCGGAGCCGTCCACGCTCTTCTTCCAGGGCGACCTTTTCCTTTTCGCGGGAGCGGGCGAGCCCGCCCTCGTCGATGAAATCGATTATCTTCGGCAGCTCGTCGGCGTCGAACCAAACGCCGTGCTCTTTGCAAAGGTCGACGATCACACCCGACGAACGCGCAAAGTTGCTGCGATTCATCAGCTGTTTGCAGTCGGGGCAAGGGACGTAGCTGATTGCGGGCAGGGAATTGAGCTCGCGAGGCTTCGACCCGGAGTAATTGATCACGGCCGACTGCTCCTCCTTGTCACCGCACAAGCTTTCGAATGTTTCGACGCCCATCCAAAAACCGCCGCATCTTAGGCACTCACGCATGCTTGTCGAGCCGATCTTCAGCGACTGAAGCTCGATCTTGCACCGAGGGCACTGCCCGGCGTTTTCTTCCAGCAGGATCTCGGCATCCACGGAGCGTTCGCCGCAGTGCGAGCAGAATTTGCTGCCGAGAAACATAACGCCGAGACACGACGGGCACGCCACCGTCTTGAGACGGGATTTACAAAATTCACACCGCGTCCGATCGCTCGAGACGGCGGCCGCGCAGTTTGGACAATTTAATGCGTCAGCCTGCATTTGTTTTGGATAGACGTTCCGTAATGGCGGCTTTCATGATATCGAGTGGAGCTTTTGTTCCGGTCCAGATCAGAAACTGCTCTGCTCCCTGTGCGATGAGCATATCGATGCCGCCCAGTGTTTTTGCTCCCGCGGCCTTGGCCTCACGCAACAAACGCGTCTCGGCCGGATTGTACACAAGATCATATACGAGCTTAACGTCGAGTAGTTCGTCCGCCGTCGCGATCGTATCGTTTTCGCCGGGGCCTCTGGTGCCAAGCGGAGTAGCGTTGACGAGGATATCTGTGCTCAGTGGTCGGTTATCGGTTGTCAGTTGTTCGACCTTGATTTCGAATCCGTTTACCAATGCAGATGCTTTCGCTACATCGCGCACGAGTAATGTGACATTCGCGCCTTCTTGCTGCAAAGCATAAATGCACGCGCGTGCGGCACCACCCGCCCCCGCAACGGCAACTCGAACGTCCTTCAGATCACCATACAGTTCTTTCAACGGCCCGATGAATCCGGGCGCGTCCGTGTTATAACCGTGCAGTTTCCCGTCTTCAACTTTTACCGTATTCACTGCTCCGATCTTTTGCGCCGTCTCGTCGATGACGTCGAGGTGTCTCACTATCGCCTGCTTGTGCGGGTTGGTTACGGAGAAGCCGCGGAAGTTCAATTCAACCTCGCGCGTTGCAGGCTTCACCATTCGCCGAATGAATTTATCGAGATCTTCGACCTGAAGCGGAATGAAAACCGAGTTCCGCGCGGCCTGCTTGAAAGTGGCGTTATGCATGTACGGTGAAAGCGAGTAGCTCGTGTTTCCGGCGATGACTCCGTAGACCTCAGTTTCTCGATTCAGTTCTTTTACACGAAAAACGTCTCGCAGATCCCGTGCGGAAATTTGTCCGGGCGCTGTCTCGGCTCCTTCGTCGAGGGACGCATAAGTTATCGGAGCTCCGTGAGCAAGGCCGAGGATCCGGGTCCATTTGCCCGGCTCGCTCATGGCAATCGGAATCACCCGAACGCTCGAGTTATCGAGCAGCTTCCAAACCTCGATCGCCTCTGTCGCGTCACCGACGTTTACCGCTATCTTAATGATGTCGGCTTGGGTTTGGACCAGACGTCGGAAGATGGATTCGATATCGTCCGGGACACCTGCGAAGCTGTGAAACGAACAGATCCTCTCGCTCCACAACCAGGACCAACTGTCGTCGACCATGTCTTCTTCCAGATCGGCGATCTCGGTCTCGGAGCCCACGTTCCAGAAATTCCTTCGCTCGAAATCCGAGAGCTCCCGCTCGCCGCCTTGCGATTTAGGACGAAACGTTGTTATCCACGGCGGATAAGATTCTCCGCCGACTATTTTTGCAAGTGTATTGCGCAACGACTCAACGTCTTCCGCGTTTAATTCGTCCTTTCGCAAACAATCGAAACGAAGCTCGATCAAGTCCCCTTGCCCACGGGCCTTATTGATGTTTTCAATGAATTTCGAGACGGTGTCGGCACAAATCGAGACACAGATCTTGCCCTGATTCATATTCGGTTACCGGGTTTCTGAAGACCTGAGATTCATAACAAAGCTAAGCGACGCGATAAGGCAGGCGATGACGGCGAACGCGGCCACCATCACGATGGCGGTGTGCCCACTCTGTTTTACGGCGATCGCCGTCAACGCCCACGCGACGGCCAGCGGATAAAAGAAATTGGTTAGTTTTACCCGGACGAGAACCGAACACGCCGCCGCAACCACGATCAGAATAACCGCGAGGGTGGTTTCGACCGGGGGAGAAAATGTGATGTTGTGAAACTTCAGCATTATCGCCAGATTTACGAACATCGCCGCGGTTATCCATCCGAAATAAAGTCCGAACGGCGCTTTTGCCATCCACGTGTCACGCAGCGATTCCGGATCGCGAAGCTGGTAGCAGATCACTCCCAGTGTCGCCCAGAGCGCGACGATTACGACGAAACACACCGCGATCTGGTCGCGGTGCCAAAAGTAGAGCCATGCGCAGTTGAGAGCACAGCTGGAGATATAGAACGAGCGGACTGCACGAAAACGGGGAAGATTTGCGGGCAGCATTTGATAGATGCTAAACGCTATCAGTCCCACGTAAATCAGGCTCCAGATGGAGAACGCATATCCTGCAGGAGTGACCAGAGTCGGGTACTTTGCCGAGATGGCTGCCGTGTCCGAGCCCAAGCGTCCGGTCGCGGCAAGCCAATTGAATACGATTACTCCGATAGTAGCTGCCAACACCAGGACCGACCTGAATCGGTCCGTTCCTGTGGCG
>DATLCA010000260.1:0-2270 GCA_035526605.1 Pyrinomonadaceae bacterium | reverse complement strand
TGAGCGTCGGTTTCGGCGACCGGGATATTTGCGCCCTCGAGGCGATCCAGAACGTCTTCCAGATCGTCGGCGGACATCATGTTTTCGGGAATTTCTCTATGGAGTTCGTCCAGGCTGAGGAATTTCTTTCGCTTACCCAGGGCCAGCAACCGGTCCATCAGGTCTTCTTTCTCGTCGTAATCGGCCATATTTAGTAAAAGGTTTGGATTAAATTGCGGTGTAAGCCGTTGTTCGTAAAAATACTTATTAATACCGAATGCTCCGCCTAACCTCGGCGAAACGGGGCATCTTTCAAAAACGTTAATGGTATCAGGTTTCGGAGATTTTATTAAGCAGGTGCTGCTTCATTTTGGAAAGTTCCAAATGTTCCGCGACGAGTTGGTTAATACGTTCCGAGTCGGCAGATTGTTCGGCGGCGATCAGGTCGTGGCTTACCTCGAGGATACGGTTCGAAATCGCCATCGAGCGCAGGGTGAACATGCAGTTTTCGGCTCGCAGAAGGACCTCGTCGATGACTTCACCGGCCTCACGATGCGGCTGAGTCATCATGAGGACCGGGAGGAAGTCGTGCAGAACTTCGTCGTCACCGGTTAACTCGGTCAATTTCTCGAGGCTCGCATCCTGACCTTTTTCGTTCAACGCGATCAATGCCTGAAAAACCGGGGCGGTTGCGAGCTCCTCATAATCGGTCTCTTGAAGCAGGGGCAGCACTTTGTCCTGCAGCTCGCGGTCGTAAACGAGAAGCTCCAATAACTGCTGCTCGGCGACGGTTATCTTCGCGGCGGTCGCCCGCTTGACCTGCTTTTTCAATGTTTCCGCGCCGACCTTGCTGCCTTGCTTGACGGCGGTCCAAAGATCACGTTTAAGACCGGTGCTTTCGACGCGAAAGAAGTTCATTGCCTGGTCGAAGCTCTCGCGTTTCTGGATTGGGTTTTTTATATCGGACAGAACGGGTAGGACATCCTCGATAGCCTCCGCCTTTTGCTTAGCGTTCGCAAGGGAGCGTCCCTGAAGCGCGGATTTCAGTACAAAATCGAGATAGGGAACCGCTCGACCGCGGGCATGATTGTAGCGCTCAGCCCCGTGCTCTCGGATGAAATCATCCGGATCTTTCCCGTCGGGCAGGACCAGGACCTTTATCTCAAAATCGTTTGGAAGAAGGATCTCGACCGCCCGTCGGGCGGCGCCGATCCCGGCAACGTCGCCGTCGTAATTGATCACGACTTTTTTTGCGAAGCGACCGAGGAGCTTGGACTGCTCCGGAGTGAAGGCCGTCCCTAGACTCGCGGCGACGTTCCTGACGCCATGCTGCACGAGCGCGATGAGGTCGAGGTAGCCCTCGACGAGGATGGCAAATTTCTTTTTGCGGATCTCGTCCTTCGCCTGAAACAGTCCGTACAAATTTTCGCCTTTTACGTACGCCGGGGTCTCGGGTGAATTAAGATATTTCGGCTGATCGTCGCCCATCGCCCGGGCACCGAACGCTATCGGGTTTCCATTCACATCCAGAACGGGGAACATTATCCGCCCGCGGAAGCGGTCGAAGACGCGATCCTTTTCCTCATTGACGGAGACGAGACCGCTTTGCTCGATCAGTTTCTCGTCCGCGCGTTTTTCTTTCAGATGATTTAGAAGCGAGTCCCAGGAATCCGGGGAGAACCCGATACGAAACTGCTTCTGGACCTCCTCGCTTATTCCGCGGCCGGCAAGATATTCGCGCGCATCT
Source organism: Pyrinomonadaceae bacterium (assembly GCA_035526605.1). Taxonomy (GTDB): domain Bacteria; phylum Acidobacteriota; class Blastocatellia; order Pyrinomonadales; family Pyrinomonadaceae; genus OLB17. The sequence goes on along the minus strand of DATLCA010000260.1, from coordinate 544 downwards.
TTTGCCTTTTTACTTGTGCCTTGCAGTTCCGCTTCCCAGAATTCCAACGCGATCTGGTTCAGCTCGATGACCTGGTCCGAAAGCTTCTTCTTTTCTTCCCGTTTCTTTTTAGTTCTTTGGAACTGCTGATCGTCGACAGGCTCGGGCAACGGCACCCCGCTCATCTCGGCGACACGCTGTATCGCCTCAGGAAAGTTCAGCCCCTCCATCTCCATCAAAAACGTAAACGCGTTCCCGCCCTTCCCGCACCCGAAGCATTTATAAAAACCTTTGTTCGGACTTACAGAAAAAGAAGGCGTCTTCTCCTCATGAAAAGGACAACACCCCATCCAGTTCGCGCCCTTCTTCTTGAGCGCCGCATACGGTTCAATGATCCGCACCAGATCGGCCCGGTCTTTGAGATCGTCGATGAAGTATTGTTCGTAGAGCATACGTCGGACGGACTGCCAGTCTGTCCACTGTTGGTAATCGGTTGTCGCTATTGTAACGAAAATCAAACTCGCCTGCAGGGCGATATAGATGCGGAGTGAGTAGCCGAGCTAGC
>DATLCA010000259.1:0-1341 GCA_035526605.1 Pyrinomonadaceae bacterium | reverse complement strand
TCGCCGAAGGCAGTGACGCCGGGCTCGTCTGGCGCAAATTCGCCGCGAGTCCGGCGATCGAATTAACCAGAATGAACATCGCAGAAATTGCCGCGGTTTGCCGGATGTCGGTCCACCCCGCGAACAGCAGGAGCGGCGACAGAAAAATACCTCCGCCTACGCCGGTCAATCCGGATAACAATCCGAGTCCCGCACCGATCACCAAAGCGATCGGAATGGAAATACTTTTTGGCTGAGCCTCATCGTCCAACTCTTCATCGTTTTTGTCGCGCCGGGCGAGCAGTGCGGCGGCAACAACCAGAACAACACCGACGATGATCTTGAAGAACGGTATCGGCAAGCTCAGGCTTCCGCCCAGAAACGCAAACGGCACTGACGCAAGTGCGAAAGGATAAAATTTGCGCCACGAAAAGAAACCCTTGCTTGCGAACTTGAAGGCCCCGATTGCGGCGACGCAGATGTTCAGGATCAACGCCGTCGGCCGCATGGTTTCCGGCGCGAAGCTGAACAGCGCCATGACGGCGAGGTACCCGCTCGCACCCCCGTGCCCGACCGACGAGTACAGCACGGCCGCGGCGAATATCAGGAACGCGATAAGAATGATTTCGGTGGTCATGCGTGGCTCGCACCAAGGATAAACGTCCCGGTTGGCAAGCGGCAACCCCGCGGATCAGACATTCCCGACTCGGTCGCCGGATTTTCAACCTGGTCTCTGTGCCGTCAGATAAATGCTCGCGCGTAGTCGATGCCCGGCAGATCCACTACGGTTTAAATTCGCCTTTTAATTGCAATATTGGCAGTGCGGCATAGTGATTGCCGTTTCCCATTACGCAACGGTAGTGACACTAACCGATGCGCAGTAGCAACAGAGACAGCAGTATCGTCTCGCCCCGTCGCCTATGGGCGGGGTTTTTTTCCAAGGGAGTTCCAATGTCGACTACCCGGCATATAACTTCCGTGTACGGCCTCGACATTTCTTAATGCCGCCGCCGCTGAGCACCATGGTGGCAATACGGACGTCATAGTACCCCCCGAAGCGCTTGGCGAACGCAATGTCACTACGCGGATCGATTCGAGGCAATAGCTCCTCTGAAGATAACCCGCATACCTTCGAGCGATCGGTGACTGGCTCCCTTTTTGTTTTGCCTGGACTTTCTGTGGACGCGGATTGGCGGCGGGTCCGTATTTTCTTTCGTTGTGTTGATTCGTGTTTCGTCGTTCGGTTGTTCGTGTGATTTAGTGTGATTTCGTGGCTTCAGTTTTTAGATCCGAAACCACGAAACACACCAAAAACACGAAACAAGAAAATCAGATCCGTCGCCCGATCCGCATTCAACGAAA
>DATLCA010000258.1:0-4124 GCA_035526605.1 Pyrinomonadaceae bacterium | reverse complement strand
CAGCGGGCCAACGCCCGGCTGGACGCAATCTCTGCCCAACTTTCACCCATGCGGCTCGCATCGAAAGTCGGTAACGGCAGGACGGCGGTCGAGGTTCTCAGCCAACGCTCAGGCTCGGCGGTCGCGAGTGCCATAGACCGCAAATTGAAATCGCTGAAGATCTGCATGGCCAAGCTCGATGCACTGTCGCCGCTCGCCGTGCTCGGCCGCGGGTTCGCGATCGTGGAGAACGAAGCGGGAGAAATATTGCGGGACGCGGAGCAAGTGGCGGTGGACGAATCGATAAATATCCGTCTCGCGAAGGGAAGTTTGAAGGCGAGAGTGGAGGGCTCTTAGAATGACGAAATTTCTCGAAATGGCGGACGCGGAAGTCGGTAGCCCCGGATTCGGGGGCTTTTCGGAACCGGTCCGCCGTTCGGGGGCGAGGAAGGTCGTTCTCGCGATATCCGCCGTTTTGCTTTCATTGCTTGTCGCCGGTTCGATCGCCGGTTATTTCTACTGGCAAAGCTTCAAATCCACGCCGCAGTATTCGCTCGCCCTTCTGGTCGACGCGGCACGACGCGACGATCAGTCGCAGATCGATCAGTTCGTTTCGATCGACGCTGTGGTGGATGAATTCATGCCGCAGATCACCGGCAAGGCCGTCGAGCTGTACGGGCGCGGACTGCCCGCGCAGACGCTCGCACGCGTGGAACGCGTCGCGAGGCCATTGATGCCGGCGCTAAAGCAGCGTGCCCGTGCACAGTTGCCGGCGCTTATCAGAAAAAAGACCGAGCGGTTCGAGAGTGTCCCGTTTGCCGCGATGGTTCTTGGTGCGGGGAAGTATTTAGACATTCGCGCAGGCGGCGACACGGCGACGGTCCGCAGTAAATTGCCGGAGCATTCGTTTGAAGTTAGAATGCAACGAAACGGCAGCAGGTGGACCATCGTCGGGATGCGGGACGAAGCCCTCGCGACGGAGATCGCGCAAAAGGTCGGCCAGGAGATAATCGCGGTCGCCTCGAATGGTGGAGCGGACGCGGCCGGGGACCGGTTGGGAATCAGAAACCTCAACACGATCTTGCAGCAGGCGGAGGAGATCTTCCGGTAGTTCTTAACGCAGAGGCCGCCGAGGCGGCTCAGAAAAAAAATCATCTTCGGTCTTCGCGGTCTATGCGATCTCCCCGTTGCAAACTCGCTTATGGCAAAAACCTTTGAATCATCGCTCGCGGAACTTGAGAAGATTGTCGAAAAGCTCGAGGACGGCGACCTTCCGCTCGAAGAGAGCCTGAAGCTTTTCGAGAACGGCGTGAAGCTTTCGCGGGAATGCCGCGACCGCCTGTCGGACGCCGAACGTCGCATCGAAGTTCTGATGAAGGACGGTGACGGAAGGCTGAGCTTGTCGGAGATCTCGCCCGACTCGGGAGGGGATGCACAACCGACGGTCAGCAAGCGGTACGTATTCGAAGACGATTAATTAGGATCGGAAAATTTGACGATGGCTGGTTTGAACCTTCTGCATTGAATCGGGCTTACCCGTGCCTAAAGTTCCGGCATTGGATATTGCGAAACCCCGAACACACCAATCAAACCGAAAAGGATCCTATCGCGTAGCGATAGTCACCAGGGCGAGGGCGACGAACATCGCGGCGACCAATCCTAGACAGAGAACGGCGACGATCGCGGAGTAGATTATTATTCCCGTTGTATTGTCCTTTCCCGATTTGCCGTTGTACTTGAATCCGCACGAGGTGCACTTAACATGGGTGAGGATCTTCGGGCCCAGGACACCGCCCCACCAAGTGAACTTCAGCTTCTCCGCCGCACCCGTGCATTTCGGGCATGGGACATAATTTGTAGCCATACATTTGGATTGGAAATGAAAATGCCGCCGGTGGATCTCTCCGGGCCGGCGGCATAAGAATAGCGCGGATGTGATTATCTGCGCGAGCTGAAAATACTCAGGATGTACCAGAACAGGAGAGCCACGCTGGCGAACAAGGTCAGCGACGCGGCGACGTGCTGGTTTGTGTTGTAGCGGTGCAAAACGTTTGACGTGTTGTAAAGGATCGCGGTGCCCGCGAACGCGACCATCGCGAACGCGAAAAAGCTGCCGAGCGAGAATCCGAACAAAGCGCCTGCGACAATTACGCCAAGAGCGACGAACCCACCGATCGCCAGGATCGGGCCGAGAAAACTAAAATCGCTCCGGGTTAGAAAAACAGTCGCACTAAGGCCGAGAAAAAGGCCGAGCGTCACGATACCCGCCTGAACCAGGATCGAAGCATCGCCCGACGCGTACATCGCAATCGCGATCATGGGGACGAATATCACCGCCTCGGCAACTATGTAAATTCCCAGGCCGAGATACTGCGTCGCGGTCGACACGTCGGACATTGCCCAGCGATTCGCGAGATAGGAGATTCCCATGAACGCGGCGATCACGAGAAGCCAACCTAACTGACCGCCCGCACTGATCACGGAAAGAATGGTCCCGGCGGCACCGGAAGCAAACAGGAATGCCTCGACCGCAACGAAAGCGAGTACGGCCAACGCCAGTAAGAGATACGTTTTGCGGATGAACTGCGCCCGCTGTGCGGGAAGAGCGTCAGCCGCCGAATTTCCAAATGTGCTAGTAAAGTCTTGCATAGGTTTCCGTTCAGTTTGATTCGTGCGGATCACAAAAATGTGTCCGCGATGATTAATACGATGTCGACAGTCTACACGTTCCGGGGGTGACGAATCTTTACACTCCGGAGGCTCCGGACCGCCCTCCCGTAGTCTTCGACGCGAGCACGTCGATCTTGTGGATCTTCGGCGGCTCCGCGAGAAGCTCGTCGGCGTTCGCCATTAAGGCCTCAGCCACTTTCCCATTCAGATGCGCGTCTCGGCCCTCGTCGCCTTCGAAGGTATCGAAGATGCCGAATTTCGAATCGCCCATCTTGATCGCGTACCAGGTCACGGTCAGAGGTTCTTGATTTACGATTGCCAGACCGGCATTGAGGAAGGCTTCGACGTCGGCTTCCTTTCCGGGCTTCGCATTCAATTCCACCCACAGCGATTTCTTAATCATCTTTGTTTCTCCGATAAAAATATTCGTTGAGGCGCAAAGGATATTTTCTTCTTCGCCGTAAAGCAAGACAAAATGTCTTTACGGTGATTCATGGTTCCAGTCTGCCGGCGCTTGGAACCCGAAACCACTAACCCACCACGAATCACACGAACAAAACAAGAACCCGGAAGTACGAGAAGTACGGGTCGCATCTTTGAAAGGAACACTCGCTCAACTCGTCGGTTTCCGCAGCTGCACGCAAAGCTCCTGGCCGATCGACGGAAACAGCGACGCCCCGATCTGGTTGAATCGTATCCACGCCGCGTAATCTTCGAGCTTGCTTCCTTTCTTGCGGATTAGCGCGGTGCCGGTCACATACTCGACGACGAAACCGGTTCTCGTCGCCAGATCGGTGAGGCGCTGCCTATCGAAAACATGGATGTGCTGGCCGTGAACGCGGCTGCCGTCGGCGAGTTGTTTCCGAAATTGTTTTTCACGAAGCCGGGCGACAAATTTAGGCGCGGTTGGGACCCCGACCAAAAGGAGACCGCCGGGCTTCACGATGCGAAAGATCTCACCCATCGTGAATTCGGGCCGGGGGAGATGTTCAAGCACGTGCGAACAGATCGCGATGTCGGCGGTCCCGTCCGGAACCGGAAGCCCCTCGTCAAAATCGGCCTGGATCCGCTCGTTGTATTTCGCGAGCTCGACGTCGGGGCGGTTCGTATCTATATCGAGCCCGATCCATCTTGCGCCTTCGATGGGCGGTATGAAGCGTTTGATGATCCCGCGATCGCATCCGACATCCACCACGACGGGCGCATGTTCGAGCCTTTGGACCTCTTCCTCGATCACGCGGGCAAGCCACCAATAGCGGAGTGCCCGGATCGGATAGCGGCGCTCATTCAGTTCGGCCGAGAAAGGGAAGTCGGCCCGATGCGTTTCATCGTTCTTGTCGATCGAATCGAGCGGCTCCCGGACGAAGCGAAATCGAGAATAGTTTTTTCCTTTGGCTGCTGGCACGGCGCGAAGTAGAACTGGAATGATAAAAGAGACGGCGGGCTGATACAAATGATCAGCCCGCCGTAATAAT
>DATLCA010000257.1:0-1122 GCA_035526605.1 Pyrinomonadaceae bacterium | reverse complement strand
ATTTTCGCGTTTGAAGTAGGCGACTTCGAGCAGCACATCCGTCGTGCTATCCGTGATGCTCGAGGCGAGACCGCCCATTACCCCGGCGACGGCCGCCGGCTTTTCCGCATCGGCGATCACGAGCATTGTTTCATCCAGGTCACGCTCCGCCTCGTCCAGAGTAGTAATCCTCTCGCCGGCCTTTGCTCGCCGTACGATGAGGCGACGTCCGGCGAGCTTCTCCAGATCGAACGCGTGCATCGGCTGGCCCAGCTCCAGCATGACGTAATTGGTTATATCCGCGACGTTGTTGATCGAACGTTCGCCGAGCATCTCGAGGCGTTTTACAAGCCACTCCGGCGAGGGGCCAATCCTGACGTTCTTGATAATGCGGCCGGTAAAACGGTGACAAAGATCGGCGTCCTGGATCGCGACAACGTCGTAGGCGAGAACTGCCGGCAATGGTATCTCCGGCTCAGCGGTTTCAGTTGTCGTCTTGAGCGGGCTTCCCGTAATCGCGGATAGCTCGCGGCCAATTCCCAGATGCGAAAGGCAGTCGGGACGGTTCGATGTCAGATCGATATCGAGGACGAAATCATCACCATGCGGGTGAACTCCTTCGACGGCGTGCCCGACACGAGTTAGTTGTGCGGCAAGATCGTTTGCCGAAAGATCGGCGTCGATAAGGTCATTTAGCCAGTTGTAGCTAATCAGCATAAAAAAACAGGTTCGTTCAGTAAGTCCGCAGCTACCTCTCTTCGAAGGCGCTCCACTGGAGATCTCTGATCCTCGTGATCTCCGCAAGTTTTCTCGGCACGTTGTGTATCACTTGGATCGAGAGACGGTTCCGACACTTGATATCGCAAGACTCGATTCCAAGGACACCTCACTCAATGCCCATCGCCCGCGAAAAAAGCGAAACCGGGCCCGACAGGTTCACCGGCAGAAAGTACTTTTCCGATCTCGCGCTTCAGTTCCGCTAATTGTTCGCCACCGTCGCCGGCATACCGGATCACCGAATTCTTATCGATAAGAACGTAGAGCGGGATTGCTAATCTGTTTGAGTTTGCTCCCCCGAAAGTCTTCCAAAGATGGTCCGCGTTTCCCATCCCGCGGACCGCACTGAAGTCCCGGATGCCCACG
>DATLCA010000256.1:0-2956 GCA_035526605.1 Pyrinomonadaceae bacterium | reverse complement strand
AGATCCCCACCGGCTGCCGGACGCACATCGCGAACTTACTCGGCATTTCCGCCGGAGTGGTAAAGCCGTGCAGACGCCGTCCCTCGCCCGCGGTGTAATACGTGCAATCGATCGCTTCCTGAACATCGCCACCGGCTTCTTTGAGCACCTTGCCCATCTCGCGGGTCATGTCCCGCGTGAATTCGTCCTTATTTTCGCGGAGTATCTCGCCGAGTTTGAAAAGCAGCTCCGCGCGTTTCGGGGCGGGTGTCCGGCGCCATTTCGTCGCCGCGTTTTTGGCGGCTTCGACCGCCCGGTTCACGTCATCGGCGTTCGATTTCGGGAACCGTCCGATTACGTCGGACGTGTCGGCCGGATTTACGTTGTCGAACCATTCGCCCGAAGAGCTTTTCACCCATTCGCCGCCGATGTAGTTGTGATAGGTCTTTGTCGAGCTTTTACCCGATTTTTTGATTCTTGCTTCTTTTGCTTTTGCCATAATGAAGAGTGCCGACTTTCTCGTCCCGACGTCTCAAATTTTTCTGAAATCTCAGATTTGGAAACTTGAATCCCAGAGTTTGAATAATCCGAATTTTCAAGTCTAAAGTTCCCGGTTCTCCAAAGCAAACCCGCGTCAAGGAGCCGCGATTTTGACCGGAACGCAGGCACTCGAAATTTCTAAAATTGAATTTCAAATTTGAAATCGAATCCGAATCTCCCGATCTAACGTCCGAAGTCCCAAGTTCGCTTTCGACGAACTTGGGACTCCTGGGAACTTCCGGAACTGCGCCTACTGCACGGTGAACTGAACGACTTTGAACTGGAGAGAGCGGGTTCTGGCATCGTAGGTTAGAACGTGGAGCACCACCGCGTCCCCTTTCTTGAGCTTCCCGACGGCCTCGCTAAACGATTTCACGTCCGTCACTGCCGCTCGGTTCATACGCTGTATAAGATCGCCTTCGCCGAGAGCTTCCACACCGTTCGACAATTTCACGTCCGCGATAAAGCTTTCAGGATTGATCTCTTTGACGAGCACGCCCTTCTGACCTTCAAGCTTGTGCGTCAAGGCCAATGACTGTGTTAGATCGACCAACGTAAGACCGAACGGCTTGACGTCCTCTTTACTGTTTTTATCGAGCGGGAGTTTCGTCCTTGAGCCTTCGTCACCGGTCTTATCGGGTTTGATGGGTCGTTCCCCAAGCCGGATGGTCGCGGTGCGTTTGTCGAGGCCCGATCCGTTCTCGCGCAGATACGCGACATTGATGGAATTTTCCGGAGAAGCCGCGGAAACCTTCGCGATGAGGTCCGGGGCGCCGTCGATCTTTTGTCCGTTGAATTCGACGATGACGTCGCCGATCTTTAGCCCGGCCGCACCGGCTCCGGTTTTTCCATCTTTGATCTCGACAACGATGGCGCCCTTTGCTTCTTTCAGCCCGTACACTGCCGCGAACTCGGTCTTGACTGTTTCAAGCCCGACTCCGAGGTAGCCGCGGCGGACCTTGCCCGACTTCAGGATCTGGTCGAAGACATACGCGGCCTCGTTCGACGGCAACGCGAAACCGACTCCGTTGTAGTCGCCGGTCGAAGTGGCGATCTGCGAGTTGATCCCGATCACGTCGCCATTCATGTTGGCGAGCGGCCCCCCCGAATTCCCCCGGTTGATCGCGGCATCCGTCTGAATAAATCTTTGGAATACGGACGTTGACGGCGTTTCCCGATTCGTCTGCGAAATGATCCCCGCCGTTACGCTGCGGTTCAACCCAAATGGAGATCCGATCGCCAGCACCCAGTCTCCCACTCGCGCCTTGTCCGAGTCGGCCAGCTTCACGAACGGCACCTCGCGATCAACGTCTACTTTCAAAACTGCGAGATCGGTTTCGTCATCAAATCCTACAACCTGGGCCGGGTACTCTTCACCCGAATCCGTTTTTACGGTTATCTTCGCCGCATCTTCGACTACGTGATAATTCGTCAGGACGTGTCCCGTTTTGTCGACAAAGAACCCGCTGCCTACCGAATAAGAGGGGCGGCGCGGCATTTGACGGCGGAAGAAGTCCATAATGTCGTCCGGGTCGCCCGGCGCGGATTCGCCGCGAGTCGTCAGATCCGGAGCTTTCCCTTTAGTGTCGATGCTCACGACCGCGGATCCGACTTTCTTCGCGACCTCGGCAAACGACGCGGACAATCTCTCCGGAGTAATGTACGCCGGAGCCGGGGAACCTTGCGGTGTCGCGACCTGAGCCCAATTCGACGTTGTGAGGATGCAAATAGCCGCGGGAATTAACAACAAACGTGACCGAAGCCTATCTTGAACATCAAACATAACTGCTTCTCCTGAGCACCGGCTGGGTGGCGCGATTATATCAGAACCAGAACCCGGGGCTGAAAGCATATTGTCCCACTCGACTTCCGCGCAATCACGGTCTCAGCAGAACTTTAAGAACTCCATGACGCCCGGCCTGTTCGAGCCCGTAGACGCCCTCGTCCAAACCGTACTCTTCGCTGATCAAGTCATCGACCATTATTTTCTTGGATGCCAAAAGTTCCACCGCGGGTGCAAGCCGCCCGCAGCGTGAGCCGACGACCGAGATCTCGTCGACGACGATCCGGGACGAGTCCCATTTCGTCATACCATGAAACGTGGATTTTAGTACGACCTGCCCGCGCGGTCTGACCAAATCGAGGGCCGTCATAAAGCCGCTCTCGGATCCGCTGGCCTCGAGCACGACGTCGAAGCTCCTTGCGGGGACCGGTCCGTTCCCGAGGACGCGAGTTTCGACACCCAGCTTTTCAACGATGGCCATTTTTTCGGGGTGCTTTCCGACAAGGAGGATCGAATCTGCCCGAAGCCGCATCGTCATCGCACACAACAAACCAAGCTTCCCGTCACCGACAATTGCCACCCGCGTGCCGGCACCGATCTCCACACGCTCGGCAATCCCGTACGCGGCTGCGAGCGGCTCGGCGAATACGGCCG
>DATLCA010000255.1:0-11380 GCA_035526605.1 Pyrinomonadaceae bacterium | reverse complement strand
CCCGTCGCGGGCGCGACACAATGGTGGATCCAGCGAAGCACGGCAGGATTGTTGGCGATTCAGTTCGGGGCGTCGACGGACAAGGCCGTCCCGGGCGACTTCACCGGTGATGGGAAAGCGGATATCGCCGTTTGGCAGCCTCCCACCGGTAACTGGCTAATCGTGAGGAGTGAAGATTCTTCCTTCTACGGTTTCCCGTTCGGGACCACCGGTGACGTCCCTGCTTCCGGGGATTACGACGGCGACGGCAAGTTCGACGCTACCGTGTTCCGGCCTTCGAGTGCGACGTGGTTCATCGGGCGGACGACCGCGGGGACTCAGATCGTGCAGTTCGGGGCGACGGGCGACAGGCCCATCCCGAATTCGTTCGTGCCATGACAAGTCGCAGTTTGCTCTGCTCGCGAAGCGGACAGAGTGCCGTCGTCGAAGATTCAGCCGCGGATGACGCGGAATAGAGACCCATCAAGAGGCTCCGAGTTTTTCGGCGTTTCGTGTGCTTCGCGGTCAGGTTTTGTCAGTGCCTTCGTGTTACTTCGCGGTTGCAGTTCTCAGAACCTAACCGCGAAACACACGAATCACCCGAAAAGAAAGGTTCGATTTTCCTCGGGCGTTTCGAAACCAGGGAGATTGCCTGCGATTTTTGATAACGGGATCGTAAACAAACTTAAAAGAAAGCGGACGACGTCCGCTTTCTTTTTTTGCAAGCTGCGGGGACTGCTACTTTATGCGGTTCGCGCTGCAGACGGCCGCGGGTAGGACTCGACAGACGCAACAGACTCGCTAGACTATTACCCAGTGGCAAAGTACGTAATAAAACGCGACGCGAGCTCGCTTCCGGAGAGGCTGACTCGTTACAAGCAGGAGCTGAACGAAGAGCAGTTTCGCGTCGTCACGTCTCCACCAAAAGCCGCGCTGGTGGTGGCCGGGGCCGGTTCCGGAAAGACGCGTGCGATCACCTACCGTGTAGCTTACCTTATCGAGCAGGGCGTCTCGCCGCAGCGGATTATGCTCGCGACTTTTACCAACCGAGCCGCCCGCGAGATGCTCCGCCGCGTCGAAGGTTTGACCGGCTCGCAGAACGTGCATCGTGTCTGGGGTGGAACTTTTCATCGCGTGGCGAATCTGTTGCTGCGGCGTCACGCCACCTCCATAGGCTACGATCAAAACTATTCCATACTCGATTCGGAGGACGCTCGCGACCTTCTTAATCTCTGCATCGAGGACGCCGCGATCGACACAAAAAAGAAACGCTTCCCGAAAGCGGAGGTGGTCCAGAGCATCATCAGCTACGCGAACAACACGGACATGGACCTCGCCGACGTGATCGTCCGGCAGTATCCATACTTCGAGCTCCTGACGGCGCAAATCAAACGCGTAGACTTCATCTACCAGCAGCGAAAACGCGAGCGCAACGTCATGGATTACGACGACCTGCTGCTCAACATGAAACGCCTCTTGCTCGAGCGACAAGAGGTCGCCGATCTTTATGCGGAACAGTTTCAGCACATCCTCGTTGACGAATATCAGGACACGAACCTTCTTCAAGCGGAGCTCATCGATCTGCTCGCGGTGAAGCACCGGAACGTTATGGTCGTCGGTGACGACGCGCAATCGATCTTCGCGTGGCGCGGAGCGCACTTCGCGAACATCTACGAGTTTCCGAAACGATATCCGGAAGCGGAGGTCTTCAAGCTCGAGACGAATTACCGATCGACGCCGGAGATCCTCGGTCTTGCGAATGTTTCCATAGCGAACAACCGGAAACAGTTCGTGAAGATGCTGAAGGCGGTGAAAGGATCGAAGGACTTCAGGCCCGCACTGGTTCCCTGCACCGACGTCGAGCAGCAATCTGCTTTCGTCGCGGCGAGGATCTTGGAATTGCGCGACAACGGGACGCCGCTCGAAGAGATCGCGGTCATGTACCGTTCGCACTATCATTCGATCGAGCTACAGCTCGAGCTTTCGCGCCGCGGGATCCCCTACCGGATACAATCCGGCGTGCGCTTTTTCGAACAGGCGCATATCAAGGATGTGGTGTCGTACCTGCGCGTGATCGTGAACCCGCGGGACGAGCTGGCGTGGAAACGGATATTGAAAATGATCCCCGGAGTGGGAAGAGCGACGTCGAATAGGATCTACGAACAGATAGCACTGAGCGCGGGACCGAACAGGCCAGCACCGCCCGCGTTGGAGGGCGGGACTGCGGCGGCGGGTGAATCGACATCATCGCGCTCGATTTCGGCGGACGCCGACGAGTTTCGCCTGGACGAGGCCCGGCAACCTGCGAACGGTACCGACGCCTTGATCAGGCGCATCGATCTGCCGCCAAACCTTCGGAACAAAAAACCGTGGCAGGATTTCGTCGCATTGCTCGAGCTCCTGGTCTCACCCGAATATCGGGGCCAGCCCGCAAAGCAGATCGCGCTCATTCTCGAACGCGGGTATGAGCAATACCTGCTTGAGAATTACGAGAACGCGGAAGCTCGTGCCGAAGACATACGCGGGCTGTCGCTGTATGCGAACCGTTACGATTCGACGGAAACGTTTTTGTCGGAGCTCGCGCTTCTTTCAACCGAGCGCTTCGCGGAGGCTCAGCCGCTGACCGGCGAAGATGTTATCTCCGGCGGCGAAGACGACGAGCTGCTCACTCTGACGTCCGTTCACCAGGCGAAGGGTCTCGAGTGGAAAGTCGTCTTCATCATCTGGGCCGCTGAAGGAAAATTTCCTTCGCCGCGAAGCCTGAAAGAGATCGACAGTGAAGAAGAAGAACGGCGTCTCTGGTACGTCGCTTTGACCCGAGCGAAGGACGAGCTCTACATTACCTATCCGCTGCTGATGACCGATTACAATCGCCAAACCGTCCTGCAAAAACCTTCGCGGTTCGTCACCGAATGCCCGCCCGCCTTATTCGAGATCTGGAATTTGGAAGAGGAAGCGTCGGGGTTCGACACCCCGTCTGAAAGCTCACCGGCAACCGAGTACCTGAACTAAGCGGCTTCGTCGGAGAAACAATTCATAAGAGGTTAGGAAGACGCGCTTCATAAGCGATAAAGCACCTTCCCAGTAACGAATGCCCGTCCTTTTCGGTAGGCCCACGGGAATTCAAAAGCTTAACGATCCCGAGCCAAACAAACGTGACACAATTTCGTCCTGCTTTTCGCGTTACCGGTGGAGGCAGATGTTATGGCAGTGAACGCGAATGTATTTAACCCGCGGGCGGCAGAGCGAAAATTGTTCCTCGCTGCGGCGATCGGGTTTCCGCTGGTAGTTCTTGCCGGCTATTTCAAGTCATATTATTTCAGCTCGTTGTTTCCCGATTCGAGGCCGCTCGCGAACACGCTTGTTCATGCCCACGGGCTCGTCATGTCGACATGGGTTTTGTACTTTGTCGCACAGGTCGCGCTCATCCGCACCAAAAATGTGAAGGTGCACATGACGATGGGTCTCGTTGGTGTCGCGCTTGCGATCGTCGTGATCGTCGTGGGGATGGCGACGGCGTATGACGCCCAACTTGTGCGAGGCGCGGGGCCGCCGAACGTAAATCCACACTCGTTTTTTATTCTGCCGGTCTCGGATATGACACTGTTTGCGGTGCTCTTCGCGGGGGCGATCTATTACCGAAAACGTCCGACCGAGCATAAGACCCTGATGCTTTTGACAGCGATCAATTTTGTCCCTGCGGCTCTGTTCCGCATCCCCGCGGTAGCTCCGGAGTACATGGTCTTTTGGGCTTTCGGCACGCCGGCGCTTGTGGCGGTCACGATCCTTGCATGGCACACCCGGAAGCACGGAAAGATCAACAAGGTATTCGCGGCAGGCGTCGCTCTTCTGGTTGTCGCGATCCCGCTTCGACTGATCATTTCCGAATCCGGCGCGTGGTTAAGTTTTGTGGCGTGGCTCGCGCCGTGATCCGGATTCAAACTTCTAGGCTCGTGAAGGTGAGCGGGGGATTTCCACGGACATCCGCCGTTCGCGAGCTTCGAAGTTTCGTCGTTCTCACGCGGGTTCGCACGCGATGCGTTTTGCCGCCGGACCCATCCCGCAGTCGGAGAATTCTCAATCTTCTTTCTCGCTCAAAGCAACCAAATAAAAATCTCGCTGCATCAAGGAGATGACGATCGTCATTTCGAAATAACTGCTACCAAAATTAGAAACGATTTTGGGTATTCCGGCTATCCCGCGCCGAATGCTTTTGGGAGAACTGTATGCACAAGAAAAGCTTTATCGACTCGATAAGAGTCGCAAACCCCTGCACCGAAAACTGGGACGAGATGACCGGAAACGATCAAGTCCGTTTCTGCTCGCACTGCGCAAAAGACGTCAACAACATTTCAGAAATGACGCGTAAACAGGCGATGCGCCTGGTACGACGATCAGGCGGGCGGCTATGTGTGAAATATCACATCGATCCGAAGACTGGTTCGCCCATTTTCTCCGAGCGGGTCGCGGCCTTTGCGAGGCATGGTGTAGCGGCCGGAGTGCTCGGAGCATCGTTGCTGGCAGCCGGCGCGTACGCACAGGGTGAAAGCGCAGAGCAACCGCTGGTTCAGATCGAGCGGACGGTAAAATCCGGCGACGCATTTGCGAGAATCTCAGGCTATGTCACTGATCCGAACGGCGCCGCGATTCCTTACGCGCTTGTTTCGATAACAAATCAGGAAACGTTGTTTTCGCAAATGCAGAACGCAACCGGCGAAGGGTTCTACGAATTCAAAGACCTTTCGTCGGGCAAATACAAACTTCATTTTGAAGGCGGCGGCTTTGCGTCGCGAGACATCGAGGACATTTATGTGAGTGACGCGACCGATATCAGAAAGGACGGTCAACTCGCCCTCGCGCAAATGAGCGAAGTCGTTCAGGTGGGCAGCGGTGAAGAAAACCACTCAGCAGTTGTCGGCGACATAGGAGTCGTAGTTTCTTACGAAACTCGCAACGAGCTGGTCGCCGCCGTCCTCAGAGAGGATTTCGAAAACGTTAAAGCCCGGATAGTGATGAGGGCCAAAATAAATGTAAAGGACAAGGCTTTTGCCGGAATGTCGCCGCTGCACGCCGCGGTTGAAACCGGCAACCTGGAAATCGCCGAATACCTTCTGGTCCATGGGGCAAAGCCGAACATACGCGATTCATTCAAGCGAACGCCGCTGATGATGATGGACGAAGACGCCACGCCGGAAATGTTTTCGCTACTCATCCGCTATGGTGCAAAACCGGCGTTGCTGGATAAAGCAAAAAACACACTTCTACATCATCTGGCAGAAAACATCGACGATGCTGAGATCGCACGGCCGGCGAGCTTGTATGGCATTGATGTTAATGCGGTCAATAAAGACGGGAAAACTGCGCTTATGATAGCGGTGGAAAACGACAACAGCGATACAGCCCGGGCATTGATCGAAGCCGGAGCCGACGTTAACGCCCGCGACCGTGACGGGCGTACCGCCCTCGATATCGCCGGAGACCGCCTCGTGCAAACGCGGACTCTTCTTGAGACATACGGCGCGGTGAGCGGCACACGCTAAATAGAGCCTCTCCGCATTGGAGCATTCCGTGCAGTTGGTCGTTTCCTCAGGCTGCAAGAACGACCAACTGCACGAAATACTGCCAAAATAAGCATCGACCGCTTCGCGTCAGTCCCGGCCTCATTTCATTTTCAAAATGATTCTTCCGCGGATGATAGGTCTTTCTGTTGAATACCGCATTCCCGACCGACAACGCTATTACCGCAGCGTGCTTTATTCGGAACGGAGAATTGGAAACATCATGAAAGCCTCAAAATGCCTTGTCCCCAGTTCCAAAAGTCCCACCGCCCGCCCTTTGTGTGGACGCTGGGACTTTCGGGACTGGAGACTTGGGACCCTAAAGGGGACTTTTGGGTCGCGGTTGTGTTAAAACATTCGTACAAATTCATCGCTCACCACTACCCGATACTTTATGAAATATTGCCCGACCTGCAATACGCGATACGACGAGGAGATCCTGCGGTTTTGTATGAAGGACGGTACGCCCCTGCTTGAGGAGGAGGAGCCGAAGTTCGTAGCGTTGCCGAGCGAAAGTCTTGACGAGCCGGTGGAAGACGATGCCGGTGATGTGACCATTGTCCGACGTAATATTCCGGTGCCGCCCGAGCCGGAGGTCGAGCGTCCGCGAATCGTGGTTCCCACCTATGAAGAGCCGCGTGACCAGCCGCGTGCACGCGTCGCGACTATCAATCCCGCACGAAAATCGAATACCGCGAAGGTCGTCGTTCTGACCATCATCGGAACCCTGGCGGTCCTCGGAGTTGCCGCCGCAGGCATGTTCCTGCTCCGCCGGGACAATTCCGCGAACTCGAACCTCAATGCAAACGTGAACGCGAACGCGAACGTGAATGCAAATTCGAATCTCGGCATCGATACCAACTTCAATTTCAATCTGAACGCGAACTTCAACGGCAACACGAACACAAATACGAACGTCAACGCGAATGTGAAAACGCCGACGCCTACTCCCAAGCCTACGCCGACCGCCACCCCGTCGCCGACGCCGGATAACGATGACGATGCAACCCCGACGCCCACCAGGAGCCCGGTCCCGACTCCGCAGCCGACCATAATCCGGCCCGGCACGTCGCCGACGCCTCGCCCGCCGTCGACACCAAATCGCAACGTCAACGGCGGCGTGTTGAATGGAATGGCGATCAACCTGCCCAGGCCGGTTTACCCGCCGATGGCTAAACAGATCGGAGCATCAGGGGAAGTTCGCGTGCAGGTCGCGGTTGACGGGGGCGGCAACGTAGTTTCCGCTCGCGCCGTGAGCGGGCATCCCCTACTTCGCGCGGCAGCCGAAAACGCAGCCCGCCAGTCCAAGATGCGCATCGACGCCGCGAATACTACAGGGCAGATCGTTTATAACTTTCGGAATAATTAAGAATTTTTTAGTACGACGTCCGCCGCAGCCGTTTACAATCGTTCGGAGTCCCGCCTTCAGGCGGCTTCTTAGTTTGGAGTCCCGCCTTGAGGCGGCTTCTTAGTTTGGAGCCCCGCCCTGAGGCGGCCTCTTTGACCTTAAATTCCGAAGCTATCTCCCATGTACTATTGGCGCTCCCTCTCCGATAAGCAACGCAAGGAAGTCAGCGAATACCGTCGAACGCAACGGTTCCCTAGGCACTCTCCACCCCACTTTGACTCCGACCTGTCCACGGCATACATAATCACAGCCGCGTGCTACGAGCATAAGATTATCCCGGGAAAGAGTAGTTTGAGGATGTCGGTTTGCGAAGGTGGCGTGCTTTCTGTATGCGAACAATTTGCTGAGGAAATTTACGCTTGGTGCATCCTGCCAAATCACTATCATGTGCTCCTGCGAACAGCTCAGATGAAGAAGCTGCGACAAGAGCTCGGCTTGTTTCATGGTCGTTCGTCGTTCAAATGGAATGGCGAAGATGATTCGCGCGGGCGGCAGGTCTGGCATAACTGCTTCGAACGTAAGATGAAGTCCGAAAGACATTTCTATGCTTCGCTGAATTACGTTCTGAATAATGCAGTGCATCACGGCTATGTGAACAAGTGGCAAGACTGGTTATGGTCGAGTGCCGAGGATTATCTGAACCGAGTCGGTCTTGAGCGGGCCGCTGAGATTTGGCGCGAATATCCAATTCTTGATTACGGTAGCGGGTGGGACATTTACTAGGCGCGGGACTACGGGGGCCGCCTGAAGGCGGGACTCCGAACTAGGGGCAAGGCTTAGAACAGGAGAGCCAACTCGACGGCCTTCCGCGGATCTATGACGCCCCAGCCTTGCCGGTCGACCTCATAATGCGGCAGGCGCTCTGCGGTCGAAATTAGAATGCGTTTTATTTGCTGCGGCGTCAGTGAAGGGTTTGCCTGGAGCATCTGGGCGACGAGCGACGAAACTATCGGCGCCGAGAATGAGGTGCCGTCGACATATTTGTAATGCTGCGTGATCACGTTCTCGCGGCCCAGCTTGAGAAGAATTATCTGACGAATGCTGTGTACAGGCCGGTCGAGAGCAGCTTCCAGCTCCTCGTCGACTCCCGGACTTGAGCGAATAATATCGTAGAGATCGGCATCCTCGCTCTTGTCCAACTTTTGCAAAAGCTCCGCCTGCTGCGCGGTCGGCGTGTTCGGCAGGATCGGCGCCGGTATCCAGATAGACGGTGCGATTACTTCGGGTTTTTGCAGGCCGTCGACTGTCGGCCCGTACGACGAGCGGTACATCCCACGCTTGGCGCGGTTGATCGAGTTGTTATCGTCCAGCCCGCCCACCGCAATGCACGACGGCGCGCTCGCCGGGGGAAAAACAGGGTGAGTCGGAAGATGGCCCGCGTTGCCGACAGCGCACACGATCGTTATTCCCGACGCTGTACATAGCTCGACCGTGCGTGAAAGCGGGTCACCGAGATAGCTCTGCTCGAAGTCACCGCCGGCGGAAATATTCACGACGCGGATGTTGTATTTTTCGCGATGCGTGAGGACCCATTCAAGACCCGCCTGAATGTTTTGTTCGGTGATGCGGCCGGTGCGAGCGAGCTTCACCAAAACGACATCTGAGTCGGGCGCAAGCCCGCGATAAAAACCATTCGACAGCGAACCGTTCCCCGCCGCGACGACGGAAGTCATCATCCCATGCCAGCTCGCAACGTCGGGTTGAAACAGCGAGCCGAGCTCACCGTCTTCTTCGACCAGATTGCGATATCCGATGATCCGGTTTTTCGGGGTCGTAAGATCGACGTGCGGATAAAATCCGGAATCAAGAAACGCGATCGTCACTCCCCTACCGGTAAACCGGTCATCGGCGTCAAGGCGGAGCGGCGTCGAAAGCACGTGCGATCCGTCCTTTTGCACCGCGGCGTCGCGCTCGATCTCATTCTGCGCTCTCTCGAACAGCCGCAGGCAGCGGGAGCATATCGCGGCAAACTCATGTGTGTCGGGTGCGTTCGCGGTGACGAGCTTTCGCAGGTCGTCTTCCAAAACTATCAGCGGCACAAACTCGTCCGACGTTTCGCGCGAACATACCGGGCAGACCTTTTCGCCGCCCGCTATGTCGGAGCCACGCTGTTGTCTCGGAAATGAAAGGGATTCTTGAGGAGTCATTGGAGGCTTAAGTTTTCCACACGGGAAGGCTAAAATCAACGACTGTGATTTAGTGTCGCGCCGATGGTGCAATCTCAGAGACTCCATTGGCTCGCGGTTTTCGACCGCGACATTAAAAGTTCGTTAAGCCAGCGGTCTTCGAGCGCGCCGCCGGTCAAAGACCGGCAGCTTAACGGTGGACTGTTCTGACCGTATGACCACAAAGAAAATCGGACTGGCACTCTCCGGCGGCGGTGCGCGGGGCTTCGCACACGTCGGCGTGCTGAAAGCACTTCTCGAGAACGACATTCCGATCGACATGGTTTCCGGAACGTCGGCCGGCTCTTTTGTCGGCGGGGCATTTGCGTCGGGCCTTTCATCTCAGCAGATCATCGACATCGGGAAAAAGATCAGTTGGTTTGGCGTCGCGGGGTTTTCCTATTCCCCGCGCGGGCTTCTCTCCAACGCCCCGATGGGAAAATTTATCAAAGACAACTTCCTTGTTACGCGTTTCGAAGACCTCCCGATCCCCTTCGCCAGTGTCGTCTGCGATCTCGAAACCGGGGACGAGATAATTTTGAAGGATGAGGGCGATCTCGCCGAAGCGATCCGAGCGAGCTGTGCGATCCCGGGTGTGTTTGTGCCGGTGATCGACTCGCAGGGACGCGCCCTTATCGACGGAGGCGTCGTTTCACCGATGCCAACCAGAGCGGTGCGAAAGATGGGCGCGAATTTTGTGATCGCCGTGGATCTGCTGACATGCGGTTCCACGTTCTGGGGAAGGCCGAGCACCTTGCTCGGAACATTTTTCCAATCGGCGATGATGATGATCCGGACTGCGTCGCGAAATCAGCACTACCGCGCCGACGTCGTGATCGAGCCAAAGATCGGCCATATCCGGCCGGATGAAATTGGCAAGCGCGACGAGCTGGTCGCGCTTGGTGAAGAGGCAGCTCTCGGGAAGATCGACGAGATCAGGCGTCTTCTTCAACCGGCGCAAGCGGCGATATAGCGGGCGTGTTGATGACGTGGCCGTCGACGCCGAAACGTGAACCGTGGCATGGGCAATCAAAAGTTTTTTCCGTTGAGTTGAAACGAACAATGCAGCCCATATGAGTGCACACCGCCGAGCGCTTGAATAGCTTTCCGTTCTCGTCGCGGTACGCGGCGATCTTCGTCGTGCCGTCGCGGATGATGGCTCCCTCCCCGTTACCGATCTCATCGACCGACGAGACGTCCCCGCCGGTTACCCAGTCGACATAGGGGACCGTTGACTTGATTACCTCGGGCACGGCTTCGATGATCGACTGCGTCGCGACGCGTGACGGATCGAATACCTCGGCCCACTTATTTTCTCGACCCAGGATCAGATCCGAAACAAGCATGCCGCCGATCGTGCCGTGCGTCATCCCCATTCCTGAATCGCCGGTGATGAGATAAACATTCGGTTCACTTTCGGAATACGGCCCTATGAACGCCAGCCCGTCGTGCGTTTCGAAGCACTGGCCGGACCATCGATGGACGACTTTCTCGGCCGATGGAAAACGTTCCGCCGCCCATTCGAAAAGTTTTTGAAAGCGCTCGTCACCGTCGTTTTCCTGACCTGTCCGGTGATCTTCTCCGCCGACTATGAGCAGGTCATGGTCGGACTCTTCCTGGATGCGGATGTAGTGGTACGGATCGGCGGTATCCCAAAGCAAAACCTTTTCGACCGAGGCTTTCGGGACCCTGATCGCGACCGCATAGGTTCGATAAGCCGGAAGTTTCGCGAACATCTTGCTCTGTATCGGATAGTTTGTGGCCAGCACGATCGACTTTGCTTTGATCGCTTCGCCGCCCTCAGTTTTAACCTGCGGCGAATCTTCGCCGGTCCATTCAACGGCACGCGTGTTGGAGAAAAGGACGCCGCCGTTCTGTTCGATCGCTTTCGCCAGGCCCGAAAGATATTTGAGGATGTGGAACTGTCCCTGATTCGGGAAGAGGAGGGCTCGGCCAGTGTTGAATTCTTTTACGGTTGCGCGATCGACCATTCTGATCTGGTCGAACCCAAGACGGTGCGCGGTCTCCAGTTCATCTTCGAGATCATCGGACCCGTCCTCGCTTTCGAACAAAAACCCGTCGAGCCGAGAGAAGTCGCAATCGATCTGTTCCATCGACACGATCTTTTCGATCTCGTCGATCGCTGCCGAGTGGCTCTGCACCGCAAGCTTCGCCTTTTCATCGCCATGCCATTTCGCGATGCGATACAGACGATCGTCGATGGCATAGCTAAGGTGAGCCGTCGTTCGCGACGTTTCGCCCCCGCCGAT
>DATLCA010000254.1:0-1469 GCA_035526605.1 Pyrinomonadaceae bacterium | reverse complement strand
ACGGATTATTTGTCGGACGGGCTCGCGGAGTCTTTGATCTTTCGACTGACGCAGCTTCCGGGATTGAAGGTTAGTCCGACGAGTTCGGTTGTTCGATACAAAGGTGCGAATACGGATATTGCAAAAATCGCTGCGGAGCTCGGTGTCGACGCCGTTATGACCGGACGACTGTTAAAGCGGGGCGACAACCTGAACATCACGGTCGAGCTCGTCGATGTGCGAAATAATAAATCGTTGTGGGGCGAGCAGTACGAGCGAAAAATGGCGGACCTTCTCGCGACTCAGCGCGAGATCGCGGCCGCGATCGTTCAGAAGCTTCAGCTCAAGCTGGCGGGAAACGATGCAAAAGGCATCACGAAGAAGTACACGGACAACAACGAGGCTTACCAGCTTTGGCTGAAAGGAAGATTTCATTTTGCGAAACGGACGAAAGTCGATCTCTTTAAGAGCATCGAGATTTTCGAACAGGCGGTAAAGCTCGATCCTAATTTTGCTCTCGCGTACGTCGGCATCGCCGAATCATGGACCGTGATCCCGTCGTTTCCTTACGCCTCGCCCGAGGAGTGCGTTCCCAAAGCGAAGGCCGCCGCGAAGAAGGCGCTCGAGCTTGATCCTGATCTCCCGGAAGCTCATACGGTTTCTGCAATGATCGCCGCGACCTATGACTGGGATTGGGCGGGAGCCGAAGCCGGTTTCAAACGCGCTCTTGAGCTCGACCCAAATCTCGCGGTCACCCACTACCGTTACGCCTGGACTTTTCTGAGCCCCATGGGCCGTCATGAAGAGGCGATCGCGGAAATGAAGTTCGCGATGGAGAAAGAGCCGCTTTACCTGATCCAGGGAGCGAACTATGCAGGCGTCCTGATGTACGCCCGGAGATTCGACGAGGCCGTCGAACAGGCAAAGAAGACATATGACCTCGATCCGAATTTTATCGCTGGCAGGAATTGGCTTTGTCACACCTACAACCTGAAAGGAATGTACGGGGAGTCGCTGGCAATCTCGGAAAAGTCCTTGGACTCGGAAATGCCCTTCCTATCCGATGCTGCTTTCACGTATGCGAAGACCCGGCAGCGTGACAAGGCGCTCGCCATCATCGAACGGTGGAAGGAAGGCGCGAAAACAAAATACGTTATGAACTACTGGGTCGCCGTCGCTTATGCGGCGCTCGGAGATAAGGACAATGCTTTCGCCGAACTTGAAAAGTCGTACAAGGCTCACGATTGGTTCCTGCAGCGCATAAAGGTCGATCCGTTCATGGATCCGCTTCGTGATGACCCACGGTACAAGGATATCCTCAAGCGAATTAATCTACCGGAGTAGATTGATGCGATCGACCGGAGCGAACGAAACCGAAATGATAAAACCACCCATTCCCGAGAACGAAACCGAGCGTCTAAAGGCGCTCTATGAACTAGAAATTCTGGACACGAAGGAAGAGCGCGTGTTCGACGGTCTTACCAGCCTGG
>DATLCA010000253.1:0-21875 GCA_035526605.1 Pyrinomonadaceae bacterium | reverse complement strand
AATTATGACTCATCGGTTTTTTTCCACTGATGACTCATACCCCCCCCCCCCCCAGGATGACTCATCGCTTCCAAGGTCGAATTTTTTTTTTCAAGGTCGCAGTTGGTTTTCAACGGGCCGAGGCCCGAGCGGCCGCTCGACTCAAGTTGGCGCTTGACCCCCCCCAAGTCATCATATCCTTATATTTATATAAGAGGTGTTCATTTAATGGTACTATTCTAGTTCTTGGCCAGCATAGGCTCTAGTGACGTCATCAGGGTTATTTATACTTCAGAAATGGAACCAGAGAGTGAGCAGTGTTTTGTTTATGTGTATAAATTTGTACAACACTAATATCTGACACAATACCTTTAAAATAAAACCATAGAGTATAATTTTTTCTTTAAATTTGATTTTACTCTATGGTTAATTGTTTTCTACAGTTGTGTGTCAAATATTATATTGTTGAAAAATTTATAGATTTTAGATTTCTGGCAGTTATGACTTCCTCGGAGAAACAAAGTAAAAAGCCTGTGATTCCTCTTTATGAAGATGCTGTAGTTGTGTTGTTGGATGGAGACGATTCAAATGATGAAGGTTGGTTGCATTTGTTTTTTTTTTTTGTTTTTGTTTTGTTGTGCTTAATGCGAATGCTAAGAATTTTTTTTTTTTTTCTTTAGAAACAATGACAGGCTTTGAAGAAAAGAAGAAGAAGAAGATGAACGAAGAGAAGGCTGAAGCTGAAGGAGAACAGTCTGCAGAGGTTTCCAGCGAAACTAAGACGGAGGTGGAAACGGTTATGGTGGTGGAAATCACAGGTTCGGCGAAGCAGCCTTGTGAAAATTCTGTATTCAAGCTTGAGAAATCAGCGATCGATTTGTTGCATCTTTTAGGTTTGTTTGTTTGTTTGTTTTTTTTATTTTAATAATATTTAATTTAAATTTTGCAATTGTTATAATAATTTTTTTTCTGAAATCAGAACTTACTAATGGAGGTTTTCTGTTCAATCTGGACAAGGTGGATCCGATTTCTTTCGAGTACACATGTCCCAAATGCCCTTTATGTCCGAAACCTCACATATTGCCGGAAGAACATCAAGAGGTTGTTACAAGAATGAATATGAAAGATGTTGATGGTCGAGAATCTACTGATATAGGTAAATTGTTCGCTGAAGGAAAAATCAATGGAAAGGTTTTCATTGTCAATTTCGAAGAAAAAGGAGTTGCGTAATAGTTTTAAGAAGTGATCTTTGTTGATTACAATATGTATTATTTTAATTCACGCAATGAATAAAAGTCTTTTGATTTGACAAATAAAATATAAAAAGTAGATGCTTTTGATGGTTTTTTATTTTATTATAATTAAATCTAAAATAAAAATACAGTAAAAATAATTTTTAAACTTATTATAATTATTAAATAAATAACTCTGATCTTAATCAGGAAATCAAGAAGAAGAAAAAGTAAACAAAACCATTCACACTTCTGATTAGCGCAAAAATTAAAAAAAAAGTATTACTAATAATAATAATAATGTTTTCCCTTCACCAATGTGTTTCATATTTGGTCAAGAACGCCGGCGCGCGATGGGAACAAAATCTTGTCCATTTCGTTTAGCTGCAAGACAATCTTCGAGAATTTCTCCAGCTCCATTTTTGTCGCGATGATCACGCTCGCGGTCTCTCTTGCCGATCCGCGCTTTGAGCAGTATCTTCGTCGAACGATGCTCAGGCTTCTGAATTGCGTAGTTGTGCCGCCTTCTTCGCCTCTGCGCCATCTCATGACGAACGATACGCAGCTGTCCACGTTGCACATGGCTTGCGGATGTCTGTCTGCTTTTTCGAGCATGATTCTGTTCTTTGGAAGCAGATCGATAATCAGAGGTGGCAAATTTGCCACACAGCCTTCTTCGTTAGGGCAATCGTTGTGCTGGTGCTGCTGATCTTTACCACCGCCACCACCACCACCACCACCCTCATCTCTTGCCGGCTTGCCGTTTTCTTTTTCGTCTCCGATCGATTTTGCTGTCACTTCTTTATTTCCCCCATCATCGCCGTCTTCTTTCACGCACATGTCGTACACTTCGGGCCACAATTGAAACAGCGTGCGTGTCTCCTGCGTTGACAGATCGACGCGTCCGCATCGATACAGTCCGTTGTCGCTCATCAGACGTGTGATCTGATTGTCGGCCTGCGCCAGTTCGAGATCCTCGATCACGACGCGCATCGAGATCGGCTGTATGCTGAAGCGCACAAATCTCTCTCCTTCGAGCCACATGCGGCCTATGCACGAGTTCTTGAAATTGTTGCAGGCGCTTGTTCTCGTGCGCAACATTGTTCACTTCACCGTTTTTTTTTACGTTCTACAGTTAATATTGTCTTTCTTAATCTTCTTCTTCTTCTGCTGCGATAGGCACGGCTGTGGACACTTTGCTGCTGCCGCGACGATCGTCGAAGGCGAACTGACACTCGATCCACTCGTAATGAGAAATTAGCTGTCGCCATTGATCACGTGATAGGCTCACACCGTTTCGCGTCGGGCGCTCCACGTACTCGCCGTCGCCGATCCGATGATGCACGTACTGTCTGATGTCAAGTTTCGGCTTCGTCTCGCAGATGGCGACTCGATAACCTTGACCCAGGCTCCGAGAAGCGGGGCACGACTCGGTCGGCTCGTCGAGCTCGTCGCACGCGACGGCATCGTGTCTTTCACCGCCGTTTTTGTTTTTCTTGCCGTCGCTGACGGTTGCGAGAGCGCAATCTCCGTCGTTCTCATCATGATTCAAACACATCCACCACTGAACGCCGCTCGCCAATGCAAACGCCGTCACCGCTAGCAGCACGATCAACTTCATCTTTGAACGCGAGAACGACACCTGCTGCTGCTGCTGCTGCTGATAACGATCCATTGCTATACTCTTGCTCTTTCTTACTGCGCTGCGAATATGTTACAAAATGATTGAAAATCAGATGATAATTGTATTTATATCTGCAAAAAATATTATGGTTACTTCACGAACGAGAGAGTGTGATTGGTGTGCGCGCTCACCTGTTTCACCGTTGCCATGGTTATCGGTCGTCGTCGTTGTTTCACCGCTGCTGTCGCTTTTCGTCAGCTTATCCCAGAGGAGCGAAACCAGCTTCGCGCTGTGAAAGTCTGCTTCAGCTTCTTCATCTTCCGCCATCGGTTCGTCCGTTGTTGGTGTGACGTTGCCGCCGCCTCTGCTTGCATTGCTTGTCGCTTCTTCGTGAACATTTTCGTTGTCAAGACGACGCTGTTTTTTCCTCTCGTCTTCGTTCGGTTCCGCCGTTGTCGTCGTCGAATCGCACGCCGATCCGTCGGATTTGCGTCTCTGCTTGCCGATGCTGGAAGTGGTATTATCCCCCGCTGACACTACTTCTGCTGCTGCTGCTGCTGCAATCGGAATCACTCGTTTAAGGAACGCTTTCAGACGGTTCAGGCATCGCATCGGCAAGCACACGGTCTGCGAGTGGTAGAGCAGCGGCAGCTGAGACGGCCAGCACTCGACGACGCCGTTCAGATCGAGCGTGATGTGGCCGAGAGCCAGCTGGCCGGCGTTGTCGTACGGATGCACGCGCGCGACCGCGAAGTTGAGCTTGCCGAGACTGGCGGCGCTGCTCCTTGGCGCGGTCTCGTTGCGCTCGAGCAGCGCGAACTTGTAGACGCCGCCTTCGACGCACAGCTGCAGAGCTTCCAGCGATTCTTGAAGACGTCTGACGCCGTCCGTGTAGAGGGTCACCACGGAGCACGGGCTGCAGACGCCATCTTTTGTCGGGTCGGGCTTCTCCAGCAGCATGAGTCTGCGTCCTTCGTCTCTTTCGTTGTTATCTTTGCCCGGCAGCATCTCCATAATGATGTGAACGTTTTCCGTCAGTTTCATCTGCCGAATGTTTATCTGCCGCGGCGGCAGCGCTGGTGCGCCGCTGCTTGCGTTCGATGATGCGGCGGATGCGTGCTGTTCACTCATCGTCACTCGAAGTTAAACTGAACCGAAAAACGATGCGAGCGTGTCGCTTAAAAGCGCAACCACACCGGCTCTGAGACACGTGCTCTCTTCGCGACGGAGGTGGCGTGGGCAGCGAGACCTTTGCCGACCATCTCGGGCCTTTTACTTCTGACCAGAAATGTCTTTTGCCTGCTCTTGATGCTCTGTTCCGCCAGCAGAGACGTGCGCACGGCAACATAGTAGGGCGGAATTTTCTTATCCTTGATGATGGGAGAGTGCGTGAAGTGGTGCATCAGCTCCACGATATTCGATTCCGGTATCGTTTCCCCGTTGACGCTGATCTGTCCGGTGCTCTCGTCCCACGTGATTCGATCGTTGTTTCCGATGGTGCCTTTGCGCACCGTGTCGAGCACGTCGGCGACAGCTTCCGCTCTTACTTTTCCGGGAAATTGACGCATGATGTTGTGCATCGAGTACTTGATGTCTTCGTAAGGCGCGTATCTCTCTATCGGATGACCGGCTGGCAAGCGAGCAGGTGTCGCCGATGTGGCAGCGAGCTCGATTTCCTCGTCTTCCTCATCGATGTTGCTGCTCGTCTTGTGCGTCGTCGTCGTCGACAATGACGGAACGTCCGCTTGGGAAGACGTGCTTGGCTCAACAAGAGGTTGCTGCTTCTGAGGAGTTTGCTTGGCGGGCACAACATCCGTCTTTGTCGTTTTTGTTTTTTTCCCTTCCGTTGTTGCTGCTGCTGTGATAATCGGTGGCTGAAGCGCGGGCAGAGGTGGCGGTGGTGATGTTTCGCTCTGCTGCTGCTGCACGTCCCTGATCACGATCGGCGGCAGCACGCCCGGCTCGACGAGACGGTTCAGTCGCTGCGTGCTCATGATGTACTTGCGCAGCGTCTCCAGGTACAGACGCAGCTTCTCGCTCACGTCCACGTTGACGCGGTTCAGAATGTCTTCCATCTCCGCGTCCAGTCTTTTCACGCGACTCTGCACGCCTCGAACCTCGCTGCTCGTCACCATCGGTTCGATCGTCGTTGCGGTCTTTCCTTCTCCGACGCTGGTGGCGATCGTCTGCTGCTGCTGCTGCTGCCTCGTTTGATTCAGCATTTTAGGTTCGATCAAGTACATTCGTCGAAAGTTGTTTCTGCCGGCGACGGTGTCCGGAGCCATCGCGCTAGTTCACACCGAACAGACGTGCTATTAACGGAGCCGCTATCGATGCCAGAAGCGGCAGAAGAACGCCTCGTCCGCTCTGCAGAATGCGTCTCTTCTCGTCGTGCGACGTTCTTCGATCCGCCAGTTTTCGGAGTTTGGCGCGCCGAGATTTCAGCGCGCGCAGTTGCCGCTCGTCGAGCTTCAAGTTCAGCGTCGGATTGTGCAAGAGGTTTTTAACGATCTCACACACCGTGCAAAGCTGACTCGTGGTCGAGCGACGCAGGAGCGCCAGCTGTTTTCGTTTGCTCGTGCTGGCGCTCAGAAACTCTGAAAGAAACGCACTGTTCTTGCGCACTCGCCTGCCGCTCTTTTCCATCACAAGCGCGCGCTCAATGTTGCTGTCGCACTAACTGTCATCACTGTTCTTTTTTTTTTTTCTTTATTTCTTTGTCTTGCGGTCCTTTTATAGATGTCGATCAGGCGCTAAAGTCGTAGTAGATCTCGCGATCATGGTCGATCTCGAGCACGCCGTCGTAGGCGAACCACACGATGACGGTGGCATTCTCCGGCAACGCGCTGGCGAACGTGATGTCAAGTCTGATGTTGGTGTTGCGCACGAGATTAAAAGCGCCGTCGACGAGCTCGGGCGCGATCTGGAAGCCGAACAGCGTGAAGCCCGAGTGATAGTCGCGTCTCGCGATCGAGAACGGGCAGTCGGTTCGCCACTTGCCCACGACCTCGACGAGCGAGTCGTACGCCTCCAGCGCCAGGTTTTTGCCGGCGTCGAAATTGCAGGATATGCCGCCGCGAGGCACCTGCTCACCGTCCACGTTCAGCGAGATCGAGCTGATGTTGTAGTGCTTGAAGTTGTACGGGTTCGAGGCGTAGTCGCCCTGGGCGGCGCGCGTCGGCACCAGACCGACGATCGCGTATTTGGGCGCCAGGCCGAGGTTGATGTGCTCGCGCGTGAACGTCTGATCGCCGGCCGATATGTTGAACGATTTTATCTCCGTGCGGCGCATGCTGTAGATGGCGTTGCGCGTGCGCAGCACTTTCTCGATCGCCATCTGGTTGTCCGGATTCAGCGTCACCTTCTGCACGAGCAGAGCGGCGTAATCGATGACCACTCTGTAGTCCTTGGCCGCGCGACCCGTCACCGGCGGAGCTGCGCTCGCCAGCACGGCGGCGAAATCCGACGATGTCAGGCAGAACTTGTTGGGCGCGCGCGTCAAGCGGAAGCGCACGTCCACGTTGTTGACCAGATAGGCGCCCTGATTGGCCAGATCGTGGAACAGCGGTCCGCGAAGTTCGAAATCCGCACCGTCCTTCGAGTAGAGGCGACGCTTCACGGCGCCGGTGTTCAGCGCGTCCATGCCGCTGTCGGCGTCGTCCGGAAAGAACAGCTGGCTGGCGAGCTGTCGCTCGATCGTCTTGTCGCTGTAGTTGAGCAGCTGCTCGATATACGAGCGGTACGCATACATGTTGTTCGAGCTGGTGATGAGCTTGTCGTTGAGCAGCACGTCGCACTGCTGAAACAGCGAGCCGAGAAAGTTGGCCGTCGGCCACACCTTGTCGTCGGCGTCTCTGACGCGAGCGTTGTTGACCTCCAGATGCACGCGAAGATGCAGCTTGGTCTTTGCCAGATCGATGTACTGGTCGCCGCTGCCCTGCACGAGAAACTCGAGCATGTTGGTGGCGGCGTCGAGCGAGCCGATGCTGAAGTGCGGCACCGCGATGCTCTGGGCGATCTGTCCGCATGTGGGCTGCGTGCGAAACAGCTCCAGCTGATCGATGGCGCACAGCTGACTGGCCTTGTGAACGAGCGACATTCTGTTTGATCTGTTTCTCCGTCCTTGCGCTTGTCCGATCAATTTGCTCACACCTGTCTGTCACACACACACAGACACTCCCGCTTAAAGATTGAAAAGATCGAATTTGGTGCGTCCTTTTATAGTCTTGCGATAGGTGCCGCGACTCTTCTTTCGCGGCGCTATCTTCTTAGTCTTCTTCTTCTTTGTTGTCTTCCTCTTCTTCTTTTTGCTACCGCGACCCAGCAGGCTTTTCTTGCGACATGCGCTGCCTCGACCCGTCTGCAGACGTTTCAGTTTGCAGCAGCGCTTCTTCTTCTTGCTTTTGCCTTTGCCTCCTTGGCCGCGGAGCTTCTTGGCGGTGCTTTCGGCCAGATCCGCCGCCGCCGTCTTGAAAGCCCGCTTGCGCGCCGTCTTCTTGTTAGCGCCCGCTCTCAGGTCGTCTGCGTACGTGGCGGCGCCCCGCAGAGCGCTCTGTCCGACCAGTTTGGCGCCCGTCTTGAGCCACGACGGCGCACTGCCGACCAGGCTGCTGATGCCGCGGACGACTCCGCCCAGAAACGAGCCGATGCCGCCTCCGCGCATTGTTCCGCGCCCGAAGCGGGTGCCGGCGTAGATCTGACCGAGCTGCTGCTGAGATTGCGCGCTGCCGGCCCCGCGTTGCTGCCTCGCGTAGTACTGAACCCATCCTCCTTGACCTTTGACCCCCATCTTTACGTTTGCATGAGCGGGAGATGCGCTGTCGGTATTTATAGGATTTCAACCGCTGCCGACCCCGCTCGGAGACGCTGCGGCACGTCGACGAAAGTGCAGAACGGCGAGCGTCTTTCCGCGCGTGAATCTCACGGGCTGTCCGAAATCAGTGTAGATCGCCAGATGGACGCTCTGGATCGACGAGCGACACACCGGCACGTAGTAGATGTTTGGGAAATGCAGCGCTATCGTCTCCTGGTCGGATACTCCGGTCGAACCGCCGGCTCCGCTGCTGTCCACGCAGCGCAGCACGCGCCCGCTGCTGTTGCCCAGGCGCACAATGTCGCCGACGTCCGAGTAGACGATGAAGAAGTCCATGCCACCGCTGAGCTCGATCGGACGGCACTCGTCGTAGCGATCGACGTTGCCGCGCGTCGACAGCCATCGACCGCGCAGGCTCTCGGCCAGGCCGAGTATGTCGTGCAGGCCGTCGTCAAATCGGATCGCGTGGCTGCTGAGCGCGCTGGTCAGACGAAGTCGACCGTCCTGCATAACGTCCAGGCGAAACGGTTTGCCGTGGCTTTGCGGAACCTCGTCCTCGAGCGCCTGGCGAACGGCGTCGACAAGAGCTCGCGCCGTCCGGTAGTGGCCGGCGGGCAGCGCGATCGTCGTTCTCTCGTAATCGCCGCTGTTATCATGATCATCATCATCACCATCTGTGGGCGCTAGCGGTTGCGGTCCGGCGCTTTTTGCCAGCAGCGGATCGGGACGAGTGCGCGGCCCCGACGAGGCGATCGACGGAAACGACAAGGTGGCGGGTCCGTGGATTTGCGCCGACGGACCGCCGCGACCGCTCGTCTTATGCTGATAAATTGATGGTGGCTGCGGTAGCGAGTCTGGTGCGCTTTCTTCTCCTTCTTCTTCTTCTTCTTCTTCATGATCTTCAGGTGATGGTGCGGTCATCATTATTTTATCGTCTTCTTCTTCATCTTCATCGCTCGGTGGTGGAGGTGGCTGCGTCGTCGGCAGTGTTGACGTATCTGGCAGCGGAGGGTGGATTTCAACAGACTGGCTATCATCATCGTCTTCTTCTTTTTCTTCAACATTGGTTTTTGATGCAACGGACGGTGTTTGTTCATCGTCGTCCGTTTCCATAGGCTGCGGCGTCGTCATCTCTTCTTCATCTTCTTTTTCTACCGCAATTGATTTTGAAGTGCTTGTGGCCAGATCGTCAATAGTCGTCACCTGCGGTTGTTGAGGCGCTTCTTTTTCCTCGCTCGTCGGCGCTCTGATCTTGATGGTCAGAGTTGTCGGAACGAGCTCGGCCTCGTTCAGCTTTGTTTCTTCTTCTTCTTTGTCGATCTCCGTTGTTTCTGCCGGAGCAGAGCTGATGGTGGCATCCTCATCCTCGCTGACGACCATCTCCTCGTCCGTCGTGTACACCACGTCGTCCTCGGTTCCGTCTTCCGACACGTACGCCGCGTTGAACATGGGACGGCGCCTGATGCGCGGAAAGCGCGGGTTTACTGCGTTGCGGCCTACTATCAACGAGCTCGGCAACGTCACGGGCGTGTCGTCGGAAAAACTGTCCAGCGGCAGCGAGATGATGCTCGGAATCATCTGAAAGTAGCGTCCGTCGATCGACTTGTCCATGCCGATGCCGAGACCGAGCGCGTCGATCGCTTCACCGCCCTGTATGCTGAGCAGAGTGCCGTACGCGTCCTGAATGTACACCTCGCTCTTGTCCGGTCGGTAATCGAAGAACAGGCTTGTCCAATGTCCACCTCTCGCCTGCGCCTGCTTGTTAAGCTCCTGAAAAACCGCGGCCACATTATCGTACGTTTCCGGTCCTTTGGCCATGATCGCCTCGTGACCGAGCAGCTGGCCTGTGTGTATGAGATGAGCGGTGACGTTGTTGTAATTGTACACCTGATCGAAGACGATCTTGAGCGGATGTTTGGCCAGCACGATCCTGCTAACCGGCTTCCGTCGACGGTGTGGCGGTCGTATCGGAATCGTCAGCACGTTCGATTTGCCGACGTAGATGTTGCGTCCGATCGCGATCGCCGGCAGACCGATCCGACGCCACATGCGTCTGTGCGCGCGTGGGAAACGGATTCGACTCTCGGCACTGGCAACGATCACCAACCGATTATCCTCGGGCGCATATTTGATCAGCAGATCCGTCTCTTCAAGTCCGCTCCTCCGAAACTCCGATTGTATTTTGTCGAACAGTTCCGATATCGTCGCGAACGATGACGCGCCTCTGCCAGGGAGGGTGATGGTTCGTCGATCGTAATAGCGCCTGATTTGCTCCTTGAAGCGCGAACGAAGTCGATTGGGATTGAGAGTGTGCACTTTTGCACGTTCGACGGGAGCACTGGTGGCAGATTCGTTTGCTTCCGTCGCGGTCTCGCGCTTCGAGCGGCGTTGACGAGCCAAAAAGCCCAGTCCGTGCATCCACTCGGACGTTGCCGGTATGCCAACGGGCGCCAGCGGACGAGTACGCGGCTGATATTGTGTTGGAGGCGTCGGCATCGTCCAGTTGTCGTCCGTCGTCACCGGCAGATGAACGTACTCCTTGACCCAATCGCCGTCGTCGAAATCTCCCTGCTCGAACCTGTTGTAGAACTCCTGTCGCTTTCTTGCGCGCCAGCGCGCGTGATTTATCTCGCCGCGTCGCTCGCCCGCACCCATGTCATTACCGCTCTGCTCCTCCAGATGAATGAAGTGACCCAGATTGTACTCGTAGCGGAACATCTGCTGCTCGAAGAACTGGCGATACTCCTCCTCCATCAGGCGTTCGAAATTCATTCTCGCGGCCGTGTCGTGCGGAACGCGCGGATTTTCGCGCTTGTACTTCTCCCAATGCCAGTCCATGAAGCGCTTTTTGCGAAGTTCCGGGCGCGTCAGCTGCTGCCGAGGCGGCGGTCTGCCGACCGCCGGAACGGAGGAGGAGGTGGTGGGAATCTCCGCGGTCGGAGCAGGCGCAGGCGGCGGTGTCGGATCGGGCGTTTCGATCGGCTGCTCGGGCGACGTCGGCGGCTGCTGCGGCAGTCGTCCCAGGTAGGCGTCGATCATGTCGACGGTGAAGGTTACGTCGTCGGGCACGCCTTTGTCGAACGCGTTGGCCAGCATCATTTGGCCGAACTCGTGATTGCGCGCCGCGTACCAGTTGTTGAACTCCTCTCCCTCGTCCAGGGCGCCAGGATCCGCGTGATGTCGGGCAGCGTTCTTCAGAGCCACGTACGACCACCAGCGTCTGGTGTCGCCGGCGGCCTCGTCCGGCAGCATTTTCGTGAACAGCTTGAACACGTTGTAGAGCAGAATCTGATAGCTCTTGTGCTCGAGACTGTCGTTCGACGGCTGCACGCGCTGCGGATCGTCGCTTCGCAACCGGTTCCACTGCGCTTCGTTGAACGCGATCCACTCCTTGTAGCGCTCGGGCGCGGCCGATAGGAACGAGTCCTTCTTCGTGTCGATCAGCTCGAAGCCTTTGTGCACCCGTTCGCGAAACAGCTGATGAGCTTTGTTGTACCATTCCGTGTGCTCGTCGGGGTCCATCACCGCACCTTCCACCCCGGCAGTCTTCCATCGCTCGCCGAGCATATGCACCAAGAACTGTTTCAGCGCGGCGTCGTATTCGGGCGACGTCGTCTTGGGCGGCAGAAGACGCGTGATGCTGCGCTCTTTGCGAAACTTGTTCCACTCGATCATCTTCAGCTCGTCCATCTCGTCGAGCGTGTGGTAGTCGCGTTTGCTCGCGTAGAAGTTGTCCCAACGTTCCGCCCACAGTTTGGTGTCTTCGTCGCTGACCGGAGCGACCGCCAATTTCGCAGCTTCCTCCTCGCGCTTCTTCTTGGCAGCCTCCTCTTTGAAGCGCTTCACCTTCTCCTGCTCGGCTTTCAGACGTTTCTCCATCTGCTTCTCTTGTCGCCTCTGCGCTTCCAAAAATTCGCTGTCTGCGGCGGAGGCAGGCTTTTTCGACTTTGCTGCCGCCGCCGCTGCTGTCCTTGTCGATTCAGTTCCGAGCTTTTCTTGAACGTTCGCGCCGCGCGCATGCCTGACGGTCAGAGTGTTGACGCCGTCCGTGATGTTGTAGAACGCGCTCGGGATGATGAGTTCGGCGATGCCGACTTCCCAACCGGTGACGTCACCGGGCGCAAAATTGACGGGGGTCTGAAGCAGGTTGGTGAACTCGGACGCCGTGTTGTCAGGAAACTGGTCCGGATTGGCGTTGGACATCAGATAGATGTAGAACTCGTTCTGGTAACGCTGCAGCGTGCTGCTCATTTTGGCTGCGGGTCGATCGGCTGCAACTGCTCGCGATAAAAGGCGCCCTGGATCGGCTCGCCGTTCTCGTCGCGCAGCACGTACTGCTTGTTCGGCACTCCCTGCTTCACCTCGACGACCGTGAACGGTTCGTCGACGCGCCACTTGCCGGTGTAGCCCTTCTCGAAAACGTTTTTCGCCACGCTGATCAGCACCGTGTCGCCCTCGCGGATGTCGTCTTTGGGTCCGCGCGTCACGTGTTTTTTCGGATCGATTCCGCTAAACTGCCGCTCGTAAAGTTCGCGCTCGTTGTGCTTGCCCACGTCCACAGGTCGCATTCCGCGCAAAGTTCGATGCGGCGCGTGATTGTAAGAATGAACTATCGACGGCAGCGCGTCCAAGTATTTATAGCTGTTGCGCGCCGTCATCAGGCGATGGAGACGCTCCTTGAACGTGCGCTGAAAGCGCTCGACGACCGCCGCTTTGTGGTCGCCCTGCAACGTGTAGTGCACGATCTGATGCTCGCGAAACCATTGCTGCACCGGCTCGTTGAGGAACTCTTTGCCGGCGTCCGTCGCCACGTGGCTGTCGGCGAGCAGCGGATCTTTGCGCAGCATGCGCTCGAACGCGTCGCGCACCTCCGAGCCCGTCTTTGCGCGGATCGGCTCGACCTGGGCGCGCTTGCTCAGGATGTCGATCACGCAGAGGAGATAGCGCGCACCGCGATTGTCGCTCGCCAGCTGCTGCACGTCGGCCAGATCGGCCTGGTAGTCGGTGCCGACGCCCTTGGCCAGCATGCGGTTGCGTCGCACCGCCGAGCGCACGGCCGGCTTGTGCCGCACGTAGGCCGGTTGGCGACGCAGGTACTCGCGGACGAGCCGCGCGGGCTCGACGTCGTTGTCATCGTCGTGAACGTGAGTGGATCGTCGCTGTCGCATTTTCGTCACGCGAATCAGATGTTTGGACGGTCCGAGGGTTTGAGGATGCGCAAGATCACCGTAGAACGTGCTCTCGTACAGCCGCTCGAGCTCGTCGGTTCTCAGCCGCTTGTCGAGTTTGGCGATCTCGGCCAGCATTTTATCGTCGTCATTCATCGTTTGCAAATTTAAATGATTTTTTTTTACTGCACATGCGCGCTTCGTCAAGCCTTTATATAAGCGCTAGACAGATCCTGATCGTCTCGCGAACCATGCGGTCTTGTTTATCTCTTCTTTTTACTCACATTGCTCTCTCGGAACACCGTCGGCGATCAGTAAAGAAACAATAAAAAAACTGATTATCGACGAGCGTTCGTTTTAATTTAAATAAATAAAAAAATGATTTTGCAAAATTAAAATAAAATTTGATTTGCCTGAATTATTTTTGTTGTTTTTTTTTGTTTTTATTAACAACAAATTTTAAACCGGCTCGCAATTGGATTGCCCGTTTGACAAAAGACCTGCTCTATTCGCGCCTCGTTCTGTTGGAAAAATCGCCGTCCGTGGTCGTTAGCCAGTCGACTTGAAAAAACACGCCGCCAGTAGGCGGGTGGGTCGCGGCCGGCTCGGTCGGTGATTTTTTTTTTTAATTTTTTATCCTTTTTTTTCAATTTAAAAAATCGGCGTAGGGTAGATTTACGTATTGATCTACTCTCATTCCACGCCGCAGCTACAAGGAATTCATCATTCGCTGCCGCCTGTTAGTAGTAGTCGACAGGAAATGATGATTTCTTTTTTTTTTTATTTGACCAACGCCAAACTATCTGCTCTTTATCCACGCTTCGTCAGATAAGAATTATCGGCCGCAACCGGTAGACAGTCGAATCAGAGAGCAAACAGGTGGTGACCCAAGGGTCGAGAGTTCGAAACTGGTTGTGGAAGATAATTTTTTTTTTTAAACTAATAATTAAAAACAATATTATTGCATGTAATGTTTTATTTATTGTACACTCGCCTCATATATTATAAACGGACATGCATTGTCATAATCACCATCACCATCGTCATCGTCGTCGTCATCATTATTGTCAGCACTATGTTCAAAGTCAGATGGGGGATCGTCAACACCGCTATCGTCAACATCTTCATCGTCATCATCATTGTTGTTGACGGGCGATGGAGCGAGTGGAGGAGGGCGCCAATCAGGGTCCGGTTGCCAGAGCAGATTTTCGCGACAGTACTTCTCGGAGTTCAGCTTGCAATGACCGTACGGCAACGTCTTGTCTTTTTTGTTCAGAGCGACTCGTTTGGTGTCGTGCATGTCGAGGCCTTTCTTGGTCAGGCGATTCGTGAAGAGGCGATGCTTCTTGCTCTGTATCTTGAGCGAGACGGATCGATGATCGGTTATCTCGCCGCGCAGAACTCTGACAAAGGTCTCGTGATTGATCGATGCATCCTTGGCGACGCCCTTATGTTTAACTTTGTTCAGCCCGGGATCGACCGCTTTGACGCTGTACTCCTTGGGACGGATGCCGACAAACTCCTCGATCACCACCCCGCCCATCTCGTCCTTCATCTTGCCCGGAGTGGCCATGTTAAAATCCTCGAACAGCTCCGAGTGGAGTTTCGTACCGTCGCGCGGATAATTGCTCGTGTCGTACCAACTCCGCTTGCCTTTTTCGTCCAGATCGCGCCGCACGTCGTCGTAAAAATCCGGCGTCCGGATCTCCATGATGAAACTGTCCGTGTCGGAATAGAGGATGCGGCAGCGTTTTCCGTAGCGCGGCATGAGTTCCTCGTACCGATAGCGAATCATCAGCAGCTTGCTGAGCTCCAGCACGGCGAAACCTCCGTACGTGGGTCGGTCCATCTTGACGACGGACTTTGCGAGCTCGATTCCGCTCACGTGCTCGTTGTACTCGATCAGGCGTTTGAAATTGGGCTGGGCGACGAGTCGCAGCACCTGATCGCGCTCCGTCGCCAGCTTGCCGTCCATGTGGTGCGTCTTGTCTTCGGTCATCTTGCCGTAGATGATGTTGTTGGCGTCCTTGTGAAATCTTTTTGTCGATTCGTCGGTAGCCACCGCTCTGGCGGCCGTGTTGAAATCGATCCACGTTTTCAGCCAGCGCGATTGGCGACCGCGCATTCCGCGACGAACGGTGATCAGTTTCATGCCCAGTTTGATATAGAGGTGAAGATTGCGCGCGTGCACAACATATCGCGTTCTGGGCCACAGCGTCGGCAGCAACTTCCTAGCGCCGTGACCGTACTGGGCGGTTCCGCAGTCGTTCATCATGTACATCAGGTGACGTGGAAGCATGCTCTCGTCAAGGACGACGTTCTCGGCGGCCAGCGGGTAATCGGAATGATGCTTGTGTAGTTCATCCGGATAGTAGAGATCGACTTCCAGAATGTAGCAGTACGGGTGATCGGGATCGACGTACTCTTCGAGCTCGTCTTGAACGCGATCGCACTCCTCTCGCGTCATCCACACGAAATGGCCGTACGGCAGCGATTCCATCATGGCCCAGCCGTAGAGGTTGTTGGCGTCGACGTAGATGATCCACGTCGTCGGCTTGCTCGGGTCGTAGCCGGGCACGTGAGGGTTGTTGGCGCGCGCGAATCGACGATGCAGGACGCTGCAGATGCCCCCTCGTATGCCGCGCTGTATCATGAGCATCATGTTCGGATCGGTGATCAGATCGAATTTGATAGCGGTGCGCTTGAGCATGGCGATCCATGACACTCCCGCGGCCGTGAACTTGTGAGCGGGATCGATCTTGAATTTGGACAGGCAGAAGCGGCGATAGTTCTCGAACACGTCGGCCAGCAGAACGGTGTCGGTTTGGCAGTAGAGGTCGTGATACTGGCGGAATTTGCTGAAGCCGAACGTGTCCCAAACCTGCTGCGCGTGACGATACTCCTCGTCGGAAATGTTGTTGCCTCGCAGACGGCTGTAGAAGGCTGCGTGCGGAGGCAGCTTCGTCTCCTCGAGCTTGTCCATCGAGTCGAACCAGTCGTAGGGAAACACGCCTTTGCGCTTCACGAGATCGCGCTTCGCAAGATCGGGAAACTGCGAGTTCAGATTGGCGAACTTCACGTCGTCGTCGTCGTTGGATTTCGCGAGCAGCGAGACCAGCGTGTCCAGCGACGACGGTAGAAACTGAAATGAATCGATGAAGCTGAAATCATCCATGCTGATCATCAGATAGCGCTCCATGTTGTTCGCTATCATGCCGAGCTTTCTTCTCGCGTGCTTGCCGATGTGCTGCATGAGCAGATGACTGTCGTAGCCGCGCAGATTATGGAACACGACCGGGATCTTGCTGGAGTTGCGAAAGTTCAGGTTGCACACCTGATGCGCCCAGCCGCGCGGATCGCCCGTGTAGTGATCGTGGTCGCGCACGCGCACGTCCGTGTCAGAGAATCGACGCGCGCAGATGAAGCACGTGTCGTCATCTGGCGGATCGCCGTTCATCGGCAGGTTCGTCTTCTTCACGTCGTAGATCACCTTTCCCCACATTTGCAGCACCTCGAACAGGCGATCGACGACGTCGGGACCGGAGTAGCCGCTTCTGCCCACGCATACGCCCTCGGGACCGACCAGATAAGCGTAGTAGCCGCTGGGCTTGTGCTCGGTCTCGTGTCGAACGTGTGCGCCCAGCTCATCGTCTTCGTCGATCTCATCCTCGTCGTCGCTGTTTCTTTCGATCGGATCCTGATAGCATTCAAAGTCCGCGTAGATAATGTGCGACAACTTTTGCTGCATGTAGATCTCCTTAAATTTCAGCACGTTGTGATCCGGTCGCGGATAAACGAAACGCTGCGGCGCGAACTCGCTGCAGTCGACGATATGGAGATCGCGCTCGGCGACGGTTCGAAAACCCGAGAGACAGCGGCGGCAGAAAAAGCGACGGCTGGTGTTCGGCTGCAGGTGACGCATGAGCCCGTCGAAATTTGTGATCGCGGCGAAGTGAGCGTTGCCGAACTCGTTGTCGAAAAGAAGAAGATCGTAAGCGTCGTCAAGATTAACGTCGTGTCCTCCTCCATCTCTTTGATTAGCGGCAAGCGCATCTCTTCTTGCCAGCGCGGATATCCATCGCGGAAAGAGCATTTTCGATTGCGCGTCCCACCCAAACACGTTGATCTGAATGTTGTTCACTCGTTCGAAACGGGATAGGTCGCGCGCGCTCAGGGGCATCTCAAAATTATCGATCCTCACCTCGTCGAACCACTGCTCGTAGCTTCGCGGATCATCATTGGGCACGACCAGGTCGGAATACTTGGCCGCCAGTAGCGCGTACGCGATGCAGAAATCGTCGTGATTGATGACGTTGATCACATGCGCGCAGGTCAGCAATTTCGCGGGCAAAGGAAAGTACGATCTGCCGCCCACGCCGAGCTGATCGAACGTGCAGATGTGCAGAGCGAGGAGAATTATGTAATCAAGAGACCAGCCGCTTCCTTTCACGCAGTATTTTTGAATCTTCTCCAGTATGTCGGCAAGAGCGTTGGCAATCTGCTGCTCGAGATCGCTGTCAGCATTGGCGATGATAGGATCGCTCCAAAACGACGGCGGCGGATCTTTACGTTCGCCGTTTGTTTTTGACATGTGCGCTCGCAGAATCAGCCACCACTTGACCGAGTGTCTTTGCCGCAACTGGTGGCGAAGACGTCTGAGCAATGATTGGAGGAAAAAGTTAACGGTTTGTCGCGGAAAAACGTACTGCCATGGCGGAAGTCTGTACGTGTACCTCACGTTGGTATCGTGCAGTCCGCGTCGCAAAATACATCTTGCGGATCTGTCGGCGCTGCAAATGCAAGAGGCAGCTTCTTCATCGGATTCGTCATCGGGTTGCACGTTCTGACCTTGCTGAAGTTGTTGTTGAGCCGGTGCTGCTGGTGGTAATGGGGCAGGATGAGCTTCTTCGCGATGTCTTGCAAGTTCGTTTCCGTCGGCAAACATCATATCGCAGTTCTGACACCGCTCCAGAGCTCGCGAACGTTCCAAGCGATCAAAAACTTGCGGATGCAATAAGCGAATATGTCTGCGCAAAGTAGCCAATCTTGTGAATTCGGCCCCGCAATTGACGCAGACGTATCTGCCGCTCGGTCCGGGATCATCGTCGTCGTCGTCGTCGTCGTCATCATTATATCTTCTGCGACCGCCTCCACTCCCACCACTACCGCCGGCGCCGCCAATGTTCATGTTCGAGGTGCCGCTGGTTCCGGCAATATTCGAAGTATCAGCTGCACGAGTTGGTCGATTAGAAGAAGATCCACCGGCGCCTTTCTTATTCGAAGCACTGCTGGTTCCGGCAATATTCGAGTTGCCAGCAGCACAAATCGGTCGATTAGAAGATTCCACTCTCTCCACCGCTTTAGAAATCTTTTTACCCTGTAGAAATGTCGACGATTGATTTTTGTTAAAGTTACAACGCTTTTGATGTGTTACGAAATGACCATGCTTCACATAAATTTTATCGCAATTTAAACATTGAAAACTGTTCTTGAAACGTGAAACTGTATTATTTCTTTTCCAGCACACCATTGAATCGATATGTTTGTTTAACTCTCTCGGCGAGTAAAAGTTTCTATCGCAGTGATAACATATAAAATCGGACTGTACATTAACGGAACTGGTGTGAATAGAAGAAAGCAAATGTCTTTTCATATTAGATTTATCGTTCGACTCATAATTACAACGTGCATGCGGACAATAACGACTATAACGACGACGATCTACAAGTTTTTTCCCAGCTTATTTGCTCCACGAGTCTTGGCTGCTGCAGTAGCAACACTCCCTCCAGCACCTTTTTGAACCGCTGAAAACATTAAAAAAAAATATATAATTAAATAATAATTATTTTAAAATATTTTGTTTATATTTTTTTTTATCTGCTACATTCTTGCCTTTCTTTGCAGTTCCATCTTCGGTCCGCATTCTCTTGATCACCTCGTCTTCAGGATCCATCAATATCTCGGGCGGATGATGAACTGTTTAAAAAATAAATAATAAAACGAAAAGTCTTATTTATCAACAAAGATCAAAAAGAACAAAACAAAAAAAAATATAATATATTTAGATTTCATACTACTAACTAACCGGTCTTAGCGCCTTTCTTCTGCCGATCTAATGCTGCAGTCGGTGGAGGCATATCAGACAATTTCAGCTCGTCATAGATACGAAAATACTCGTCCAGATTTTTCCTTGCCCAGATATCATTTGCCTCGTCGACATTGCGTGCGATCGCCTCCAAAATATTATCCAGCACCTCGTCATCTTGAATGGACATGCGCAGTTCGCTTTCTCCGCCAGGTTGCTTGGCAAGAATTATGCTGTAAATTGGTTTGTCGAAACTCACGCCTGTTTGCAGATCCGACAGAAGGAGATAAACCGCAACATAAATAGGAGCGACTTTCTTGCCGTCGGAGCTGGTGCTCAGCTTTATGTTATCTTCATCGTCTTCGTCGTACGTTTCGATTCTTTCCGAAAAGCAGGTGATTCGATCAAACCTAACATCATCTTGAGTTGGAGTCGGAAACTCCAATTCTCTGATCAGATTGGGCAGATTATCATCGTGGCATTTGTCGACACGATCGATCCAGGTAGGAATATTTTCTTTCAGCTTCACCAGAGTCTGGAGCATAATACCGTTGGCTTGCTGAGGCCACATTATATTATCGGCCTTGTCATAACCAAGATCTGACAGATGAAAATACGGCAGACGAAATGTGCTTCTCTTGGCCGTGTAGAGTCTTATGGAGGCGCGACCATACTTCTTGGAACCAAACATATCTCCAATCTCTCCCTCGTTGAATTTCATCTTGCTCTGCGACATTTTTAATATTTCAAATCTACTTCGATTATCTATATTGTTTTCAAAATTAATTAGCTCTCCTTGCCGCCGCCGCCAACTGTGGCGCAAAGAGAGCTGGTGCTCGGCAGAATGCTGGCGAGATCGATGGCGGTGGCAGAGGGTGAAGAGACCGATTGTTCGGACTTTCCACCACCTCCGTCGTCGCCAGACTCGTCACCGCCAGCATTCTCTCGAACACATGCGAGCGCATTTTCAAACACTTGCAAAAGCAAGCAATCGTTCAGGAGTTTGTTGCGCGGAACGAACAGCGCCACCACATCGTAAAACTCGCGTCCCGCAACAATCATCTGCCACACGAAGTAGATGACATGCAGAGCGCAAGAATCGGAAGCCTCGTCTTGAAACGCGTCCTCGTTGCCGTAGATAAGATCCACGTCCAGAGTGTTAAGAAAATCCGTCAGTTCGCGATGACGACGACGGCCGTAGCCTTGCGCCAAGCTGTCGTAGACAAGAGCGTAGGGTTCGTCGGCATCACGCGTGTCCAAGCCGACAACTATCCAATGCCGGCCGGGTCCGGTGCTCACATCCGTGTTCGCTATGCAAACTCTCAAAGAGCGACGACCTTTTACGTCGATCAATCCGGCATCGTGCAATCGATCGATGGAGTAGACGCCCGTGTAACGACGCTCGTCGACACTCGGATGACATGACAGGAGCGAGCTCATCACCTGCTCGATCTGATCGCTGTTCATTGTTTTATTTTCTTTTATTTTTTTTTTGCTAAACCGATGATCAAATCAGATGATCTTTCTCAACGTACGCCACACACGGTTCACCGCCTTCACCGAACAGATTGGTGGTGAAAAGCAGACGGGGATCGGTCTGCGGATGAAAGTCAGCGAGCAGATAGCCGAACTTGAACCGACGCACCACGTCACGCAAGATGGCGGGCAGCAGATCGCCTTTGCCGAGCTGTTGAGTCGAGAGAAACTTCAACTGATGAAGGCCGCGATTGGTGCGAAACAACACCAGGTAGTTGGAATTCAAAGCGATCGTGCGGAAATGTTCGTTCGGTGAAAAGAGATTCTGAACAGTCACCAGGCAGTATATCTTCTCGTGATGGCAGCGACGGCAGAAGTAGGATCGCAGACGTTTGGCGTTTTCATCCAACTCGGAGCCGCTGAGCATGTCATCGACGATGAACAGGGTGAACGGCTCGAAAACGTGCTCCTCAGGTGGTATCGAATCGATGAACCTGATGTCAGGGAGCGACGACAACGAGCCTGTTGAGATTAGCACCGAACATTTTAAAAATTGTTCTCAAAAAACAAAAAAAAAACAATTAAAGATCTTATAAAATATACGGTGCATGGTCTCACCTTGTTTAATCTTGGCACTCTCCTGAAGCTCCCAGTTGGCAAGACCAAGCTCCTGCGAGTTGGAATGCGAGCAGAATACGGTCGCGGACGGCGGTATCTCAAACAGAGTTTCTCTGTGACGAAGCACGTTCTTCAAAAACTCCGTCTTGCCACTGCCAGACGGGCCGACCAAAATCACACGGGCACCGATACGAAAAGTCACGTGTTCATCACACAACAAACTGTCATTCATCATGTTCCGAAGAGATTCTAACTTAAAACCAAAAAAAAAAAATTATCAATATTTGGCACACAACTAAAATCAAAAATTAATCTTTGGTTTTTAATCTGCGGTGTATTAGATAGTAGCAAAAAAAAAAAAACTAACACTCCATTCATTAGCAAAATCTAGTCACAGCTGACACTCACACATCACAATATAAAAATATTTCTATCAATTATTATCTGAAACACAACTGTAGATAAAGCCATAGAAGAAAAACAAATTTAAAAATATTTAATACTC
Source organism: Pyrinomonadaceae bacterium (assembly GCA_035526605.1). Lineage (GTDB taxonomy): Bacteria > Acidobacteriota > Blastocatellia > Pyrinomonadales > Pyrinomonadaceae > OLB17. The sequence goes on along the minus strand of DATLCA010000253.1, from coordinate 375 downwards.
TATGGTTTTTAAGGCTGTGAGACAGATAATAAAGCGCCAAATAAAAAAAAAACTAAAAAGTAAATTTAAATGCTCTCAAACTTCGCTCTGCTTAAATGACGTCACTCGAGCACACACAACATAAGAATTCAACCAATAGTGAACAACCCTGATGACGTCACTAGAGCCTAAGCTGGCCAAGCACTGGAATAGCAAAGTTTCCCATTAAATGAACACCTCTTATATATATAAGGATAGTTCAATCACGTGACCTTGAAAAAAAAATGATGACTCATCCTAGGGGGGGGGGGGGTCGCAAACTAGTTCGGGCGGCGAGTATGGGCGACTACCCACTACTATTATTATATTCAATTGCTAGCAATATTGCGGAAACCA
>DATLCA010000252.1:0-14257 GCA_035526605.1 Pyrinomonadaceae bacterium | reverse complement strand
GGGATCATGCGGGACGTACAAACTGTAATTCCACGAGTTGCCCTCGATGAATCCCTGACCTTCCGTTTTGAGCGGATCGAAGTTTTTCGCAAAGCTTCCGTCGTTCATTTTTGGACGCATGAAACCGGTCGAAGCGTCGAAAACGTTTCTCCAGTTTTCCGAACGGCCGATGAATTCTTTGTAGATGTCGCTTCGATTTAGCTTCTTCGCGGCCTGGGCGATCGCCCAGTCGTCGTATGCGTATTCGAGCGTCTTCGAAACGGAGGACGAGTTTTTGTCTTCGGGCACGTAGCCGATCCGCATGTAGTAATCCAGCCCGTCGTAGTATTTCGTCCGCGCGGTTTGTGCCGCGGCATCGAGCGCGTTTTTCGCTTCGATTCCGGTCAGGTTTCCAGTCACGATAGCGTCGGCGATCACGGACACGCTGTGGTATCCGATCATGCACCAGTTTTCGTTCGCGTAGTGCGACCACACGGGCAGCATCTTGTGCACGCTCTGATCGTAGTGCGCGGTCATCGATCGGATCATGTCGCGATTGCGGGTCGGTTGGATCAAGTTCAGCAATGGATGGAGTGCGCGGTATGTGTCCCAGAGTGAGAAGGTTGTGTAGTTCACCACAGTCGGCGGCTGGCCAGCAGGTCGAGCCATCGGCAATTCCCCGAAATGTGTGCCAGCGATCCTTGGTGTGTTATGAACATTCTGGTCGAGCCCCTTGTACTGCCCATCCGTGTCCATGTAAACGGTCGGCGAGAGAAAAGCGTGATACATCGCTGTGTAGAAGTTAGTCATCTCGCCGTCGTCGAGCATTGTCACAGCGACTTTTGATAGCTCCCGGTTCCACGCAGCCTGCCCTTCACGTTTCACGCGTTCGAAATCCCAATCTGAAATTTCAGATTTCAAATTTGAAATCGCTCCCGCGGTGGAAACGGGCGATAAGGCAAACTTTATTTGAATCTTCTCGTTCGCGGCAGTTTTGAAATCGAAGTAAGCGCGAATCTGCTTTCCCGCCATCTCCGGAAAGTTTTTCGTCTGATCGAACTTCCGCCAAAAGCCTTTGTAATCTTCTTTGCCGAAATTCTTGAATCCGTACGACACGAACGGTTTCGAAAACTCCATCGCAAAGTAAACCGTCCGCGTCCGCGCCCACCCATTCGTCTGCCGATAGCCGACGATCGTGTGATCGTTCTCGACCCGCACAAAGGTCCAGACGTTTTTGTCGTCGTAGTTGTAGATGCCGTGCATCAGATCGAGGATGATGTGCGCATTGTCCGATTTGGGAAACGTATATTGGTGAAAGCCGACTCGTGTCGTCGCGGTCATCTCGGCGAGGATGTTGTCATCGTCGAGGCGGACTTTGTAATAGGCCGGCTCGGCGGTTTCGCTAGCGTGCGAGAAGGCGGACCGGAATCCGGTCGATGTGTCGTTCTTCGAACCTGGCTCGAGCTGCAACTCGCCGACCGTCGGCATGATCAAAAAATCGCCGAGGTCGCTGTGGCCCGTCCCGCTGAAGTGCGTGTGCGAGAAGCCGACAATCGACCGATCGTCATACTGATAACCGGCGCAATATCGATAAGCTTCCTTGTTATATTTCCCTCCGATGTTGTGCGGCTGCTCGTCGGTGTCGGGCGAAAGCTGCACCGACCCGAACGGCACGGTCGCGCCGGGATATGTGTGCCCCATCTTCCGCGTGCCGATCAGCGGGTTGACGTAACGGGTGTAGTTGTTCGACTGCGCGAACGAGCAAACGGAAAGCGCAAGAAAAAACGTTAGGATCGAGATTGATTTCATTGCCGTGGTTTACCAGGAAGTCTGTAGCAAATATACCTGCCCGTCGCGGCCTGCCGCTAATGAAGGGCCGGGCTCGAGGTTCGCACGCCCGTTTTCTCGGGCCCTCGGTCACGGCTAAGCAGCATGACCGCAAACGAGATGATCAAGAGAGCGGACAACGCGATGGAGATGGATTTCGCGATGGTCGCGATGCTCGCGACCTGGATTTGGCCGGCGTCGAAAGTCCCTGTGGAATCAAAGTTCTTCACCTGCTGGAGCAGGATGGCCGTCTCGATCCAATCAGTAATCACCGCGGCGATCACCGGAACCAAAAACCACGCCATGCTCGTGCGAATATCGAGCGCCGACCAGAGCGTCATGACGCTAAATGCTAATGCGGCCCCGTACAAAAGCGGGAAGAGAAGATCGAACTGCAAAAGGCGTATCTCTGCCTTTCGGCCTTCATCGCGGAGCGCGTCCCAGTAGGTCTTTGCTTCCGCAGCATTGTATCCGTAAAAGCGCGATTGCAGAGCCTTGGGGAAATCTTCCGGTTTTCCGCTGATTGACTCGACGACGCGATCGCGTCCGCTGACCTCCACCATCAATTTTCCGGCGACAATGATCACAAGGATCGGCAACGCGATCCCGAGGGCGGAAATCATGATGACACCTCCAATCTTCATAGTGGTTGGTCCGCCTGATTGTGGCGCAGGTCGCACGTAATGGACAAGGCAACCGCATAAACTCGACCGCGAGGCGCGGTGTCGGCAAACTATAATCTTCGGGTACCATAAACGGATGTTGAGGAGCCGCCCGTGTTTCGGAAATGGCGGCTCGTAGTTTGGCCTCGAGAAGTAACAAATGTCTGATGACAAACCCATCTACGCCGTCGCGGGTCCGACCGCATCGGGCAAGACGGCGCTCGCCGTCGAGCTGGCACTTCGGCTCGGCGCCGAAGTAGTCAATTTCGATTCCGTGCAGATCTATCGCGGTATCGAGATCGCGACCGCGAAGCCGACGGCCGAGGAACGCCGTGGTGTGCAGCATCACTTGATCGACTACGTTGATCCTAATGTGAATTACACCGCGGCCGATTGGGCGCGCGATGCGACGGAGAAGATCGTTGAGATAGAAGGCCGCGGCAAGATCCCGATACTTGTCGGCGGCACCGGTTTTTATTTGCGATCGCTAATGCGGCCGCTGTTTGATGCACCGTCGACGGACGAATCGATCCGGAAACGCTTACGCGCGATAAAAGAAAAACGCGGGCCGGAGTTTTTACATCGACTGCTGACGAAGCTCGATCCCGTCGCCGCCGAAAAACTGTTTGCTCGCGATTACGTCCGCGTAGCCCGCGCGCTCGAGTTTTATTTCCAGACCGGCGAAAGATTCTCGGAGCACCAGCCGAAACGCGCGGAGCCGCCCGAGTTCGCAAACCGGATCCGGCTCATCGTGCTCAACCCTTCTCGGCAGCTTCTCTACGAAAAGATAAACTCGCGGACCGAGTCCCACTTCGCCGGCGGCCTGGTCGAGGAAGTGAAACAATTGCGTGCGGCCGGCGTAAACGATTCCACTAACGCACTGGGATCGCATTCGTATCGCCGGGTTTGTGAATATCTTCGCGGTGAGCGGACGCTCGAAAGCGCTCTCGAGCAGTCGAAGCAGGATGTGCGGAACTACGCTAAACGACAGTTGACCTGGTTCAGGCGGGAAAATGTATGGCGCTGGCTAGAGGGCTTTGGGGACGAGGAGAAAATGGTCCGGTCTGTGGTGTCCGAGCTGGAGGCATAGGATGGAATCTGTCGCTGCGAACTCCTCGAGCTCGGCGTGAAACTCCACCTGATCCGACGCAACGCTCGCGAAGTTCGCAAAGAAAACCGCTTCTTTGACGACTTTCAAGAATTTTCTTGTCGACCTGTTCAAATCTGTTATAATTTCATCCGCAATTGTAAAACTAAGAAAATAAACGAGAAATGTTATGGAAAAACAAGCTGCCCAAAACATTCAGGACGCGTTTTTAAACTCTGCCCGACGCGAACGAATAAATGTGGTCGTCCACCTTCTCCAAGGTGCGACGCTCTCGGGCAGGATCAAGAGTTTCGACAAATTCTCCGTTTTATTGGATGTCGGTGGACAGGACGTCCTCATCTTCAAGCACGCGATCTCAACCATTTCACAGGAACGCAAGACCGAAACGGCCTCCGCATAAAGTCAGCTTGCAGGGAAAATTCATTACTTTCGAGGGGATTGACGGAAGCGGCAAGTCAACGCAGCTCCGTATGTTGTCGGGCGATCTGCGCCAGCGCGGCGTCGACGTGATCACCACGCACGAGCCGGGCGGAACGCCGCTTGGACGCCGGTTGCGCGAAGCGTTTCTCGAAACCGAAGAAACCGTCGCGCCGATCGCCGAGCTTCTGCTTTTTGCGGCCGATCGGGCACAGCATGTCGAGTTTCTGATCAAACCCGCGCTCGCGGAAGGCCGTGTCGTCATTTCCGACCGGTACGCCGATGCGACGTCCGCCTACCAGGGAGCCGGCCGAGGCTTTCCCGAGGAGACGGTGAACGAGATAATAAGACTTGCGACGGGCGGGCTGAAGCCGGACCTTACTTTGTTTTTCGACATCACCATCGAGAATGCCATCGGCCGAATGGCCGAGCGTCATGAGACCGGGAAGGGAAGAAACCGTATGGATGTCGAGACGGAGGAATTTTATTCGAACGTGCGTGCGGCGTATCTTGGAATCGCGCGTGCCGAGCCGGAGCGTTTTAAGATCCTCGATGCGAACGGGTCGATCGACGAAACGCATGCCAAGGTGCTCACGATGATCACTGGTTTTTTGGGATGAAAGATCTTGTAGGGAACAAACCGGTAAAGGAAATTCTGCAGCGTCTGATCGCGACGGGCAGAGTTCCGAACGCGCTTTTATTCACAGGGCCCGAGGGCGTCGGCAAGAAACAGTTCGCGCTCGAGCTTGCGCGGGGTCTTGTCTGCACGGACCGAGGTGACCACGCGGCATGCGGACACTGTGCGGCATGCAGCAGAGTCGGCGAATTCTCGATACCGAACTTTGAAAAGGCCGACGAAACGAAGCACGTATTTTTCAGCCAGCACCCGGATGTCGGGATGGTCGTGCCCTTCAGACGCAACCTTAACGTCGACGCGATCAGAGCGCTCGAACGCGAAGCTCATTTTCGCCCGTACGAAGCCGAAGCGAGAGTTTTCATCGTCGAAGACGCCGACAAGATGAATGACGCAGCTTCCAACGCGCTTCTTAAAACTCTCGAAGAGCCGGCGTCCACCTCGCATATCATCCTTATCGCGTCGCGCGCGGATACGCTGCTACCGACCATCCGCTCGCGCTGTCAGACAATCCGCTTCGCCCCGATCGCGTTTGAGGAGATCGAGTCCTACTTGATAAGAAGACGCGAGTTCTTGCCGGATGACGCGGCTCTCGCGGCGAGAGTTTCGGGCGGGAGCCTGAGCCGGGCGGCGGGCATGGTGCCGGCCTCCTTCCGCACGCAGCGGAGCGCGATGCTTGCTGTTTTAAGGGCCGCCGTCGGCGACAATAAGCGAGAGCTGCTTGCCGCGTCGGAAGAGATGGCCGACGCGAAGGTTAAGGAAGAATACGAAGAGAAGCTCGGGATTTTGGAAGGGCTGATCCACGATGCCTGGCTTTTGCGGAACGGGGCCGGTGAAGCAGAGATTCTGAATATTGATATCAAACCGGACCTGTCCCGAATCGCCGAGTCGGCTGATTCGCCCACGCTCTCGCGCTGGCTCAATGAGATCGAGGCGATGTATGAGAATTTCATCGTCAACATCAATCGAAAGGTCGCGACGGATTCTCTGTTCGTCTCGATGGCCGGATAATTTTCGGGAACAAGATGCGCGGCCTCGGGGTCTAAGCACCTCTGAGTGCTAAAATCTTTTCACTAGGGAGGAAAAAGTAATGAAGAGAATCGCCGCGATCTGTATGGTTATTTTGGTTGGGCTTGTTTCATTATCCGTCGCCCAAGAGGCCCCGAGAGAAATTAAGGGCGGGATTCTGAACGGCAAAGCGACCTCGCTGCCGCGTCCCGAATATCCGGCTGAGGCTCGGGCGGCGCGGCTGGAGGGAACGGTTCTTGTCGATGTTGTGGTCGACGAATCCGGGGTCGTTACATCTGCCGTGGCTGCAACCGACGTGCGAAAGACACGCTGGGTCCGCGGAGACGAATCCGGAGAGACCGAAGTGGGGCCGGCCGATCCAATGCTTCGCGAAGCTGCAGAAAAGGCTGCGATTGAAGCTCGGTTTTCACCGACGACGCTCAGCGGGGTTCCCGTAAGAGTCTCAGGCATAATCACCTATAGCTTTGTCCTCGAAGAGAAACCCGCCATTATCGACGGCGCGGTGCTGAACAGTAAAGCGCTATCGTTACCCCTGCCCGCATACCCTGCTGCCGCTAAGGCCGTGCGCGCGAGCGGAACGGTGGCCGTAAAAGTAACTGTTGATGAAGAAGGAAATGTTATATCAGCCGTGGCAGCTTCGGGCCATCCGCTTTTGAGGTCCGCAGCCGTAGATGCAGCAAGGGAAGCCAAGTTTTCGCCGAGCCTGCTTAGCGGGCAGCCCGCGAAGGCCTCGGGCATACTGATCTATAATTTTGTCCCTTAGACGAGATTGGAGTCGATGCAAGACGTTGTGAACGGCCCGATGGACATTTCGGGCTCGTCCAGATTGGAACGAATTTTGGCGGCGGCCGGCGCGGGTGCGATGCTTACAGGCGCGGCGGCCGTTTCGTATTTCGATCCGACAAAGGCGGGCTTCTTTCCAGTTTGTCCGCTTTACTCACTGACAGGCTTTGCATGCCCCGGCTGCGGGCTGACCCGCGGATTCCATGCGCTTTTCCACGGCGACGTATTGACCGCGCTCGATTACAACGCGATGCTGCCGTTCTTCGCCGCGCTGATCGGCTTCGGATTCGTGTCCCTGGTGTATTTCGCCGCTAACGGGCGACGCCTTCCGATGAATCTGCTCCACCCGACGGCGCTCTACGTATTCCTGGTTTTACTTCTGATATTCGGAGTGACGAGAAATTTGCCCTGGTATCCGTTCAATGTTCTGTTCCCGTAAAAGGAAGAACTTTCGTGAGACCGGAGTAGAACCGGGAGCGGTAACGACTCGGTGCTTTGTCGAAAGACCCGGGTTTGCTACCGCTCCCGGTTCTGACGCGCGCGGGTAAAAAATCTTATTTGATTTGAACTAGATCCGGATTGTCGACGAGTGACTTTGCCGCCGAGCCTTCCTTTCTTAAGATCTCCACTTCCTTCACGAACTCTTCGACGATATCTTCGCCGGACACGCGCCGCATCGGGACGCCGTCTTTGAAAATCATCCCGACGTTTCGCCCGAACGTTATCCCGAGCTGCGAATCGTGAGCTTCGCCGGGTCCGTTGACCGCGCAGCCCATGATCGACAGGTGAAGAGGTTCTTCGACGTGTGCGAGACGTCTTTCAACTTCCGTCACGATCTCGACGAAATTGTCGATGTCTAGCCGGCCGCAGGTTGGACATGCAACGACCGTCACGCCCCGTTTGCGGAGCTCAAGGGATTTGAGAATTTCCCAGCCGACGCGGACTTCTTCGTGCGGCTCGGCCGCGAGCGATACTCGGATTGTGTCGCCGATGCCGTCATGCAGTAACACGCCCAGGCCAATTGCCGACTTTATCGTTCCGCCGAACGGAGTGCCGGCTTCGGTCACGCCTAGATGCAGCGGGTAGTCCACCTTCTCGGCCATCAATCGATATGCGGCGACCATGCGGTTGACGTCCGACGCTTTCAACGAAATGATGATGTCGCCAAAACCGAGATCTTCGAGGATGCGAATGTGCCGCATGCCGGACTCGACCATAGCCTCGGCCGTCGCGGTGCCATACTTTTTCAGCAGATCCTTTTCGAGCGAGCCGCCGTTGACGCCGATGCGGATGGGGACCTTCCTTGCTTCCGCCGCGCGGACCACTTCGCGAACCCGGTCGATCGAACCGATGTTGCCGGGATTGATGCGGAGCTTGTCGATACCGGCATCGAGTGCTTTTAGGGCGAGTTTGTAATGGAAATGGATGTCGGCCACGATCGGGACTTCCGTGCGCTTGCGGATCTCATACATCGCCGCGGCCGCGTCGTCGTCGGGAACGGCGATGCGGACGATCTCGCAGCCGGCCTTGACCATTTCTTCGATCTGGCGGATCGTGCCGTCGACGTCGGTCGTGTCCGTCTTAGTCATCGACTGAACGACGACGGGCGCACCGCCTCCAATCTGAATGTCGCGAACTTTGACTGGTCGTGAAACGCGTTTCATATGTTTGCGTTGGTCGGTTTTTAACGCAGAGCTCGCGAAGACGCTAAGCTTTTAAATATCTCCCGCGCTCCTCGCGAGCTCTGCGTCAAACGACCAATGCGGTTAGAAGAACTTCGATATATCCAGAAAGGTCACGAACACGATCAGCAAAAGAATAAACGCCAGACCCGTCAATTGAATCCTTTCCTTCCACGCCATCGAGAGGGTTCGCCCGAACCAGGACAAAACCTTCTCGATACCGAGAACCATGATCTGGCCGCCATCCAGAAGCGGGATCGGGAGTAGGTTGAAGACGCCGAGGTTCAGGCTGATGACGGCGAGGATGCCGACCAGTCCGGCAAACCCGGCTTCGCGGACGATCTGCGCGATAAGCGAAACGATCCCCACAGGACCGGAAAGACCTGCGTCCTTCACCGATCGCTGTCCGGTAAACAGCTGTCCGAAAACTTTTCCCGTCAGACGGAGCACACGAAGATTTGATTCGACCGCATACGACGCGGCGCCCGCCACACCGACACGTTCGAACGTCGTGATGTTCGCCGTCGAAAACTTAACGCCGATCCGATAGTTGCCGTCGTCCAGACGAGCCTGGGCATTCACTTCCTGACGCTGGCCGTTGCGCTCAATAAGAATCCTCGCCGGCGCGTCTTTGTTTTCTCTTATCTGAGTGCTTAGTTCCTGGCTGTTCCTAACTGCCTGGCCGTTGAATGCGAGAACCTTGTCGCCCGGGATCAAACCGGCCTGCGCCGCAGGTGAGTCCGGAGTTACCGCGCCGACCTCGACCGGCTCGACGCCGAGATCGGGCATCATCCCGATCTCCCCGACCGGACTGCCGGCCATATCCTCACGCGTGGGTTTGATCGTCAGCGGTATCCTTTGGCCGCTGCGATCTACAGCCAAGCTGAGTTCTTTATCAGGCGAGATCAGCGAGTCATCTCTAATATTTCCCCACGTCGGATTGTCCTTGCCATCGAACGAGACGATCCGGTCGCCGGGCTTTACCCCGGCCACCGCCGCCGCTCCGTCAGGGCGCACCGAGCCGACTATTGGGGCCGGCATCGAGGGCACGCCGTACATCAACGCTCCGACAAAGGGGATCGAGACGGCGAGCACGACGTTCATGAACGGGCCGCCAAGCATCACAAGGAATTTCTGCCACCGGGGGCGAAGCTCGTAGAGCTCGGAATTCGGCACAACATAACTATCCGCGCCTTTTCCGGCTTCCGCCTTGCCGATGTTCCGCTCATCCAGAAAAGTGTCTACACCTTTCTCCGAACTGCCACCCTCGAGCGGGGCCGTGGCTTCGTCGCCGTAAAGCTTCACGTAAGCGCCGAGCGGTATCGCGCTGACGCGGTAATCGGTGTGACCGATTTTGAATCCCCATATGCGCGGCCCGAGGCCGAAGAACGAGTAGGCTTCGACCCGCATCCCGAACAACTTCGCAACGAGGAAATGGCCAAACTCATGAATATTTATGGCAATACCCAGTACGAAAATGACGGCGAGGACGACTAACAGAATATCGGGCATAATCGAAAAAAATCCTTTATAAAATCACAGCTTAGAGCAATTATCGCTGGCCGAAGTTGCAAGTTAAAAGTTTAGAGCCGGCCGCCAACTCGCGTCAAACGCCTTGCAAAATACCCTGTTCAGCCCGCGCCGCTACAAACCGCTCGGCGGCGGAGCGGGCTGAGCGATCCGCTTCGAGAATCGGATCGAGGCCGGTCGCCGCCTGCGATTCGTGACCATCAATTACCGATCGATTGATCCTCGCAATGTCGGGCAGTCCGATCTTGCCGTTCAGAAATGCTGCAACAGCGACTTCGTTCGCCGCATTGAGAGCGGCCGGCGCTGTGCCGCCCCGCTTTAGTGCTTCGTATGCGAGACCGAGGCAAGGGAAGCGTTCACCGTCGGGTTCTTCAAAGGTCAATTCGCTCAACCGCGCAAAATCGAGCGGGGTCATGCAATTCTCGCGACGGTCGGGGAACGTCAGCGCGTACTGGATCGCGTGCCTCATGTCGGTGACGCCGAGTTGGGCGATGAACGATCCGTCCACCATCTCGACCATCGAATGCACGACGGACTGGGGATGCACGACGACCGAGATCTGCTCCGCGTCAAAACCAAACAGCCACCGGGCCTCGATAACTTCCAGCCCCTTATTCATCAGTGTCGCTGAATCGATCGTGATCTTTTCACCCATCTTCCAGTTCGGGTGGTTGAGTGCCTCTTCGCGGGTCGCGTTCGCGATCTCGCTCTTAGACCATTCGCGAAAAGGTCCGCCCGACGCGGTGAGAACAAGGCGTTTCACTTCGCGTTTCTTTTCGCCGCGAAGGCATTGATGGATGGCGTTGTGCTCCGAATCAACCGGCAGAATTTCTGCACCTGACCGCTCCGCCGCTTTCGTCATTAGCTCGCCCGCCATGACAAGCGTTTCCTTATTTGCGAGCGCGATGCGCTTCCCGTTTTCGATAGCACGCAGCGTGGGTATAAACCCAACCGCGCCGACCGCGGCCGATACGACGGTTCCCGCCTGCTCGTGCGTCGCGACGGCCTCGAGTCCCTTTGAGCCGATCTCGACTTTCGGGAGATTGACGTTGTTTCTGCGCAACTCCGCCCGAAGTAAATCAGCGCAGCTTTCATCATCCACAGAAACTAACTCGGGCTTGAACTGCTGGATCTGCTCCGCCAGCCTGGGCATATTGCGTCCGGCGCCAAGGGCAACGACGCGAAAATCGCCAAGATGTTGGATGACTTTCAGGGTATTGCAGCCGATTGAGCCGGTAGAACCCAGGATGGAAATGCCTTTCATAAATCGCTACGCACTAAAAAAGGTATCACATTCGCCCATTGGCGGCACGATTCGCGGAGTTATCGGATTGCTTACATTCCGTTACGAATCTTTGCATTCGAACCGCAAACTTTCCCGGATGCCCCGGCGTCAAAAACACGGTCGGCAAGAATAAATTGCCGAATCGGAAAAAGAATGAACTTGGGAGGAACTATGAAAAAAGCACTTATTTTATCGCTGATGTTGGGAGCCGCCGTGGTGGCGCTTCCGGTCACGGACGCAAAGGCGGCTACTACGAATTCGATCGGCGAGCCGCAGATCAATCTTCAGATCGGTCGGAACCGCCGCCGTGGATGGGATAACGGTCGGACGCGAACGGTGACATCTACCCGAACCACGTTTGTTAACGGCGTGCGTTTCCGTGAAACGATTCGCACGACGTATTTCGCGAACGGCAGAACCAGAACTGTCGTCGTGAACCGGGTCCGGCTCGGTGGCCGTCGTGGCATCCGTAATTACTAATTCCGGGACGCGGTAGTAATTAGATAGAAGAAGGCTGTCTATAGAGGCAGCCTTTTTTTAATCATTTACAAATCGCATGTGTGGCCCAAATTGCGGCTTTAGCCGAAAAAAAGAAAATGCAAAATTCGCAGAGCTTCAGCTAAAGCTCTTTTGATCGAAGCCACTTTTTTTATCTTTCGGCTTAAGCCGTCAGGATCCAACCGGACCTCCGGCTGAAGCCGGAGGCAATTGATAAGAGAGGCAATTGATAGTAGAAAGAGGCGCCCGGACGAAGGCAATTTGATAACAAAAAGGCGAGCGAGGGAGGCAGCCGATAATAGGAAGGCGACGAGGGACGCATGAAATTGATGATAGGACAGGGAGATTATGAATCGGCTGACAAGTATGTAGCCCGCCCCTCTACTTCGTTTTGTCCGCGAATTCCAGCCCGCTCTCCACACCCTTTTTACCGTCATTTTCCCGGTTCGCTAAAAACTGATTGAACTCCGCGGAGCGATTTTTCGGAACGCTTAAGGTTTTCCATTCCTTCGAGCGGAAATGTTTCGCGAGCAAGGCGATCTGTCCGACGTGGTATGAGTAATGAGTAAGCTGACGGTTGATCGCTTCGACGACCGTGTGCGGCTCGCCCCGAATGGTGATCGTTTTGGAGAAATCGTCGAAGCTCAGCGACTCGACGGCGTCGAACAATCTCTGCCATCCCTCTTCCCAAAATTGCATCAGGCTTTGGCGGGTGTCGTCGATCAATTCGAATTCCGTGTCGCGGTTCCGGTCCGGCTTCTCCCCGTCGCTGGTCAGAAAGTCACTCCAGCGCGAACGAAGATTTCCCGCGATGTGTTTCACGATCAGCGCGATCGAATTCGCTTCTTCATCGATCGTCGCGAAGAACTCATCATCCGATACTTGATCGATCGCACGCTCGGCAAGTTTCTTTGCGTTCCGGAAACTCCGCAACGCGTCAGAATGGAAGTTGGTAACTATGTCTTGAGGAGAGTTCATAACTGAAAGATCCATGCACGATTCGTGCTTACGGGCCCTTCGTATCGCGAGCCGTTTCCGTAACCGCCCACGATCAAGGCGCGACCATCCGCAAGAAGCGTGACGCTCGCGTAGTGAAGCGGAACCCCGAAAGCCCCGTCGGCCTTAGCAAAACTATTTGTCCGGGGATCGAAGATCTCGGCCATCTCGCCTCCACCAGCGATCAACACTCGGCCGTCGGGTAACAGAACAGAAGTGTCATCGACTTTGAATCGCGCAAAATTCATTTCGGAAGTAGCCGTGAACTTTCCGGTCCTGGGATCGAAGATCTCCGCGCTTTTGTACTGGCCTTGCCAATCGCGCGCGTTCGATCCGCCCCAGATCAAAACTCGCCCGTCCTTCAGCAGGATCCCATCATGTTTGTATCTTGCTGCGGTCATCTGATTGGGCAGCGGGGTAAATTTCGTCGTCTTCGGATCGAAAATCTCGGCACTCGCCAGGATGGCGTTGCGACCGGTCTCGCCTCCAGCGAATAGTATCCGGCCATCCGACAAAGTGGTCGCCGTGTGCTGAAGCCGTGCCGCGCTCATGGTGCCGATCACCGCAAAGCTGTTCGTTTTGGGATCGAAGACTTCCGCATCCTTCAGGCTGTTCTCGCCTTCCGTCCCACCGGCAATAAGAACTTTTCCGTCCGCCAGAAGGGTCGCCGAGTGATTCGCACGACGACGGTGCAGATTACCTGTCGGCGTAAATGTTTCCGTGCGCGGATCGAAGATCTCAGCGGTCATCGCCGGGCCGTCGGGCGTCGACCAGCCGCCCGCCATCAAAACTCGACCGTCGGGCAAAAGAGTGGCGGAGTGGCTGACCCGTTTTGCCGTCATTCTGATCTCGGGTGCAAACCGATTCGTCCGCGGATCGAATATTTCGGCACTGTCAAAATAGACACCGTTCCGCTCCATCCCACCGGCGATCAAAACGCGCCCGTCATTAAGAAGCGTGGAAGTATGCGACGCCCGAGCGTCGGTGAGCTTCGCGATCTCGGAAACGTGCCCAATATTTCCGGCCCGAGTTGCTACGGATGACGACGGCTGAGCCGGACAACTCGCAGTCGCGAAAGTCAGGACGGCCGAAAGCACCGCCGCGGAAATTTGATTAGGCATAGATTCTCTCCTCGAAAACGCGGGAGAAGTATCAGGACAAGCCGATGCAATTCTTCGCTCACGATCTTATCTCTTTCGAAACGTCGCTGCGAGAAATTAATTTCTGTTCCCCGGTGCCGAGATGTTTCAGCGTGACCTTATTTTCGCTGATCTCGCTTTCGCCGAGGATACATACGAACGGGACCTTGATCGCGTCGGCGTACTTCATCTGCTTACCGAATTTGTCGGGTTCCGGATAAACGGTGACGCGAAGTCCCGACTGGCGAAGATCGGTCGCGAGCTTCAGCGATTCGCCGATCGTCTCTTCGCTCCAGATAGTGACCATCACGTCGGCCGGAGCCGCGTCCGCGATCTCGGGCGGGAACATCCCGCGCTCCTCCATCACGACGAGGATGCGTTCGAGGCCGAGCGAGAAACCGCAGGCGGGGATTTGTTCCTTTCCAAACATCCCGATCAGACCGTCATAACGGCCGCCGCCGCCGAGCGACCCTGCAAGATCGGGAACGTTGATCTCCATGATCAGGCCGGTGTAATAGGAGAGCCCGCGGGCGAGACTTGGGTCGATTTGGATCGGAGCCGTCGGGGCAAATTGCAAAACCTGTCCGATCTCCGTCAGCACTTCGTTGCTGACTATGTTTATGAGATTGCTGACAATGGTGCGGTTGATATCCTTGCCCTCGCCGATGATCTGCTGTGTCTGAGCGAA
>DATLCA010000251.1:0-29464 GCA_035526605.1 Pyrinomonadaceae bacterium | reverse complement strand
GCCTCCGCAGCCCCACACGGCGATCCAGTGCCCGGGCCCAACTTTCGCCTGTTCCTTTACCGCGCGGAAAGATGTGATGAAGCGGCAGCCGAGGCTCGACGCGGTGACGAATTCGATCTCATCCGGCAGGCGCACGAGGTTCGCATCCGCGTAATCGATCGCGACGTACTCGGCAAACGCACCCCACGCCGTAAAGCCCGGCTGGAACTGTCGATCGCATACCTGCTGGTTTCCGGATCGGCACTGCGGGCAGTCACCGCACCCGCAAACAAATGGCAGCGTCACCCTATCGCCGCGTCCATAGTTGCGAACATTCGGGCCCACGCCCTCGACGACGCCGGCCAGCTCATGTCCAGGAACATGAGGCAGACGAATGTCGGGATCGTTGCCCATCCAGCCGTGCCAATCGCTCCGGCAGATCCCGCAGGCTTTTACCGCGATGATGACGCCGTTGTCGGGTTGTATCGGATCCCGGACGATCTCGAGACTGAGTGGCTCCTGAAATTGGGTGTAGATAGCTGCACGCATGGATGAACGAATTATACCGTGCCGCGGCAGTTGGCCCCAGATGATGGCGATCAATACAAAGTTCGGGCCTTAAAGCTGCCGGCCTCGCGTGCATAGGTGTTGCATGGGCTTCGAAGTTCACCAACTTTATTCTCGTATGAATTGCCGGGGGCTTGATCCTCTTATCAATTGCCTCCAGCTTAGCTCCGGGCAGCCGACAACAAGGAAGGCTTCAACCGAACAAAAAATCAATCATCCTTAAGCTTCAACCGAACCGGGACGAAGCCCGGGGAATCTTTCTTCTATTCGCCTAAAGCCCTTACCTTGCAACCCGTCCACTAGCCAAAGCCGATCCCAATTTATCAAAACGAAACCACTGTAATACGCGATCAACGGCACGCCCTTTTTTACATTTCTTTACAACGGCCTACCAAAAACTTTCGGCTAAACCGGAAAGACCTGCGTCCTATACACGAAAGCGAAAGCTGGACTATCAACACTCAAGAGGTACCAAATGTCATTAAAAAGTAAATTCTCTTCCGCAATCACACTTGCCTTCGCCGTTGCCGCATTCGCGACCTTCACTGTCGCACAGGACGCCGCGAAGACGCAGGACGACAACTCACACAGAACGGAGCACCGCAGCGGTCATCGCGGAATGCGCGGCGACAAAGCCGGCCGTCACGGCGGCGCGCGCGGTATGCGTGGCGGTATGTTCGGCCTTCGCGAATTGAATCTCACAGACGCGCAGAAGGAGCAGATCCGCCAGATCCACGAAGCAAACAAGCCGAGCGAAGCGCAGATGGCGGAGTTCAAAGCACTGCGTGAATCGCGCAAGAACGGTGGCGAGATCACCGACGCACAGCGTCAGCAAATCAAGGCGTTCCATGAACAGATGCGTGCCAAGCACGAATCAGTTCGTGCCCAGGTGCTTGCCATCCTCACCCCGGAACAGCGTCAGCAGCTCGAAGCAAAAAAGGCGGAGCACGAAAAACGCCGTGAAGAGTTTCGCCAGAATCGCCGGGAGCGCAAGCTTGACCGCGATGCTGCGAAGCCGACCGACAATAACTAGGTGCCCGTCGGCGACGGTGTTCAACCCGTCGGCCCCGACCGATACCAAAGGCGTGAGAGTTTATCCTCACGCCTTTTTTCATTTAAGTTATCCGCGAGGGATGGAGTAGCCGGCTCAGCCCACTGTGAGCCGCATTATTACCAACACGACAGCCAGCAGGATGGCGACGTACGAAAGAATGCTCCGACACTTCTGGATAAACGTCGCGTTCATGTCCGTCGTCAACGTCAAGACGCCACCAAGGAACAGGAGCGCCGAAACGATCATTTCGTTCCACTGGCCAGTATCGAAGACGAAAATCGCCACGATTATCTGGAGTACACCTAATATCTTTCCAATCGCTCGAATATTTGCGTCATTCATATGTGACGGAGCTTACACGTTCCTTTTGGCCCTGAAAACTCAATTTTCGGGGGGCCATTCGATCTGCGGATTAGCACATCTATAGCAGAGATATGTCGCATAGGTGGCGGCAGCGGTACTGGTCCAGCAGGGGGTCGACAGCGGGCCGGCTGCGGCACACACCCCGATGGCAATCGCCGCGGCGGCGGCCGCATTCTGACAAACGTCATAACAACCGCTCTCTTCCATGAAGCCGTTGCAAACGTCGAGCCCGTCAGCTTTGATGGGCTTTGGAAGCCAGTTCCCGTCGGCGGTCTGCACCCATTCAAAGACAACTTTTTTCCCGTTCGGAAATGTGATGTCGGATATTCTGCGCTGGTCGTCCAGCTGAACCGTTACAGTTCGCCGGCCGTCTTCAACGATCGTGAATGACCGCCCGTCTTTCGCGTGCTCGAAAGTCAAATACCTTTCACGATCGTTTGGCAAAGTCAGTCTGAGAGACCGCAGTTTGCCGTTTTCAAATACCGCCGACTCGTTCGCCTTCGCCAAAACATTTTGCCATTCGGCAGTACCGACTTTAATGTCCCCTCGGGCGGTCTGAGCGTGCAGCTCGATAGCCGCCATAAATATCAGCACAGACACGATCCAGAAACTTTTCATTGTTCTTTGCATGTTATCCTCCAAACGTTGTCTAAGATTCCAAATCGATTCCCTTTTTACTTGCACGAGGAAATCGAAGTGCAGGCATCGTATGCGCCTTAACTGCCTGCAGTCCTTAAGAGTTATGAATTCTTCTGATGATTTGTTGGAGTCAATAATGGAAGCGTCTGGGCTGAGCGCGGCGGTATGACGAGCGTACCTTCAAATGTTTTTCCTCCTGCCGTTGGCGGCGAGTCCTTTCCAGCTCAGACCCACTTACGGTTATTGGGAAAAGGGGAGGAAAAACATACGAGTGCGAAGCATTGCGAGAAACCGAAAGTTGGCGACGGTTGGGACACGCTGTGCACGTCATCGTTAACCGGAACAATCGCACTTTAGTCCGGAGAATAAGAATTCCCGGGCGTAAGAATTCCGGAGAGTGCAAATAAATTTTTCGGAACGATCAATGAATATAGTTTTGAATCACGGCACAAATGATGACGGAACGGCCACGTCCCCTAACTGACCGAAGCCCTGAATTAAAGTTCCCGCAGTAGTCCTCTGTATAAACCAGGTTGACGTGGACGGCCGGAAAATGGCCGGGTCCGTCTTCCCGTCGCCGTCGTAATCGCCCGGCGCCGGGGCATCTCCTGCCTGACCAAACGGGAAGGCGTAATACGAAGTATCTTCACTTCTCAGAATGTACCAATTGCCGTTTGAGGGTCGCCAGATTGCCGCGTCTGCTTTGCCGTCGCCGGTGTAATCCGCGTATACGGCCTTGTCACCCGGCGCTCCGAACTGAAACGCGCTGAGCCCGGCGCTGCTTCTCTGGATCCACCATTCCGCACCTGCCGGCCGGAAAATTGCGATGTCCGCTTTGAGATCACCATCGTAATCGGCTGCGATCGGGACGTCCCCCGCCGCACCGAATTGCTGTATCGTCGACCCGCCCGTAGAGCGCGAAATGTACCAAACCGAATTGGAAGGCCTGAATACCGCGGCGTCCGTCTTCCCGTCGCCGTCATAATCCGCCGGAGCGGGAAGGTCGCCGTTCGTGCCGAACGGGAAAGCGTAGAAGCTCGAGTCTTCGCTTCTGAAGATAAACCACTCGCCGGTGGAGGCGCGCCATGTCGCGATGTCGGACTTGCCGTCCCCGGTAAAATCGCCGGGTACGAGCTTGTCAGCAGAATTCCCGAACTGGAAAGCGCGATGTTGATTGTCGGAGCTGCGGAGGTACCACCACTCCGCACCGGTCGGCCGGAAAATGGAAATATCCGTTCTTCCATCCCCATCGAAGTCCGACCACGTCCTTCGCGTATTTGCGAGTTCGTACATCCCGCGCCCGTAGGTCGCCGCCTGAATCAAGCCGCTCGGCTGCGCGTCGAGCTCGGTGACGATCGTCGGCGGCATGCCGCCATTGAGCGTTTCCCAGGTGCCGCCGCCAGCGGTCGATCGGAAAACGCCGATGTCGGTGCCGACGTAGAGTGTCGAAGGATCGCGAGGGTCGATCAGAATCGTGTTGGTCGGAATATTCGGCAGATCGCCGCTGATGTCGGTCCAGTTCGCTCCGGCGTTGACGGTTTTGAAAACATGTCCGGAGCCAAAACCGGAGACGGTCAGGTAAGCCGTGTTCGGGTTGGTCTTGCTGATCGCGATGCTTTTGATAAAACGCGTCGGAAGTCCCGCGGTAATGTCGGTCCAGGATGCGCCGGCATTCGTCGAAACCATTGCCCGCCCCTGCGACGAGCCGGTGTAGATGATGTTCGTATTCGAGCGCGATACGGCGATCGTCGAAAGCACGTCGCTCGCCCCGAAAGTTAAATCGAACGTCCCGCCCGGCTGCGTCCACGACGCCCCCCGGGTCGTGCTCATGTGCAGGCGATACGTCCCGAAATAAATTGTCGAATCGACGTCGTTGCCGACAAACGGAGGGTAAAAAGCAACGCGGTCATTTGAGAAAATGGTGTTGTTGCCGATCGTCCCGCCGAAGGAATCGCCGTTATTGCTGTAGCGGTAAACGGTGTTTCCGACGTACGTCACGTAAATGATACTCGGGTCCAGCGGATCGACGATCGTCTGTCCGCCGTCGCCGGTCGCAAACTCGCGCCAGCCAAGTCCGCCGGTGAGATTACGTCTCTGTGTCCCGTTGTCCTGCGTCCCGCCGTAAGAGCGTGTCGGGTCGGTCGGGTGCAGATCGAGACTGACGAACATCGTGAGCGAAAGCGTAGAGTTGAGCGATTGAAAGCTCCCGGCGCCGTCGGTCGATTTCCATAGGCCGCCGTCGTTGGCGATGTAGATCACGTTCGGGTTCGTCGGGGATATATAAAAGTGATGCTGATCCGGATGTGACTGCGCCTGCGACGGACTATAGACGCCGGTGATGCTGAAATTTCTGGTCTGATTCGTATAATTCGTGCCGCCGTCGGTGCTCACCCAGAGATCGCGCGTGCCTACGTAAATGATATTAGGGTTTGAGGGATGGACGAATATATAGCAGTTGTAACTGAACTGCGCCGTATCAAATGCCGAACCTTTATTTGTCCAAATTCCGCCCCCGTTCGTGCTGACTTCCATCTGCGCCGCCGTACCGCCGCCGACCACAACGTAAATGCTCTCCGGTGCCGCCGGCGTGACCGCGATTTTGATGTTGGAGGTGGCCGCAAACGGCGAAGTGTAAATCCGGTTCCATGTGACTCCGCGGTCAACGGATTTCCAGATGCCGCCCGTATTCGGCTGACCTGAGAGGTCGAACCGCTGGACGCCCAAAAACATGATGTTCGGGTCCGTCGGGTGGCGCACGAGGTCCTTGGGAAGACCCGAGAGAGATTTCGTCCAGCTAACGCCGCCGTCCGCCGAATAAAAGAAGCCGCTGGCAAAAACGGTATTTCCCTGCAGAAACCCATACTGCGCTACGTAAACGCGATTCGCGTCGACCGGGTCGACCAGGATCTGCGAGATCCTCCCCGGCGCGGGCAGTGTCGAGTTGCTTATTCGAGCCCAGGTCTGCCCGCCGTCGGTCGATTTCAAAACGCCCGTTCCCAGATAACCGCTCGATTTGTCGCCCATGCCGGCATAGACGATCGAATTGTTGCTCGGAGAAAAAGCGATCGACCCGACCGCCAGATCGACGTGATTATCCGAAGCGGAAGCGAAGCTCGCGCCGCCGTCCGTCGAACGCCAGATGCCGCCCGTCGCCGCACCCACCAAAATCAAATTCGGGTCCGATGGGGAAACCGCGATGGCGTTGATGCGCCCGCTCGTCAGTCCCCAGTTGTTTGGAAAAAAAGAGCTCGTCGGCTGAGGCCCGATACTGCGCCACTGCGGGGCCGTCTGCGGGTCGGTAAATCGTGCGTCGATTGGACGGGAGAGCCACGCGCTTCGCCGAGCTTCCTCGGGCAGAGAGCCCGACGGGAAGGTTCGTTCGCGCATGAACCACTCACTCCGTTTTTCCGGATCACCTTCGAACTCATCCTCGTCACGCGGCGTCGGGGGGATCAGTTTCGCCCTAGCGTGCCGGGCCCGTTTTTTCGTCTTCTTTTTGACGAGCGAGGTTTTTTTGAAAACTTGTCTGTGCCTTTTCTTTGTCTGCGCCGAAGGCGTCAGGGCCTGGCCGCTTACAAGAACAAATAGCAAAAGAACATAGATCCAACGACGCGTAGGCGAAGGGATTTGACTGCCGAATATCTTTTTCATAAAAACCTTAAAAGCTGATGTAACGCTGCGGGCCCCGCAGTGAAGGGTAGCCTGGCAGCAAACAAAGGTTGAGATTCAACCCTTTGGTAGTTTGATAACTCCTTCGGTGAACGGGTGTGAAGTGTTTCCGGGATCGAGTTCAGGATTTTATTACGAAACGGTCGGAATTGGAAGGATTTTTCCGCGCAGCCGAGCTTTTTCCGTGGAACCTTCACCTCCGCATGTTCCGATTTTGAATTGCAGATTTTGTTTCTTGGTGATTGGTGTGTTTAGTGGTCCGAGTTAAAAGCCGGTGCACGAAGCAGACGAAGTCTTCGTAGAACCCTGAAACGATTCTTGTTTCCGTGTTCCGTCGTCGTTCGTGTGATTTCGTGTGAGTTAGTGGTTTCAGTTTCTTAGCTGCGGGCTGGATCACCGACTACAGGAAATTACACTAAGCCGCTGGGAAAATTTTGAATGCATACACACCGGACTCAACAAGAAAAAATCCACGGCTCTCTCTTTCATTTCTCTTTCGAATAATTAAGACGAATACAAGACCTCATCCGGACCCCCCTGCTACGATCTTTCCCACTCGATAAGAGTTTCTTTTCCGTAACCACCCAGCACGAGGATCTACAACCTGGATCCGAAAGGAGAAGCTCCCATGTCTCTGCCGTATTCCCGATTCTCTCAAAAGCGAAAAAGCCTTTTCGCAAATCTCATCGCTCTCATCTTCGTTACATTGATCACCATCGGCGTCTTCGCGAAAAACGATTGGCTCCCGTCGACCGACGGTCTGACGGGAAGGAAGACAGGATGGTTCGGAACGCGGCTGCCGGAGAATGCCTCGAGCAGCTGGAACCCTTTCGCAGCGCCTCTCCCAACTCCCACACCCCAACTCTCGAAAGAATACATCTACGCCGGCTCGCGTCTTCTAGCTGTCGAAGACGCCAACGCCAATGCCGCCCCGCCCGCCGACCTCGCCGTCTGGCGTCCCTCGACCGGGACGTGGTGGGTCATGGGCGGATCGAATTCCGCGCAGGTGACACAGAGTTGGGGAACGAGCGGCGATAAGCCGGTTCCGGGTGATTACGATGGCGACGGAAAGACCGACTTCTCGGTCTATCGCCCATCGACCGGACAATGGTTCGTCCTGCAATCGAGCGACTACGCGTGGGCACCGGTCTTCGCGTGGGGCACACCAACGGATTTTCGTGTACCGGCGGACTATGACGGTGACGGCAAAACCGACCGAGCCGTCTGGCGGCCGTCCGACGGCGTCTGGTACATCGTCCGAAGCTCCGACGGTGCAAGCTTCTATCAACCATACGGGACGAGCGGTGATGTGCCGGCTCCCGCGGACTACGACGGCGACGGCCGGGCCGACATCACGGTCTGGCGCAATTCGGATCAGAAGTTTTACTCGATAAACAGCGGCAACGGGATGTCGTCTATCACCACGGTCGCCCAATCGAGCACCCAGCCGGTCAGCTCGGACTACGACGGCGACGGCAAGGCCGACTACGCCCTGCGCAACGGCGCAAATTGGATCATACGGCAGAGCTCCAACGCTCAGGTGCTGACAATTCCATGGCAGCAGGCAGGGGATATCGCCGTTCAGAACGACTACGACGGCGATGCCAAAACAGACGTCGCCGTCTGGAGAGAGTCCAACGGAAACTGGTACATACGCCAGTCGGGGCTCGGCAATTCCTTAAGACAAGTCCAGTGGGGAATTCCCAAAGACATTCCGGTCCCAGCGTTTTATCGACGATAAGACGGCGGACGGTCTTTAGGTCCCAAGCCCCTGCTGGCGGAGAAGCATCGCTGTCTGAATGTTTCTCGCTTCAGTCACCGTCGACCCGTCAGTGTTCCGCGTGTTCCGGAGTTGTGCTCGCTGAATAACAACAACCGCCGAGCGCCGGACACCGAAAAGAGAAACCGGGCCTTCCCCGTCAATTTTCAGCGTTGAGGTTAAACATGCTACATATTTCCCCCACACTTCTTAGTAAGATCACTCGCTATCTCGAAACCGTCTTCTGCCTGCTTTCACTTGTCGCGTACGCGCAATCGCAGAGCGACCAAACAAATGTCAGGTTCACTCAGGGCCAGGTAAACGAAAGCGCTACCGTCGCCATTTCGGTGCCCATCGCCGCGTTCCCCGGCCGCGGCCTGAATCTTCCGATCGGCCTCTCCTACTCATCGTCGGTTTGGCGGATCGACCACATGAAGTCCGTGAACAATTTTATAGTCGCTCCACCGCCTTACTACGTGAAACAGAGCGTCACACAGGCTTTGTATGCGGAGCATTCAAAGGCCGGCTGGAAGAGCACGCTCGACCTTCCGCAGATCGAGTGGCCGAAGTCCGACGAAATTTATGCTTATGACGGCAAGCCGGCGAGCTGCTGCTGGAGCTATCGGATCGCCCGCGTGACGATCCATATGCCCGACGGCTCGGCGCACGAGTTCCGGAAAAGCGATCACTTCTATATCAGTTCACAGGTCGATATGACGGGAACCTTTTACGCGGTGGACGGCTCGCGAATGAGATACGACAGCACAGGCGCCGACACCGGAACACTCTTCATGCCGGACGGAACGCGATATGTGCTCGAACACCCCAACCCCTATCTCATCGACCGGCATGGAAATAGGCAGACTTACAACGAAGATACCCGGCAATGGACCGACACCCTCGGGCGTGTGATCGGAAATCCGCTCCCCGCGAACCCCCAAGCTCAGGATTACAACTATTCGATCCCCGGGCTCGGCGGCGTGGCGAGAAGTTATATCTTCAAGTGGCGAAATCTCGCCGATGTGCTGACACCTCAGGCCGGCGGTGCCCCCGGGTTGAAATATGTAGCGAGCCATTACTTGCCGAATCCGGCTGCACCGCCGACCGATTCGAATGCCGGAAACTTCCCGCAGACTCAATCCGCAAATCAATCTTTGTTTCAGTCGGCGTACGTTCCCCCGGAGGAGGAAACCAATTTGCCTCCGTACCCGGTACCGGTCCTTGTTGTGGGTAACGGACAATCTGCTGGGCAGCTTTTCAACCCGGTGGTCCTCGCCGAGGTCGCCATGCCGGATGGCAGCAGTTACAAGTTCACATACGACGAGTACGGTGAGCTCGACAAGGTCGTTTATCCGGCCGGTGCATACGAGGAATACGACTACGATTCGATGATCTCCGATCTTGATCAGCAGAAACAGCCGTACATCCAGGCCACCCGGAAAGTCAGGTCAAGAAAGCTAAGTGTGAACGGAACGGGCACCGATGTCGCCGAGTGGAAATACAACGAAGTCCGGGGGCTTGATTACAGGAAAACCCAGATCATCGCCCCCGATAACACGCGGACGGAGATTTCCAAATGGGATCTTCCGGAACCCTTCGACACGAGAGGAAGGCAGTACTGGCCGTTCGGGCAATCGCCATCGCAAAACGGCATGGTGTTCGAGAAAAGAATCTATTCAGCTTCCGCGGATGGTTTCGGGGGGTCGCTGCTTCGCCGCGAGCTGACGCAGTACGAGGAGAGCACCTACACATACACCTACACGGCCGCGGGAATAAATCCTCCATACACAAAAACCGTTAGCGCTTTTCGTAATGCGCGCCCGAACAAAAACGTGAGCCTCATTTTCGAGGGAAGCGGCCCCGCGCTTGCCGAAGCGTCCATATTCGCCTACGACACGACCAACGAATTTTCGACAGGTGTGGATCAAACTGCCGCATCCGCTTACCACTATGCTGTTGTTTCGAACGCGCTCGCGGTCGATGGACAGATCGGAGATATTCCGACCGGGGCTCTTGCGAAATTTACCGAGACGACATATCTGAACGATTCCGTTTATCGCGATCAGAATATCCTCGGAGCCGCAAAGATCGCCCGGGTCAAAGACGCGTCCGGCAATGTCGTATCGCAAAGTGAAATGCTTTATGACGAGTGCCCGCAGTACTGCACGACATTCGGGCGAGCGATGCCGACCTCGATGAGGACCTGGGATAGCTCGAAAGGATCGGTCGCGGATCCCAGCGCCGGTGTCGTAACGCACGCAAGATACGATCAGTTTGGCAATCGGGTGGAGACCGTCGATGGAAACGGCTTCGTAACCACCACCGTGTACGACGGAAACTACCAGGCGTTTCCGGTTCAAGTCATTTCCCCCGCACCCGACCCAACCGGAGCCCATGGCTCGGCCACACGCTTTACTAGCAGCGCCACCTACGACTGGACGACGGGATTGTCACTGACCGCCAGGGATCCGAATGGTTTGGAAACACGAATGGAGTATGTTGATCCGCTGCTTCGACCGACTCGGGTCGCCTCCTACTTCAACAATCAGCCCGTGGGATCGGTAACGGAAACTTCTTACGGGGCAGGAACGAGCGAACCGACGCGGTGGGTTAGGGTTCGAAGTCAGATCGATAATGAGAAATGGAGTGAGGCCGTGTCGAAATATGACGGGGTCGGGCGCACATATCTGACCGAGAAGATCGAGACCAACGGAAACGTTTTCACCGAAACCGAATACGACCAACTCGGGCGCGTGAAGCGTTCGACAAATCCGTTCAGGTCGGGAGAAACAAAACAGTGGACGACGCCCGAGTACGATGACCTGAGCCGCACGAAAAAAGTTATCTCACCAGATACAGATGACGTGCAGATTACGTATGGGCTTTCGACTGCCGGCGTGATCGGTCAAACGAAGACCATCGTGGACCAGACGGGCAGAGAACGGACGGGAATAAGTGACGCTTTCGGCAATATGGTTCGCGTCTATGAGGGGCCGGTATCGGGGAACCTTTCCACGGACTATGTTTTTGACGCTCTCGGCAACTTACGGCGCACGGTACAGGGTGAGCAGAGCCGTTATTTCATGTACGACTCTTTGAGCCGCGTTCTTTTTGCAAAACAACCCGAGCAGGACACCAACACGGCCTTTGCTGCGACGGACCCGGTTACCGGCAATTCAGCATGGTCGACCAGGTACACTTATGACGACAACGGGAATATTTTGACAACGACGGATCCACGAAATATCTCAATTACGGGCACCTACGACCGCTTCAACCGAATCGTCACGCGGGATTATTCCGACTCGACGCCGGACGTTGGATTCTATTATGACGGCACTGGGTTAGGTGCCGTTCCGAATTTCGCAAAGGGCAAGACGACACGGGTCACAAGCACCGTATCGGAAACCCGGAACACGAGCTTCGATTCGATGGGCCGTCTGCTTGCCAGCGAGCAAAGAACCTCCCCGGAGCAGATAGCCGGAACCCGCGCGCCGTACAGCTTCAGCTACGTTTACAACCTATCCGGTGGCCTCATCGAGGAGACATACCCTTCCACCCGGGTCGTCCGCAGCACATTGAATTCCGGCGGTGAACTATCGCAGGTCCAGAGCAAGAAAACCGCAACCCAGGGCTTCTTCAATTACGCGGACAGCATCGGCTACAACTCGGTCGGGGCAGTCGTGAAACTGCAACTCGGGAACGGCCATTGGGAAAGCGCCGAATATGATCCGAAGCGTCTGCAGGTTACGATGATGGGTCTCGGCCTAACTAACACCGATCAAAACCTTTTCCGTCTTGAGTTCCAATACAACAGTGACGGGCAAATCGATAACAACGGCGCCATGCGCCTTCAGAGGATAATCGTTCCTGCGTCGGGCAACACCCCGGCGTTCACCGCTACCCAATCATACTTTTACGATTCGCTGAATCGCATCTCGTCGGCGGTCGAGACCGTTTCGGGAAATCAAACGTGGAAGCAGTCTTTCAACTACGATCGCTACGGAAATCGCCGATTCGATCCGGCGAGTACCACAACTCTCGGCTCATGCCAGCAAGCCGTTTGCAATCCGACGGTCAGCACCGCAAACAATAGACTGGCGGCCGGGCAGAATTACGTATATGATGCCGCTGGTTCGATGACCCGGGACGCGGGCGGTCAACGTTTCAGCTACGACGGCGAGAGCCATCAGAAAGAATTCTTCAGTGCTTCGAACCAGACGGCGACGCCGGACGCGACTTACCAATACGACGGCGAGGGCAGGCGAGTAAGGAAGGTGGTCGGCAACGAAGTTACGATATTTGTTTACGATGCGAGCGGGCAGCTTGCCGCCGAATACTCGACCACCGTGACGCCCATCCAGCAAGCAAAAGTCAGCTACCTTACGACCGATCACCTCGGCAGCCCGAGAGTCATAACCGACCAATACGGGCGCGTCTCTTCACGGAAAGATTTCACCGCGTTTGGCGACGAGATCGCCACGCCGCAAAGAGTCGGCGGCCTGAACGGCAACGGATACGATCCGCCGAATGTAAGACAGGATTACACGGGGTATCAAAAAGACGGCGAGTCGAGTCTCGAATTTGCGCAGGCGAGATATTACAACACCGGTCACGGAAGATTCACGAGCGCGGATCCGATGACTGCGAGCGCAACAATCAGAGATCCCCAGACTTTGAACAGGTATAGTTACGCCCTCAACTCGCCTTACAAGTTCACCGATCCGCTGGGGTTGATTGCCACGGATCCGGACTGCAGGACGCGCTCGGGCGGTTGTGTCGGCGGCTCGATGGCAGACGAGGTTTCAGAACGAATTTTAAAAAACTTCGAAGACGCCGGTTTCGACGCAGAATGGCTTATGAGGCACCGCTCCCGGCGATCCCAAGACAATAGGAAGAAATACAAGAAAGGTAAGAAAGCGAGTGCTTCGAAGAACAAGGCGCCAGCTGCTATCCACCTTGAAGCTGAAATCAGTGCTTCGATAAACGGCGGCGACACCTCTTCGGAAGTAGGCCCCGCGGTTGGGATAAGCAAGCAGCGAGAAAGAGATTTAGCTGCTGCTATTGCGGACGAACTCATTGAGGGGCACTTCAATGAACGGGCTCTTATTAAGAAAGCAACAGCCAATAAGTCCGCTGAGCTTGCCAAAGCCGCCGTTCGCGATTTGGCCGAGTCCCTCGATCCTTCGGTTAGCATCACGGGTGGAATGACCGGAATTAGTGGGGGAGTTAACCTCAACCTTCCCTCACCTGCAAGACTCGTCGAGTCTTTGGCTATATCGGACGTGGACGTTGGCAGTCAAATTGCGGCCAACCGGATCGACACCGAGGCAGCTGTAAACAAAGTGTTGGGAAAGGCCAGCGTGGATTACCAAAATAATAACGTCGATGATGCCGAGATCACCCGTTCACTAGCTGCCTCAGCACAGCGTGGAATTAAAATGTATAAGCGTGCAGTGGTTTCGACACCGCTTTTTAAACCTTAGTGATGGAGAAAATATCCACCAATTCTTGGTTCAAGGCGAGCCGGTGCAATATGAGCCAGGCCGCGGGGGCGGTGCCAAAAGATGCAGCGATCCTGCGGCAGTCGCAAGAATTTAGAATAATTTAAGACATGCACTGGTCCAGCGACTAAATTAGTCACGAAGATACCTGAGTCCCGATGCGGCCGACATAAGTTTTCAACGCCAGATGGCCGTTGACGGCGTGGTTATACCGGAAACAATATCGAAGGGCGGGCACGTCTTTGAGGTTTCATGCCGAATTGGTCTCGTCAGGATAAATGTCGGTAGCCTGTCCGTTACGGTTAAATAAGGAGAGAGTATGAATAAAAAATGTTTTGTTCCCACTTATTTATGCATTGTCCTGTTGGTCTCAAACTGCTCGGGGGGGAGCCCACGGGCGCCTGGGGGTGGGCTTGCCATTGCTGCCGAATCAACATCGAAAACAACCTCGCCGGCAACGAATTCAAATATTAAACGCGAGCCTTGGGAGCTGGTCGATGCTGTGAGGCGCGCCTATACCGAGCTAACGTATTACGGATCGAAAGGTACGCATCGGGTGTTGGAGGAGGCCGGCGGTAAACGGACCGAATATGCGGAAATACCTCTTGAGATCAAGTACACGCGCGACCGGGACGCTCTCCTAACCTGGAAGGAAAATGGTCTCGAAAAGGTACTTAGAATTGAAGGTAAGAATAGTTGGCTGGAAGTTGACGGCCAACGGCAGCGAACCTTCTCTACCGTGGATGACGCTTTAGGGATAGCGCCAAGGACCCGACAGGGAGACATTCTCTTCGCAATCAGGTACTTCGTTTTTCGAGACGAGCTACAGCTCGGTGACAAATTCTTTTCGCGCCTAGTAAACCCTGAAAGCAAGTCCGAGGAGGTTGTTGATGGACATGCATGCAGCGTCCTCACGGGAACATACAATAATGTCGATGCGCGAAACACGTATTGGATTGACAACGAAACCGGACTGATTCGCCGAATACAACAAACTATCGTTATTCGGACAAAATCGGAAGGTAAGGAATATGTAAGTACGTCCACCACAACCGAGAACTACACGGACATCGAACTAGCGGTCGGGCGACCAGCCATCTGACGTCCGTCAGAACGGATCGCGGAACCTTGCGAATCTCGCCGACAGCGGTTGCGTGGCGAATTCAAGAAAGGTTTTCTGAAGAATACTCGAAGTAAACATCGCCGGAGTCCTGAAGATCATCTTTGAGGCCTAGGATAAACCACAGGACTCTTGTTCCCGTTCTTATCCACCGCCCGTACACCGAAGAAGTAGTTGTCTTTTGATCGAGCTTTCATGACAAACGTGGTTACGTTTCCGACGTCGACCGCATCGGTCCATTCCGATGCGGTCGTGTCGCGCCAGACTACTTGGTAGCCGGCGAGATCGGCGTCGGTGTTCGCGTCCCATTTCAATTCCGTGTCGTTCGTCAGACGCGTCGTGACGAGTCCGACGTTCTTCGGCCTCGCCGGGGCGCCGGCGAGCGAGGCGAGGGCGATCAGGTTCACGCGTGCGACGTTCGCGGTGTATTCGAAATCGACGAACTCGGGCGTGTCGCCGTAGAAGATCCCGTTCTCGGTTCGAACGTTCTGGTGCTGGTGGGTGTAATCTTCGTCGACCTCGGTGATCCGGGCGGCCGCGAAGCCGCGTTCGAGAAACGGAATGTGATCGCCGCCGCGCAGGTAGCGGTCGCGCCGGTATATCATCCACACTCTGAAATTTTTCAGATAGCGATCCGCCTGCTCTTTCACAAACCGCGCGAGCTGCCGCGATGCGGAATCGTTCTCGCCGCCAACGCTGCGCCTGGTTCCGGCCTGCTGCTCGGTCTCGTTCGACGGGACGCCTTCGCTGAATATGCGGACGCGATTTCGATTCGGTGAGTCTTTTTGCGAAGTCACTCCACCGATGATGTCGTTCGTGAACATCCCTTCGATGTCCATCTTTTTCTCGACCGCCTGCTGCGCAAAATACGTCGCACCGAGCAACCCCTGCTCTTCGCCGGGGACCGTCATGAAAACTATCGTCGCGTCGAACTTTCGTTTCGACATCACACGGGCAAGCTCGATCACCGCCGCGGTTCCCGACGCGTCATCGTTCGCCCCGGGTGCGTCGCACTTCGCGTCGGTCGGCGACGTGCACATCGAATCGTAATGTCCCGACACGACATACACGCGATCCGGATTGGTCGAGCCCCTGAGCGTCGCGACGACGTTCGTCAGCGTCGTCGGCTCGGGTACGCGGTTGGCTTTCGGCTGTAGAAAAGATTGCTTCTCGACATTCAGGCAACTGCCGCAATCCGCACTGATCCTCTGAAACTCGCCAAAGATCCAATCGCGCGCCGCCCCGATCCCCCGCGCCGGATTGTCCTGCTCGCTCAACGTATTCCGAGTGCCGAACGAAACCAGCTTGCGGATCGTCGCTTCGATATTCTTCGCCGAAACTTCCTTCACCATTTTGGCGATTTCCGGATCCGGCTTCACGGCTTTAGGCTGGCCAAAACCCACGGTCGCGAGAGTTAGAAAAACGGCGGTAAAAATTAAGGCGTGACGTTTCATTTTCGTTGTTATTGATCCGATTTAACTATATATTTACGGCGAAAAAGTTAGAAGTACAAATTCGGAAACAGTGGGGCACCAGTTCACTCCGGAAAATCCCGATTCCTTTTCAAGATTTGTCCGGTGTATTACGTGGCTCGTCCTTTAAAACCCATAACCACGGAATACACCGAATAGACGGAGAAGCCACGGAATTGAAGCGCGCAGCGTGAACGAATGCGGCATCGCAAATAAATATTGCGATACTGGAGCATGCCGTCTTCAGAACTTTTTCAGGAGGTTCTCAGAACCTTCTAAAGATATTCGCTGCCCACCCGCCTATAGTCTTGTTATAAACTCTGGTGAACTTTGTCCGGAGCGTTCGGAGGTAATTAAATGAAAGCTATTATCTTGATGTTGATTCTCACGTCTCTCACGTTTGCACAGCATGGCGGCCATGGTGAACAACCGCCGCCCGAGAAACGCACCGTTACCCTCGACAGCGGCCTCGGGAATATCGACCACCCGGTCACGACGAAAAATCCCGAGGCTCAGAAGTTTTTTAATCAGGGGCTCGCCTATTTGTACGCCTTCAATCATGCCGAAGGCGTCGCTTCGTTCAAGCACGCCGCCGAGCTCGATCCGCAGATGGCGATGGCGTACTGGGGAATGTCGCTCGGCCTTGGAGCGAACTACAACGACCCGTCCGATCCGGACCGCTTCGCACAAGCTTATACCTATCTGCAGAAGGCGATCGAGCTTGCCCCGAAGGCCAGCGAGGCCGACCGCGGTTACATAAACGCGCTCGCGAAGCGTTACTCCAAGGACCCGGCCGCGGACAAAGCGAAACTGGCACACGATTACAGGATGGCGATGGGGGTGCTCGCGAAGCAGTACCCGGACGACCTCGACGCCGCGACCTTGTACGCGGAGAGCATGATGAATCTCCGGCCGTGGCAGCTCTGGACGCTGGACGGAAAACCGGCGGAGGGAACGCTCGAAATCCTGGCCGTGCTCGATGACGTGCTGCGACGCAACCCGTATCATACGGGCGCCAACCACTATTACATTCACGCGATCGAGGCAAGCCCGAACCCGGAACGCGGTACGGCGGCAGCCATGCGGCTTGCAGGCCTGGCCCCAAATGCCGGACACCTCGTCCACATGCCCTCGCACATCTACCTGCGCACGGGGGATTGGGCCGAGGCTGTAAAGAGCAACGACCTCGCGATCGTCGCCGATCGAAATTACATCGCGAAGAGCGGTGCCACCGGGCTGTACCCCGTGATGTATTACAACCACAACGTCCACATGCTGGCATCGTCGCACGCCGCGCACGGCAATTACGCCGGAGCGTTGAAGGCGGCGCGGGAGCTCGAGACGAATATTCGCCCGCATGTCGCCGCGATGCCGATGCTCGAGATGTTCATGCCGTACACCATTGTCGCACTCACCCGCTTCCACAAATGGGACGAGATATTGAAGTATCCGAAACCGGATGCGTCGATGATGACGACCACCGCCCACTGGCATATGGCCCGCGGACTCGCTCTGGCGGAAACGGGTAAGGCGGCGGAGGCGGAGAAAGAGTTGGTATTGCTGCGCGACACAGCGAAGAAAATTCCGGCGGAGGCGGTATTGTTCACAACGCCGGTCAGCATAGCTCTAAAGGTCGGCGAGGACCTTCTTTCCGCCGAGATCGCCGAGGCCCGCGGCGACAGGAAAGGGGCGATCCAGCTACTCCGAGCGGCAGTCGTTTCGGAGTCGAAAGTTAATTACGCAGAGCCTCCGGATTGGGACCTGCCGATACGCGAGTGGCTTGGCAGGACACTTCTTCGCGACAACCAGTTCGCCGAAGCGGAGAAAACTTATCGCGAAGAGATCAAGCGCAGCCCGCGCAACGGGCGTGCATTGTTCGGTCTCGCGGAAGCACTCAACAAACAGGGTAAGACGACATCGGCCGCGTTGGTCATAAAGGAATTTGAGAAGTCATGGGACTCCGCAGATACGACACTGACCGTTGAACAGTTGTACGGCACGGCCGCGTTCGCGGTCGGGTTTTAAGAAAAGCGGAAACCACGAAACACCATTCACACGAACAACCTGACGCAAAAATGTACGACAGACTAGAAAGTCTGTCGTACATTACGGCAGGTTTATCTACTCATCACATCGAACGCTTGCAGCCGGCTGCCATCGGCGGAGTAAAGCAGATTCAGAGTTTCATCCGTAACAAATTGTGCGTCCGGATCGGAATCCAGGATGACCCGGGAATCGCGGCCGGTGTGAATGTTTACGCCGATAAGACCTTTGCGGTCGAAAGGCTTTGGCAGGTCGGTGTAGAAATACATGTAGTTTGAGCGGAGCTCGGCAAGGCGTTTCCGGCGGAGCAAGTAACTGGAAAGTTTTTCGATCTGGCGGACCGGGTCCAGGCGATCGATAACGCTTTCGCGCACTTCGCTGCCCGACGGAGTGGCTCGATCGATGATCCCGCTCGTAATCCTTCCGCGAATGCCGGAGGGCGTTATGATCTGCAGGTCCCCGATGCGGCTCGCCGCATTTGGAAGCCGGGTAAGTGATCCGAAAGAATAGATGCGACGTGTGACATAGTTTCGCGCCGAGTTGCTCGCCAGCGTCGTCAGATCGAACGACCCGAAGCGCGACTTCAATCCCGACCATCGAAAAGAATTTGCCGCGCTTGCGAGGCTCAGTCCGCCGCGTGCGAGACCTATCGCCGACGTCGCTAACCCGCCGTACCGAAAGTAGAGCGCCGTCGCGCGAAGCGCAATCCCCGCGATGATGCGAAACGCACCGCGTGAGGGGGGCTTGTGGCGCACACGCCAAACCTCCGACGGTGAGGCAGCCTTTGGATGCGGAACGCGGAATGCGGAATGCGGAATCCTCATTGCCGGGCTCCGAGATGTTGCTTGATCGTCTTCTGAAAAAGTTGCCTTTACGAATTCCGTATTCCGCGTTCCACGTTCCGCATTGGCGGCTGCCCCGATCTTAAACGCCGCTATCTCATCGCGTCCGCCAACAACCGCATCGCCGCGCTCGTTCAGCAAAACAAATTGGGCTTTGTCGATTTTGTGCTCGACTGAATCGCGACGCTTTCCGGTTCCGGCGTCGATCGTGATCAGGTCGTCGCGATCGGCGATGAGAATCGTATTGGCGTCGCTGAAAACAAAGTTCGTCAAACCTTTGTCGGCTCCTTTGAACCGCCAGATCGTTTTGCCGTCTCGCGTGTCGATGGCGGAGACGCCGTAAGGCCCCTTGGACTCCGCCTCGCCGTCTTTCAAGCGCGTAAATTGCCCGCCGGTTCGTACGAACAAGGTTGTGCCGATCAGCGCCATCTCGGCGCAATTTCCCAGGTCGTCCGCCTTCCATTCGACATTCCCGGTCCGCCGGTTCACTGCGCGAATTCGGCCGCGGCCGGACATGTAGATGCGCTTATCGTCGATAACCGGATCGGCCTCGGTGAGAGCCAGCCCACCTTCATTTACTCTAAATTTTTCCCGCTCCTTTTCGCCGCCCGTCCTGGCGTCATAGCTCGTCGCCCCTTCGTAAAAAAGAAACAAGCGTCCGTCGACCATGAGCGGTGCTCGATAGTTGTCTAGCGTGTACGCGATCTCGCCCAGGTTCTCACCAAAGCGTGAAGGCATCATCTCGATCTCACCGTCGAATTCCTTTTTCCAAAGCTCCTCACCCGTGGATAACTGAAGAACGTGGACGATCGGTTTTCGTTTCAGCCCCTCGCCGGCGTCGCCGCGCGGATCCTTTACCAATATGACGGACACGAGATCATTCGCCGGGTCGGCCGCAAGCTGCAGCACGTCGCCCTTGACCTTATCGCTCTGCCAGAGCGTCGACCCGCTCATGATGTCCACCGCCTCAAGACGAGACTTGCTCCCGAGATCGCGCGAGAACAGGATCACGTCCGTGTCCGGCACCGGCGTGACGGCGGTCTCCTCGATCCTGCCGGTATCCCGCCGCCAGAGGCGCTCACCCGTCTGGCCATCCACGGCATAGAGGCTTCGCTCCGTGCCGGCCAGAACGATCCCGAAATCGGTGGTTTGATAGAAGCGAATTTTCGAATCGAGATTCGCCTGCCAGGCGGGCTGAGCAAACGAACAACCCAGAAAGATGTAAAAAATTGTAAAGGCGATGAGGGTGTACTTCATAGGCTGATTTTACGCGGGTTTGATGCAACGAACAATGGATTCGTGACGCCGCCGCCTTTCAACTTTCGGCAACATGGGGCGGAAAAAATTCATCTTAACACTACACAGAAATTGTGTAAGAGAAGCTGCGAACCTCCCTTCGCCGCTTCTCAGACCAAGGAGGAAATAATGAGTTTTAGAAAATTTATTCTCACAACTGCATTTGCATTGATGATGCTGGCCGGCGGCTTAATTACTGAAGCATCGGCGCAGCGACGAGTCGTCTATGTTCGGCGACCGGTTGTCGTAAGGAACTACGTCTATAGCGATCCGTTCTGGCGGACACGGTATTATGGATATTCTCCGTTTTACGATTCGTACTACCAGAGCCCGTACGAGCAGTACCAGGAACGAAGATTCTATCTGCAGCGGGAGCTTGTAGGTAACCAGCGTGAACTTGCCAAACATCAGAGGGAATATCGGATGGACGGCGTGATCACGGCGAAAGAAGCGCGTGAGCTGGCGGACGATATCAAGGACGTAAGGGAATCAACCCAGAGGTTGAGAAGTTTTGGCCGAAACTATTAATTGATGTTTCGAGGAAGAAATGGGGCTCTTTCGAAAGAGAGAGCCTTTTTAGCGCCTCCTAAAAATCGAGACCTTCGCGACATCGTACTCTTCGGCTTTCCCGGCTTTCTGAATTTCCGGCCGGAGCTATCCGCTTATGAATTGCCTCCGTCTTTTGAGGGAGGGCCGATACCTGCACGGCAGGCTTTAGCCAAAAAAAGCAAAATGCATAATTCCGCATAGCTTCACCTTTTTTACTGAAACCACTTTTGTTTATATTTTTTCGGCTTAAGCCGTCGGCTGCTGAAGCCTTACCTCCGTCTAAAGACGGAGACAATTCATAAGATGCGGAGGTGATTCATAAGACGATGTAGGCAAACTCAACATCGAGAGATCGTACTTATCGATCTGAAGATGTGCGGCCATAGCCGGCCACGCAATCGTCTTCTTCATCCAAAAAAGAAGCTGTCCAGAAAACTAGTTTCTAGACAGCTCTTTTTTTCTTATCGAATCGAGCTTACTGAATTCTGTAAGCCTTCGCGCCCCAGACGATCACGGCTACTCCGCTCAAAGAATTCGCGATCGAACGCAGCCCGCTGTCGAGTTTGTTGAATTCATCCGTTCCACGCCGGACGTTTATTGTGAGCTGGCTCTGATAAGTCGTGTCGTACCAGACGCCCTGTTTGCGTTCGAATGTTTTGCCGGCGATAACCTTTCGTCCGGCGGATCCATCCTCGTCACGTGGGGCCGACTTTTTCAAAGCGGCGGCACGGCGGGCGTCGAGGTTTTCCATCTGGCGGTTATACTGTCGCTC
The DNA here is from genome assembly GCA_035526605.1 of Pyrinomonadaceae bacterium. Classification (GTDB taxonomy): domain Bacteria; phylum Acidobacteriota; class Blastocatellia; order Pyrinomonadales; family Pyrinomonadaceae; genus OLB17. The sequence continues at coordinate 7,836 of DATLCA010000251.1, read as the reverse complement.
GTTCCGATTCATGGGCCCGCTTTGAACCTGACTCTGACTTATAGAACCGGGAGCCTGTTTCAGCATCAAATCGTTTTTTGAGGACTCTTGCACAGGGGCTCCGGCAACCTTGTCTTCGGTCCTTTCTTTCTCGACATCGTCCCGCCCGCGAGCAGCGTCCTTCTCTTCGGGTTTGGCGAGCACGACCGGCGGTGCGGGAGGCGGCGCGGAGACGACGTCCGCACTCGACGTGTCCGTTCCGTCAAGCACGAAGTTATTATTATCCCCGACCTTCGGACCCGCCCCCGAGTCGGGAGTTCTCGCCGCCGTCATCGCAGCATTCGTATTGGCAGAAAATACCGCACTATTTGAGGTGGCAATATTTGCGGCCGCATTTGCAGAGCTCGTCGCGGAAAGCTCTTGCTGAACCTCCGCGTTCGGTCCGCCCCGCGCCGGATCCGGTTCAGATATTTGGGAAACCGACGCTCCATTGTCCAGGCCGGATCTCTGAATTATCGTATAGCCCAGAAATCCCGAAAAGATCAGAACGAGGCCGCCCATGACGTACGCCAGGTTTGGGAACAAAAGAAGTTTCCTATACCAAGGCGTGCTCCGCTCCGCGATCGTGATCGCGCTGAAAGCCGGAGCGGCCGCCGGCGCCTGTTCCGCATTCATCGTTAAGAGATTGGAAAGAATCTTTCGACACCTCGTACATTCCGCCAAATGAGCCGAATACAACGCCCTCGAATTCTCGGGCATCGCATTCTCGGCAAACGCAGAAATAGCATCCGCGTCGAGGTGACCGGACGACGCAAAATCACCCACCAATACCGGGCCGTCGCCGTGTGCCTTTCGCAGAAGCGTATCTATTTCTTTGTCGAAATCTACTTCCATTTCTTTCGTGGGACAGGCGTTTCAGCCGGTCCCCTTCGTAACCCAGGTTGTTACCTGCGTGGACAGGCTGGAAAGCCTGTCCTACATTATCGAACGCTCTAAAACCACATATCTTGCACCGCTGCCAGCACCAGCAGCACCGCAAACAATTTCTCAACGCTTAACCCCAGCTTCGATGCCGTTTCCGACAGGCAGCGTTTTACCTCACTTTCGCTCCAACCGTGTTCGGATCGCAGCTTCTTTTCGACGGCCTTCCGGATATCACTCTGTATCCGTACGAGTCTCCGGCTGGCCGTCGCCTCGTGATAACCGAACATCGTCGCGATCTCTTTCAACTTTAGGTCGTCGAAATAATAAAGCTTCATGACAAGCTTGTCTTCCGCCTCGAGCGTTTCGACAGCATGCTTCAGCGCGAGCGCGACATCGCGTGAGGTCTGTTCGCCGGTCAGCAGCTCTTCCGGATTGTCGGCGTGATGCACGACGAGGTTGTTGCCGTTTTGATTCGAAGATTCCTCGGCGAGATTTTCGAATTCGCGATTTTCTTCGACCTGCACGAACCGGGATTGTTTCCGGTACTCGTCGATCGCGAGCTGGGACACAACCGCCCGAAGCCAGCCGGCAAGAGATCCGCGGCCGGAATAATATGCCAGCTTGCTCTTTTTGTTTCCGTCGGCGTCCTGCCTCAAACCGTAAAGCTCAGCCCAGATCGAGCTCGCCAAGTCTTCCGCGTCGTCGTTGTTTTGAGAGATCTTTCGCGCAGCCGACTTCACCGTCGCATCGAAATTCGCGACGAGATATTCCCATGCCTTCTCGTCACCTTTCTCGCACGCGATGATCAGGCAAAGATCGTCGGCGCGGATCTCATCCACGAACTGCTTGATCGCTCCGCGGTCAGCGCCCGGATTTTCTTTGAGAAGATACTTTCCGAGGGCCGATTCAATGCGGGGCGCGAGATCATCCGCCGACAGACCGCGGGGATCCGAGGCGCGCGAAACGAGAAGCGAAATCGCTTCCGTAAATGCCTGCTGATGTTTTGTTGGGACGACGCTCATCCGTAAGCTGGAGAAAAGTTTAGCACTGGTTGGATGTGAGGTGTAACCGTTTGGGTTGGAGGGCGGGCCCGGGATTTGCCATTTTCGAATTGCGATCTCTTGCGGACTCTGCGAGCTTTGCGCGGAAACCGGCCTGCGTAATTACCGAGTTTGAGTTTCACGCAAAGTTCGCAGAGTCCGCAAAGAGATCGCAAATCGCAATTCGAAAATCGCAAATTTCACCGCAGGTTCTTGTGCAGAAACTTGATGATCTTGTACCCGTCCAGATACACCCATGGTTTTTCGCCGAGTGTGTAATGCCCGCACGGGATCGCGGCCTTGCTGTGTTTGATCTTGTGATGACGAAGCGCGCGCATCGTGTCGCGCGAAAGCTCGACCGGAAAACTCAGGTCGTAGAGTGTGTAAATGTATCGTTGCGGGCGTGGCGCCTGAGCCGCCAACTTCTCCATGTACGCCATTGGCGAAACCGGCAGCCAGTATTCGCGAAGCTCGTCTAGCTCGATGTTGTCGCCGAACCCGTCGCGCACATGATAAGTCGACAAGCCATGCCATACGACATCGGCCATGTACCCGGATACGTGATTGAAGACGGCGGCGTTGATCGCGGGATCATGAACAAACGCGAGAAACGCGACGCACGAACCGATGCTTGTCCCGACGACCCCGATCTTTTCGTAGCCCTGTTCCTTCAGCCATGCGACGCAGGCTCGGGTGTCGGCGACCGATTGACGAATCGATTGCAGCGAGCGTCCGACATTCGGGGCGACAAGATAGTCCGCACGTTCGAGCTCCGGCGGCATGCGCTCTTCGTGATACGGAAGCGTTACGCGCAGAGCGGAAATCCCGACCTTGTTGAAAAATTTGCAGAGATCGAAATACGTACCCGCCCGGGCGTTCCAATGCGGGAGTATTATCACCGCCGATTTTCTGTTCGTTTCGTGCGGGAAGTAGGTCGCGTAAGCCGTGTTGTTCTCCGGCGAGGGAGTGCTGACGGCGCTCGTCCAGGTGAGGATCTGCGGCGCATTCCGACTCCCCTCCTTGCGAAGGAGGGGTGCCGCTTCGGCGGGGTGGTTCTCACCCGCTGGTAGTGTCGAATCTTGGTTAATCGAGGAAGAGAGAACCACCCCGTCAGCCGAAGCGGCTGCCACCCCTCCTTCCGAAGGAGGGGAGTCTTGTCGATTTTGGATTTTGGATTTCGGATTTGGGATCTCGTCGGAAGAGAGATCCCCAGTCGCTACCGCTCCCGGTTCTGACAAAACGAAATCCGTAATCTTCGATATCGAAAAATACTCATCACTGTTCGCGATAACGTCCGCGGAAAATTTTCGAAAGATCTCGTGCGGATCTTCCGCGTCACTTTCATGTCCGATGAATTCGGTTCCCCATTCGAACGGGCGGACGACGCGGTTGTCGTTGAGCATCGCGAAGTAACGCTCGCGTTTGTGCATGTACCGTTTGAGCATGGGAGTCAGGCCGTGGCGACGACCACCGATTTGGCGAGGACGCTTTCGTAGAAGGAAATGTACTGCGGAATTATTTTGTCCGATCCGTACCGTTGCAGTCCCAGCTCGCGACCTTTTTCTCCGAACGCACGACGCAGATCTTCGTCGCCTAACAAGCGAAGCACATCCTCGCTCATTTTTTTCACGTCACCGACGTCGCTGAGATAGCCGGTCTCGCCCTCCGACACAACTTCCGGAATCCCGCCGATGCGGGTCGCGATGACGGGAACCTCGCACGCCTGCGCCTCGAGTGCCGCGAGCCCGAACGACTCAAGCTCGGATGGCAGCAGAAATATATCCGCGACGCCAAGATAGTCTGCGATGTTGGCTTGCTTGCCCACGAACGTGACCTTGTCTTTGACATTCAACTGCTCGGCGCGATAGAAAGTGGCCGATCGCTCGGGCCCATCGCCGACCATCACAAGCCGCGCGTCGGCTCCTTTTGCCCTGACCCCGGCAAGTATCTCAATGCAATCGACCGGTCTTTTTACGGAACGAAAATTCGAAACATGAACTAAAAGTTTTTCGCCATTCGGTGCCAAGTCATCGCGGAGCGGCGATTCCGGCTGGCGGCGGTAATGACATCCGCAGATAAAATTCGGGATCACCTCAACGTCGTCGAAATCGAAAGTCTCGATCGTCGCCGCCTTCAAAAATTTCGACACCGCGGTGACGCCGTCCGATTGCTGCAGGCCGTAGCGCGTGATCGGAAGATACGATCTGTCCGCGCCGACGAGTGTGATGTCCGTTCCGTGCAAAGTGGTGATGACCGGAACGTAGCGCTTCTGCTTGATCGATTCGCGTGCGAGGATCGCGCTGATCGAGTGCGGTATCGCGTAATGAACATGAAGCAGATCGAGCTTCTCCGCTCGCGCAACCGTGGCCATTTTCGTAGCGAGCGCGAGATCGTACGGCTGATGCTCGAACAGCGGATACGACATCATTTCGACTTCGTGAAAATGTATACGGTCGTTCAGTTCGGTCAGCCGAGTCGGCAAAACGGACGATATGAAATGCACATTGTGCCCGCGTTCCGCCAGGTCGCGGCCAAGCTCAGAACCGACTATGCCGCTGCCGCCGTAAGTCGGATAAACCGTAATGCCGATATTCATTAGCTGAATAGTAAATAGTGGATGGGGATTAGTAAAGGCGGGTTAATGGGCGCCAAATGGCTGAGGGCGCGGGCTGGTTTTGTTTCGGCGTTTTCCGTTATTCCCCTGTTCGGGCCGTCGGACACTCCCGTTCGCGTCTTCGCTTTGTTCGTGTGATTTCGTGTGGGTTGTGGTTTCAGGTTTCCTGCGCTCGCGGACCGAAACCACGAACACACACCGAATCACACGAACGAAACCGGAGCACGAAAAAGGACCGCTCCGCTTTATTTGAGAGTGCGTCAGGCCCGCGGCTTAATTCACAACTTCCTTTAAGATCGCTTCGTCGGGGTCAATGACTATCGACCCCGGATTGGCAGACTTTACCGCGACAGTTGTCTCCTTGCTATCCGGCCTCACGATCACCCGGCGTTTTCCCGCTTTCGTCCTGATCTCTACCGTCACCGGCTGCAGGAAAGCTTCGTCCGCCTGCGCCTGCAAAAGCGTCAGGCCGATCATGCCTTTTCCCATCGACCGCCATTTGACCTGATAGACGGGATGACCCGCCTTATAGATCCATCGATCAAAAAAATTTTTCAGATCACGGCCCGAAACATTTTCCATATCGCGCCGCAGATCCTCGGTGCTCGCCAGTCCGTCCTTATGCCGATCGTAATAGCTCCTGAGTCCCGCGAAGAACACTTTGTCTCCCAGCATTCCTCTAAGCATGTGAAGAACCCAGCCACCCTTCTCGTAGTTGTTCGGGTTTAACAGGTCGAACAGTTTTTCCGTCTGCGTGTCGTGGATCGGCGCCCGCCTCGTCTTCTCGTACGCGAGATAGCCTTGCGCATTTTTCCGCATGTATTCCTTAAATCTTTCCGGACCTTCGTTCCGCTCAAGAAACAAACCGGCGAAGTAGGTAGCGAAGCCTTCGCTTAACCAAAGATCGGACCATGTGCTCTCGGTCACGGAATCGCCGAACCATTGATGAGCGATCTCGTGCGCGTCCACTTCGACCGCCGAGTTCGGAATGCCGAACAGTTTACTTTTCGCGGCAGCCGAGTTTTCGAAATTCTTAAAATAATTTGGAGAGAAAACGATCGTGTTCGCGTTCTCCATCCCGCCGAATCGCGTCGCTCCGACTATTAAGGCAAGTTTCTTGTAAGGATAAGGCCCAACAAGATTGCTAAAGGTCACGACCGACGGAGCTGCAGGAGCAAAACCTCGCTCAGCATATCGCCCTTCCGACTGCGGGACGTAATAGGTTATCGGAAATGTAGAAGCCGACCGGAGCGTTCCGGTCGCAAAGCGTCCTACCGCGACCACCATGTTGTAAGGCGAGACCGGCCGCGTTTCATTAAACACCCACGTCTTGGTTCTATCGGGGTTGACCTTCATCGAAAGCTGCGCGCCGTTGGCGACCGCCTGGTAGTCCGACGGCGCGGTGACGGTGAACGTGACACTGGCTTTCGCCGATGGGTGATCGAGACACGGTATCCAGTGATGGACGCGGTCTGCCCAGTTGTCGCCGATCGCCGACGGGAAACCGTCTTTATCTTTGGAAAGGATCAAACCATCCTTAGGGATGCCGGAGTAATTTACCGAGACCCGCAGTGTCTGATTCAGACGCGTCGGCGTCGGCAAGAACACATCAAGTTTTTCATCGTGCTGTGCAAACTTTACCGCCCGCCCGTCGACCGTTACGCCCGCTACCGGCATCGTCCCGAAATCGAGATCGATTACCCCAACGTCGCCTTTCCGAGCCCGCACGTCGATCGCCGTCGTCGCGGATGCGATCTGCGACAACGTACCGTCGAAAGTTATTGCGACATCGAAGTGCGTCGGCTGCCACGAATCGACGAGTCGCTCTTTTCGCTGGGCGAACGCGCTCGAGAAAAGTAGACATGCGACTATTGCAATGAAGAATGATCGTTCGACCCGCCGATGGTCCATGATTTTTCCCATGTTCTTTTATCGTTTTTTCCGGACGTAAAATACAACGCCTTTGTTGTCATCCGTGAAAAGAAAGGAATCAGCCGACAGTTTCATGATGTCGCAAGGCCGGCCGTGAACCGTCTTTCCTTCAAGAAAGCCGGTGATGAAATTCTCAAGCGGCTTACCTTTTCGCATGATGACGATCTTGTATCCATGCCCGATGTCCTTGTCCGTCGAGCCGTGGAGCGAGACGACGAATGCGTTTTTCAAAACATCGGGCGTATCGGGATCGGTGAAGTAATCGAAGCCTAGCGCCGAGCTCCGGGCAGGGAACCATGCGTACGGCTTCGCCACCTTCAAGCAGCCGGCGCCGCGTTTTAATTTTGGATCCGCGAAAATCTTGCCGTTATTCGAATGGCAGTACGGCCATCCGTAATCGGCTTGGGACTTGACCGCGTAGAAAGTTTCGTCCGGCCGACTGAGCCCGAGATGGTCGCTTCCCTGATTGGTCGCGAACAGGACGTTCCCGAACCACTTCAACCCGACTGCGTTGCGAAGTCCCCGTGCGAACTCCCGCTGGCCCGTCCCGTCCGGATTCATTTCGACGATGCTCGCGCGAACCTTTTCTTTTTCTTCGCACGAGTTGCAGCTCGAGCCGACCGACACGTAAAGCTTCCCGTTCGATCCGAACGCCACCGTCCGTGTGAGGTGCCAGCCGCCGTATTTGTAGCTCAACCCGTAGTCGGGAAATGTAGCGAGAGTTTGGGGACGAAGGTCCGTCGGTTTCTCTTCGCCTCTCGTAAATTTTCTCCGCGTGAGCTTGTCAGTCTCCGCAAGGTACAACCAGTCCTGACCATTCTCGTCGCGATAGAACTGAACGCTGTTCGGATTCTTCAGTCCCGTCATGTACGGGATGATCTTCCCGAACTTTCCTTTCTGCTCATCCCATGCGTCGAGAATGTAAACCGCGCCGCGATCGTTGTCGGCAAGGTTGTACATGTCCGTCACGAAGATCCGCCCGTCGGGAGCCTTCGCGAAAAAGCGCACGCGCTTTAACCCTTCGGCTGCGGGAATGATCTCAAAGTCCGCGGGAAGATTTAGACTGAACTTTCGTCCGTCCTTGAGAGTGATTTTTTGAGGGACAAGTTTCGGCTGCGCATCGAGTGCACTAAATGATCCGCCGATCATAAAAATGATCAGCAGGAATCGGACCGATGAAGGCGCGCCGCGACGATTTATGCATGTGCTAATATTCGAGAAAAGGCGGCGTCCGCGAGAATGTTTTCCGGTCATGGGTCGCGAGTTGATCAGCAAGGCATAGGATTATAAGGGCGACCCAACCGCCTCGACAAGCTTCGCGGATGCTATTTGTTTAGAGCCCCAGGA
>DATLCA010000250.1:0-3331 GCA_035526605.1 Pyrinomonadaceae bacterium | reverse complement strand
GTTTCTCGGCTTCGATACGGAGACCACGGAGTTGGATCCGTACCGAGGCGACCTGCGTCTTGTCCAGTTCAGCACCGGCAAGGCGACCTACGTTATCGACATTAAGCCCTTCCGCGTCAACGGCACCCCGCGCACAAATCCGGATCTCGCGCCGCTTCGGGACCTTCTTTCCGATCCCGGAAAAATAAAGATCGCACACAACGCGAAGTTCGATGCAAAGTGGGTGCGTCACCATTTAGGCGCTGAGCTCAATGGGGTATTCGATACGTTTCTCGCGAGCCAACTGATCGCGGCCGGGGATTCAGAACGTCGCCATTCGTTGGCGGACGTTGCGCAATTTTTCACCGGTACGGAGTTGGATAAATCGGAGCAGATCAGCGACTGGAGCGGTGAGCTTTCACAGTCGCAGGTCGAATATGCCGCCCGCGACGCGGCGATCATGATCCCGCTGCGAGAGCAGATGGAAGACCGGTTGAAAAACGATGATTTAAGAAATGCGGCCGAGCTTGAGTTTCAATGTGTCGCACCCATCGCCGAGATGGAGCTGAACGGATTTTATCTGGACGAGGCTCGTTGGCGAGAGCAACTCGGCCGCGTGAAGATCGCGCAGGAGAAAGCGGCCGATGAACTTCAGGAGCTACTTTCGGCGGGCGTCGCCCAGGCTTCGCTGTTCGGCCGTGCAGAAATAAATCTCGATTCGCAGCAGCAGGTGACCGATGCACTTTTGAATCTGGGCGTCCCGGTTCCCGACACCACACGTGCCTGGCAGCTCCAGCCGCTCGCAGAAAAATATCCGGTCGTCGCTAAGCTGCTTGAATATCGCAGCGTCGCGAAATCGCTCACGAGCTTCGGTGAGAATATTCTGGAATTCATCGAGCCGCAGACCGGCCGCATACATGCCGACTTTCGCCAGATCGGAGCACCGACCGGGCGATTTTCGTGTTCGAATCCGAACCTGCAGCAGATCCCGCACGAAGAACAATATCGCCGATGCTTCCGGGCGCCCGAGGGAAAGAAGCTCGTCATCGCCGATTACTCGCAGATCGAGTTGCGCATCCTCGCGGATTTTTCACGCGATCAAAACTTCATCAAAGCCTTTGTGTCCGGCGAGGACTTTCATATGACAACGGCCTCGCAGGTTTTCGGCGTTGCTCCCGCCGAGGTGACTTCCGAACAGCGCTCGTTCGCAAAACGTCTGAACTTCGGAGTCGTGTACGGTATCGGAGCTTCGCGTTTTGCGCTTATGACGGGCTTATCGCAGAACGATGCCGAAAACACGATGCGAAAATATTTCGGGACTTACCGCGGACTGGACAGCTATCTTCGACAGTCCGGCGCGGACGTCATCACTAAGCGAGTAGCCCGGACCGCATCGAACAGGATGCTCCGGCTGCGTTTCGACGACAACGACCGGCAGCAGGTTGCCTCCGCGCGTCGATATGGCGTGAACATGCCAATACAAGGGACGTCGGCCGACATTCTGAAACGCGCGCTGCGCTTATTGCATGATTCGCTTCGCGGCACGAGCGGGCGTCTGGTCAACATCGTGCACGACGAAGTCATCGTCGAATGCGATGCCCCCGAAGCGGAGTTGATCGCCGATAAATTGGACAAAGCGATGTGCAGCGCCGGCGAGGATTTCGTGAAGACCGTTCCGGTGAAAGTCGACGTGCACGTGTCTGATGAATGGGCGAAGTGAGGGCGGTAGTCAGTTGTCGTTGTCGGTCGTCAGAAATCACGGCCGGGCCTCTCTGACTGCCGACAACTGACCACTGACGACCGACAACCGGCAACCGACTACCGACCCACTTCCGTTATCTGCAGCAAATCCGCGAACAGCTTCATCTGACTCCGCGTGAATGTGAATTGCTCATCGCCGAGGTGCAGACGTACATCAGTCTGGCCCGCGATCTTCGTCAAATTTTCGCGCGAAATCTCAAAGTTTAAGTATTCCATCTGCTCCCGCGGTTTTGCCGTGTAACGGGCGCTACCGATCACGAGCATTTCGTCTCTCAACGCGACCGTGAGTGAGTGGCTCGCGCCGAACCGCGGCTTTTTCGAAAGGACCCAGAACGAGATGATAAAGGACTCGGGAGATTTGACGAGGTCATTGCCGGGATAGAAGATCCCAATCGCAAAGTTCATCGCCAGGATCCCGCTTCGGCTCGCTTCGTCCCGGGAAAAGTTTTCCGAGACTCCGCCGACCTTCGTCGTCTTACCCGCGGCATCGTAAGTCAAAGCGATACTTTTTTCCGCGTTAGCGGAATTTATCCGGCTTTGAATCGTTTCGTTCGTGAGAGTTTGGGCGGCAGCGGTAAAGGCCAGAAGCAACAGAAAAGCGCAGATAACGATTAGGCGTTTCATAAATTTTGGTTGAAGGCTCGAGAGTCAGGATCGGAAGGAAGAATTCGCGGGCGTATGGGAGTTCCAACGCTCACCCATTATCCCACAACGAATAATCCCGGGGCGAGAGAAATCTTTATACAAAAAAAGCCTCCGCCGAGAAGGCGGAGGCACAACAAACTTCAACTATTGGAGAACTTAGCCCTCCGTGGCGGCGGCCTTCGTGCCCGCCGAAGGCATATAAAGTATCCGCGTACAACTTTCGCAAGTGATGATTTGGTCGCCCCGTTTCACTTCGACCTGCATCTGGGGGCGGAGGGACATGAAGCAAGCGCTGCATGATCCGTTGACGACCTCGGCGACGGCTATACCATCGCGGCTCCGTTGCGCCATACGGTTGTATACCGACGCGAGCTGTGTCGGAAGCGTCACAAAAACCTCGTTGCGTTTTTTGAGCTCCTCATCGAGCTCGGCCCGCTCCACCGCAATTTGTGCATCGAATTCCGCTAGCGCCTCGTCCCGCTTCGCGTCCAGCGTATTGATCTCATCTGCCCGGCTCTCAAGCTCCTTCTCGACCTCTTCGAGACCGGTCATTTTTTCGATGACCTGCGTTTCGAAAGCGGTGATCTGCTTCTGGATCGCGTCGGTTTCCCGCATCGCAGTCTCGTATTCTTTTTGATTCTGCGCGTGCTTCAAATTTCGATCCGCTCGTTCAAGGTAAGTTTTGTTTTCGGCAATTTGCTTATCGAGATCGGCCCTGTCCGTGTTGAGCCGATCTCGGTTTCCTTGTATTTCGCGTATAGAAAAGGCGTGCTGTTCAAACTCTTGTTCGATGCCTGCACGCCTTTCTTCCGCGGTTTCGATTGATTTTTTTAATCTACGAATGTTTGTGTCTGTCTTTTGTAGATCGATTAATTTCTCAAGCTCTGCTTTCACTTCTTAAAATATCTCCCCAATAAAAACCCGCTAAACCTGAGTAATTCTAACT
>DATLCA010000249.1:0-1017 GCA_035526605.1 Pyrinomonadaceae bacterium | reverse complement strand
CTCTACCGCGATCGCAAGATCGACACGCTAACCATAGACCAGAATTATGCGTTCTTCGGCACCATGACGCGGGACCGCCCGTATTATGATCGTTCCCTCCGGACGCTCTCAAAGAATAAGACCTGTGTCGTAACGAACGCTGTCCAGACCGCCACGTTCAGCGGCGACTTCGAAATGGCGGATAAGTCGCGGCTGCGATTTAAAACACCATCGGAGCGGGAAAAAGTGGCCGCCGCGATTGTGGAACGCGAGCGACAGATACGCAACGACGACTACCGCACATCGCCGCAAAATCGCAAACGCGCGCTGCAGGATATTTGGGAGATTCATCGGGCAGGCGTGATGCTGCTAGCCGGAACGCAGTTGAACCAAGGAGAGATCGGAACCCCCGGGCTTATACTGCACGATGAGCTTTCAATATTCGTACAGGCGGGCCTCTCACCGTTCGAAGCGTTACAAACCGCAACAATAAATCCGGCGAGATTTATGCGTCGTGATAAAGATCTCGGCACAATCGAGGTCGGCAAGATCGCCGACATCCTCGTCCTTGACGCGGACCCGCTGGCTGATATTTCCAATACGAGAAAAATAAAAGCCGTTATAGTCGGCGGGCGTGTTCTGAATAGACAACACCTCGACAAAATGTTGGCCGAGGTCCAGGCCAATGCAAATCTGGCTAAGAGGAATTGAGAAAAACAATTGCGAAATGATAGGAGTAGAGACCAAGTTATGAAAAAGATTCTCACCGCCGCTTTTACTTTAGCCTTCACGGCAGTTGCGTTTGGGCAGATCCCCGATCAAACCAAGGTCGTCGCGGCAGCGGAGCGCGCTTTGGATAAAGCCGCGAAGCAATCGCCGGCGAACGGCCCGGGATGCGCGATCGGAGTTTCGCTCGATGGAAAATCGGTTTTCGAGAAAGGCTTCGGGATGGCGGAGATGGAATATCAAATCCCGATCACGCCGAAGACGATCTTTGAGTCGGGCTCGGTCGCGAAACAATTCACGGCCGCCGCGATC
>DATLCA010000248.1:0-5600 GCA_035526605.1 Pyrinomonadaceae bacterium | reverse complement strand
GGAGCGTCGCGATCACCATCCGACGGATTGTCGGAGAGTCATCGACGACCAGTATTCTCTTCATTAGCGACTAGTTCTTCGGCAAAAAGATATGTCAGCTAGCTTAACATCAAACGTCGATTAAACAAGAAAATCCTGTGAGAACCGGGATGCGGAAAACGATTTTTCGATTCAGGGACGAGGGGCCAGTTTTTGCCTCGCCCATCCGAGCCGCTCTCAAGCGGCCAACAGGCGGCCGGCCAAGAGGCCGGTGGGCGGACAAGACAGCTTCCGCACAGTTTCGGCCCAGCACTTTTTCAGCTACATTACTGCTGTAAAAAAAGGAGGCCAAACTTATGATTCGGAAAGCTTTTATATCAGTCGCCATCGCGGCTGCCTGCTCGGTCGCCGCGTTCGCCCAAAGTACGGCACCCGATGCCACAGTCCGCGCCTTTTATGCGTACAGCAACGCACGCTCGAGCACCTTTAACCGGCGTCATATCGAATTGAGAAAAAAATGGTACACGCCGGCGCTTTATGCTGCATTCCTGAGGCAGCTCGCGGAAGACGAAACGCACCTGAAAGCGAACCCGACAGATAAACCGTTCTTCGGCGACGGCCTGGATTTTCGTCCCCTCGACGAGCCCTGCGGAGTCGGCGACCGGACGTACAAGAGAGTTCAGAGCGTCTATCGCAGTCAGATGACACCATCGCGTGCAGATGTCGAAGTGAAATTCGCGTATCCCGCAGCTTGCGGGGACGCCGGCGGCAAACCGATCATCTATAAAGTGAATTTGCAGAAGATCGGAGGTAAGTGGCTTATCAACGATTGGACGTACGACAACGGCAGCACGCTCGTTGGGGATATGAAATCTCACAAGTATTGATCCCGAATTGCCGGCGGTGATCCGGGTTGTCTATTTATGAACGCCGAACAAAAGCGACTGCACGAATCGGATGACCGCACCAAACACTGGAAGCGTTGGGGGCCATACCTCAGTGAGCGCGCGTGGGGCACAGTCCGCGAAGATTACTCCGCCGATGGTGCCGCGTGGGATTACTTTCCGCACGACCATGCCCGTTCGCGTGCTTTCCGCTGGAACGAGGACGGGCTCGGCGGAATATGTGATCGACATCAGAAGATCTGTTTCGCGATCGCCCTCTGGAACGGCAAGGATCCGATCCTGAAGGAACGTCTCTTCGGCTTGACAGGAAGCGAAGGCAATCACGGCGAAGACGTGAAGGAATTGTATTACCACCTCGACTCCACGCCGACGCATTCGTACATGAAGTTCTTGTACAAATATCCGCAAAATGAATTTCCTTACGGACGTCTGCTCGACGAAAACCGCAACCGCACAAAGGACGAAAGGGAATTCGAGCTTGTCGATACGGGGATTTTCGATCGGAACGAATACTTCGACGTGTTCGTCGAATACGCAAAGGCGGACGTCGAAGACATCCTCATCAAAATAACCGTCGCGAACCGGGCCGATCGGAGCGCCGAAATAAATGTCCTGCCGACGATCTGGTTCCGAAATACCTGGTCATGGGGCGGGCAAGTTGCGGATTGCGGTTTGCGTGTCTCGGATTCGAATTCGATCGCCCTTGAGTGTCCTGAATACGGAAAGAGATCGCTTTATCTCGAAGGCGAGCCGGAACTTCTGTTCACGGAAAACGAAACGAACAACGAACGACTTTTCCAGGCTGCGAACCGCTCACCGTTTGTGAAAGACGGCATTGGCCGGTATGTGATCGAGGGAGAAACGGGTGCGGTAAATCCGGAGAAGTCGGGGACGAAAGCGTCGGCGAATTACAAGCTGAACGTTCCGGCGGGCGCCGAGGTTGTTGTTCGGCTGCGTTTGGCAGAGAAAGAATTTTCAAGCGACAACGCAAATCCACGAAGGAAAGAAGAGGGCGGATCGAATCGTTCGTTCGAAAATTTCGATTCGATTTTCGATCTGCGAAAAAAGGAGGCGGACGAGTTTTATGATCTCCTGATCCCGAAACATCTTTCCGAAGATGCCGGGAAAGTTCAGCGGCAGGCATTCGCGGGAATGCTTTGGTCTAAGCAGTTCTACCACTATGTCGTGAAAGAATGGTTGGACGGCGACAGTGCAATGCCTGTCCCGCCCGCGTCTCGGAAGACAGGCCGCAATTACGATTGGACCCATCTGTATAACTCCGATGTGATATCGATGCCGGACAAATGGGAGTATCCCTGGTACGCGGCGTGGGACCTCGCGTTCCATTGCATCCCATTGGCCCTCGTGGATCCGGAATTTACGAAGGAGCAGCTTGTCCTCATGCTTCGCGAATGGTACATGCACCCGAACGGGCAGATCCCAGCGTACGAGTGGGCGTTCGGTGACGTGAATCCTCCGGTTCACGCGTGGGCGGCGATGCGGGTTTACCAGATCGAAAAAAAGATGAAGGGACGCGGCGACCGAAAATTTCTCGCTCGGATTTTTCAAAAGCTGCTGCTGAATTTTACGTGGTGGGTGAATCGGAAAGACGCGGAAGGGAACAATGTATTCGAAGGTGGGTTTCTCGGCCTTGATAACATCGGCGTCTTCGATCGCTCCCGGCCGCTGCCGACGGGCGGGCAGATCGCACAGTCCGACGGTACCAGCTGGATGGCGATGTATTGCCTCAACATGCTCGCGATCGCGCTCGAGCTCGCCGGGGAAGACAACACCTACGAAGATCTCGCCAGTAAATTCTGGGAGCACTTCCTGTTCATCGCGCATGCGATGAACAATCTCGGTGCCGACGGCGTTTCGCTCTGGAACGAAGAAGACGGATTTTACTACGACGTTCTTCACACCCAAGGTCGCGGTGAAAGCATTCCGTTGAAGGTGCGTTCGCTGGTCGGGCTGATTCCGCTGTTCGCAGTTGGGACGATCGAGCCCGATGTTTTGGATAAGCTGCCGAGCTTCAAGAAACGCATGTACTGGTTCATCGAAAACCGGCCGGACCTGATCGCCAACGTGTCGTGCATGAAGACGCGCGGCGCCGGAGAGCGGCGCCTGCTAACCGTTGTGTACCGCGAGCGGCTCGAGCGTGTGCTGAAGATAATGCTCGACGAAAACGAGTTTCTTTCGCCATACGGCATCCGAGGCGTATCGCTTTATCACAAGGAGCATCCCTATATCCTGAAAGTGGACGGTGAAGAGCACCGCGTGGATTACGAGCCTGCCGAATCTACTTCGGGGTTGTTCGGTGGTAATTCGAACTGGCGCGGCCCGGTGTGGTTCCCGGTGAATTATCTACTCATCGAATCGCTCCAGAAATTTCACTACTACTACGGTGACGATCTGAAAGTGGAATGCCCGACAGGATCGGGAAAGATGATGAATCTTTGGGAAGTCTCTGAGGAACTGTCGCGCCGGCTTTCGCGCATCTTCTTAAGAGACGCTGGCGGACGCCGTCCTGTTTTTGGGAATTGTGAAATGCTGCAGACCGACGAGCACTTCCGCGACCACGTATTGTTCTATGAATACTTCCACGGCGACAACGGCTCAGGTCTCGGTGCGAGTCATCAAACCGGCTGGACCGGACTTGTCGCGAAGCTTTTGCAACAGAGCGGGGAGTGAAGAACAATGTTGGATTTTAGATTTTGGATTGTCGGAAACGGTGAGATCCGACTCGAGTCTTGGATTGGATCTCGTGCCCGCGAGGGCGCAAGGCGCACGGCACGTGCAACCGGAAACCGCTTTTCTTGTTCCGCGTCTTCTCCGCGTATCCGTGATTAGGCTTTAATCGCGAACCACGGAATACACGGAATACACCGAGAAGGCACGGAGAAGACACGGAATCTAAGAAACCCCGGGGGATACTGAAAGCACTCGCGGGCAAGAGCCTGCGACGTTGCAACGCAGATCCGCCGGCCGAAACATTAGCAACATACAAATATGAAAGCAGTAGCGGTAAAACCCGGAGTAAAAAACTCCGCTCATCTAGTGGAAATGCCCAAGCCTTCGATCGACGAGATCGCCGGCGGGCGCGGCGTGCTGGTGAAAGTTCTGCGGGTCGGTGTGGACGGGACGGACAAAGAGATCAACAACGCCGATTACGGCGCGGCTCCTGAGGGATTTGATTTCCTCGTCATCGGGCACGAAGGTTTTGGGATAGTCGAAGAAGTCGGGGCGAACGTTCACGAATTCAAAGTCGGCGATTATGTCGTAGCTACAGTCCGCCGCCCCGGGACAAGTATTTACGATCTGATAGGGACCAACGACATGACGACCGACGATACGTATTTCGAACGCGGGATAAACCTGCGTCACGGATATCTGTCGGAGTACTACGCCGAGGATGCCGGATTCGTGGTCAAAGTCCCCGGTGGATTGAAAGACGTCGGCGTACTTCTCGAACCGATGAGCGTCGTGCAAAAGGGAATCACGCAGGCTTATGAGATTCAACGCCGATTGAAAGTTTGGAAGCCGCGCAGGGCGGCGGTTCTCGGGACCGGGACGATTGGGCTGCTGGCGATTCTGGTGCTCAGGCTGCGCGGGATCGATGTTGTAGCATTCGGCAAGACGCCGAAGCCGTATCTGAATTCCGATCTCGTTGAAGACCTCGGTGCGACCTACGTATCGACCGCCGACATCTCCGTCGCCGACCATGCGAAACAGAACGGCGCGTTCGATCTTATTCTCGAAGCGACGGGCTATTCGCCGATCATATTCGACGCCATGCAGGGGCTAGCGAAGAACGGCGTCCTCGTTTTGTCGAGCGTCACCGGCGGCGACCGGACCGTCGAAGTCCCCGCTGACAAGATCAATCTCGAGTTCGTGCTCGGCAACAAAGTAATGGTCGGGACGGTGAACGCGAATCGTGAGTATTTCGAATCCGGCGTCCAGGACATGTCGGCTGCGGTGCTCGAATACGGCGACTGGCTGTCTCGTCTGCTGACGGACCGAGTCGAAGGGCTCGAGAATTTTGGCGAGATTTTCGAAAAGCTCACAAATGCAAAATCGGCCATAAAAGTTTACTGCCAGGTCGCGACCGAAATCGGTGCCACCGGCGATTAGGAAAACTACGAATCGATAGCCGGCTTCGCCATAAAACCATAAGGTGCTTAGACCCTCCCGCCTCACCAATCGGACTTATAGGATTTACCAAAAGTGGTACTTGTAGGAAGTCCAACTAGGAGTAGAATCGTCCATGATCGTTATCAAGACTCTCGAAGAAGACATCCAGATTTGATCAAGGATGAAACCGGATCGTGGGCAAAGTGAAAACGGCAATGTTGCCCGATGACGGAGCTTGCGGGCCCATAGAGCGCTAAAAAATTTCCGACATTGCCACTGAGCAAATTGACGATGAAGTATAAGATTGGCTCCCTGAATGGCTTCGCATTTCGCTTATTGATTCTCGTAACCGCCAGTCTCCCAAACGCATTATTCTCGGAAACTCCGATGCAAGAAAATTTGTCCGCCGACGCCGAAGATCTGAGAGTCACGGCATCAAGATCCTCGTCAAAAAATGATTTCGATTTCTTAGTCGGGAATTGGACAATCCATAACAGGAAACTCAGATCGCGGCTCACCGGCTCGAGCGAATGGGTGGAGTTCGACGCCTCGCATGAGATGCACAAGGTTTTAGCTGGCACCGGG
>DATLCA010000247.1:0-1239 GCA_035526605.1 Pyrinomonadaceae bacterium | reverse complement strand
AACCACGAAACACACGAATCACCACGAAACAAGCAAAATCAGATTCTCTCAGTCAAGCAGCTGATCTGCGCCAAAAAAAAGGCCGATGGGACGCATCCAAGTACCGGAATGGTTATTGCGCAAACAGCCACCGTTATGAAGTATGTAAAGCATCGGTACAATTTTCTGATCGTTCTTCTTTTGTGGGTTGCGAACGCCGGCGGGCAAACCGTGCCGGCGGATCTTCCTTCGCCCCTGACGTTGCCGCTTCGTGCGGGCTCGACTCGATTGCTCGTCTTCGGCGACTCGGGCCGCGGAAGCAAGGAGCAGTACGAGCTCTCGAGAATGATGTTCACGTATCATCGTGCCTTCCCTTTCGATACGGCGCTGATGACCGGCGACAACATTTATGGCGGCGACTCGGCCGCAGATATGAAAAAGAAATTCGAGGACGCTTATCGCCCGCTCCTCGATGCCGGAGTCAAGTTCTACGCCTCGCTCGGCAACCACGATGACATCGACCAGCGCGCGTATCCGCTATTCAACATGAACGGTTCGACCTTCTATCGAATAGAAAAAAACGGGGTGTCGATGTACGCACTCGATAGCAATCGCCTCGACGCCGCGCAGCTCGAATGGCTGAAGACGAATCTCGCTGCCGACAAGAACAACTGGCGGATCGCATTTTTCCATCATCCTCCGTACTCGTCCAGCGAGACGCACGGATCCGAATCTACAGCTCGTCGTCTCCTTGAACCGATATTCCTCGCCGGCGGCATCGACGTCGTCTTCAACGGTCACGACCACGTTTACGAGCGGATCAAGCCGCAGAAAGGGATTCAGTACTTTGTCACCGGCGCGGGCGGAAGGATCCGCAACGGCGACGTGCAGCGAAGCGAGCTGACGGCCGCCGCTTTCGACACAGACCTCTCATTCATGCTGGTCGAGATCACGGGTGATGAATTGTACCTGCAGGTCATATCGCGTGATGGACGGACCGTTGATTCGGGAGTGGTAAAGCGCCGCGACTGACTCGTTGCAAAACAAAAAAACGGGAAGGACGCGCGTCCTTCCCGTACCGGATATTCTCCGAAGCATGAAACTAAATAATTAGAAGCTGAACTTCGCTCCCAGTCTGAGGGCCGAAGGATATTGGAATATCTGTCCGCTTCCGAAGAACGGATTCGGAACGTTCGGGGTACCAGCGACGCCGAGAGTGATTTCCTGGGTCTGATCCAGGAAGAGCGCACGCTGCGTATT
>DATLCA010000246.1:0-3876 GCA_035526605.1 Pyrinomonadaceae bacterium | reverse complement strand
AGACCGCTTACGGGTCCGTGGGAAATTCTTTGCATCCACATTGTTTAAATTCGAAACTAGCATTATGAAATTATCAGGTAACAAAATTTTGATCACGGGTGGCGGAAGTGGTATCGGGTTAGCGATGGCGGAGAGATTTATTACCGACGGGAATACCGTGGTGATCTGCGGGAGGAGGGAATCGGCGTTGAAGGAAGCGGCGGAGAAACTTCCTTCGGTGATTACCAAGCAGTGCGATCTATCAACTGACGAGGAGCGCAAGGCGCTGTTCGAATGGGTCTCCCGCGAGCACAGTGATCTGAATGTTCTCGTCAACAACGCGGGAATTCAGAATTGGATGGCCGTGGATGACGAAGATTTCCTGCAGCGAGCGAAGGTCGAAATCACGACGAATATCGAAGCGCCGATACATCTGACGCAACTGTTCCTTAACTTGCCCTCGCTCCATACGATCATGAACGTCACATCCGGTCTGGCGTTTGTGCCGCTTACGAAGACTCCGGTTTACTCGGCGACGAAGGCGTTCTTTCATTCGTTCACGCTTTCGCTGCGGCATCTGTTGAAGTCACGGAACATCGAGGTGATCGAGATTATCCCGCCGGCGCTGAATACGGATCTCGGCGGGAAAGGCCTGCACGACTGGGCCCCACCGGTGAGCGAGTTTATCGAATCGATCTTTGCCCAGCTTCAAGAAGGTAAGACCTCACTGACGTTCGGTTACACGGAACAGATGAGTCACGCGGGGCAGGAAGTTTTTGGACCGATTTTCGCGCAGGTGAATCCGGAATAGGCGGAAGAATTTAGCCGCGGATTTTCGCGGATGAACGCGGATCAGAAGAGTGGGGAACTAACGTGAAGAATCTTTTTGGGAGTCTTGAAAATATGGCCTTTCGCCTTAATTTTGAACTTTTAGTTTCCAATTCTCCACCCTTCTGATCCGCGTTCATCCGCGAAAATCCGCGGCTAAATTCTTCCGCGTATCGGTCGACCCCGGCGCCGCTGCGAATGTGTCCGCCGTAGTACCGAACCGAGTGCTAAGCTTCAATCCATGCATGCATTGATTTTCGACTTGGACGGTACATTGATCGATACGGTTTACGCTCACGTGTTTGCCTGGCAGCGGGCGTTTGGGGAGGCCGGGATCGGGATAGATGGATGGCGGATACATCGGCGGGTCGGGATGAGCGGCGGGCAGTTTGTTCGCGCCGTTACGCGCGAGATCGGACGCGAGTTGACGACGAAAGAAACGGAAGATCTGCAGGATCGCCATCTTAAGATCTATGAGGAAATCTATCCACAGCCGAGGCCGCTGCCGGGTGCCATAGAACTTCTTAGATGCTTGAAAGAATCCGATGTCACGTACGGGATCGCGACATCCGGCGGGAGGCCCGAGATCGACGCGTCGCTCGAGGCGATCGGTGTGGGCGACGACGTCGTCGTCATCGACAGCAGCTTCGTCGCTCAGACTAAACCATCGCCGGATCTTTTCCTCGCGTGTCAAAAGAAGCTTGGTGTCTCGCCGCTCGAGTGCTACGTTGTCGGCGACGCGGTCTGGGACATCCTCGCCGCGCGTCGTGCCGGCATGCTGAGCGTCGGACTTTTGAGCGGAGGCTACGGTGAGGAAGAATTGATCAGCGCCGGTGCTTATCGCGTCTACCGCGATCCCGCCGAGCTGCTGACCGCGCTTGATGAGCTGGGTGTGTTGAAGTAGGAAAACTTTACCGCAGAGAAGCGGAGGCAGAAACGGGAAATTATAAGCTGCCCGAAATTGCCTCTGCGTCTCTCCGTCTCAGCGGTGACTAACCTCTCTATTTCGCGTTCGCGACCAACTGCCGCATTTTCGATTGCACGGGCCCGGCACCCCGGCTGTAGTTGGACATCACTATCGCCGACCATCCGCTGCCGAGATACATATCGAGGTTCGAATTGATACCCGTGAACCCACCGCCATGACCCGCGACATTGCGTTCGGTATCGACCTGAAATCCGTAGCCGTAATTTGGCGAGTTAAGCTCAGGTTTGGGAGAGGTGAGCACCTTTAAAGTTTGCGCGCTTATGAGCTTTCCGGATCGCAGCGCCTGGTCGAACTTCAAAAGATCTTCGACCGTGGAATACCCGCCGCCCTGCGGCCCGCCGCGCATCACATGCGAGAAAACGTTGTTGCTCCACTCGACTCCCGCATCGGTAATTTGCTTATCGTATCCCACCGCGAGATTCGGGTTCACCCGATCAAGCTCGTACGAATCCGTGTTCGTCATCGCCGCCGGCTTATAAATATTTTCGCGGACGTATTCGTAATAACTCTGGCCGGAAACGACCTCGATCACTTTGCCCAGCACCAGCATCCCCGTGTTGCTGTATGCCCATTTCGAACCCGGCTCGAATTGAATGTTCTTCTCGTCCTCACGTACCAACTTCATCATGTCATCGACCGTCCGCAGTCGCTCCCGCGACATCGCGTCGTAACGGTCCGAAAAATAGCCGCCCAGCCCGGCTGTGTGACTGAGAAGGTGTCTGATCTGGATCTTTTTTGCCGCCTCCGCGTTGGGGAAGTCTGGGATGAATTTCGACAGCGGATCATCGAATGACATCTTGCCGCGCTCGACCAATTGGGCGATCGCGACCGACGTGAACATCTTGTTCATCGATCCGAGATTGAATTTGGTGTCGATGCGGTTCGGAGCATTGAAGTCTTTATTTGCCACCCCGAATGCACCCTTGTAAACGACCTCCCCGTTTCTCGCAAGCAGGATCGTTCCGGAGAACACGTCGGCCGTGGCGAGCTTCTTGGCAAACTCATCCAGCTCGCGCGCGATATCTTTGTCGCCAAGTGTTCTGGTTTCACCTGCCGGCTGTTTGGGCGGCCGCCGTCCGATGCCGGCGATCTTGTGAGGAGGCGTCGCTTCGACGACAACCCGCAAACCCTGCCAGTCTCCTGTGAGCCGGCTTTTCACAAGCAGCGTCACCTCGTTGGGGCCCGAATCCTGCACACCGTTAATGTCGAGGCCGCGGGACTGGTCGTGCTCCGAAGAGAAAAAACCGAGATGCCGTTCCATCGGTATCCTGCGCATCTGGTCGTTGAAATTTGCTTCGACGTATTTTCGAATCGCCGCGCGATCGCCCGTGCTTATCAGAGCTGCGATCTCGCGGGCCCGAGTTTCGGCGGGGGTCTGAGACGCAGCCACGGCCGCCAGAACAAAAAGATAGACTAAGGAAAAAGTGGTTTTCATAAGAGAAGGCTCCTCCGGTGTTGACTAGAATACGGAACCAGTCAGGGGAAGTTTCAGTTTTATCGATTTGAAGCCGATGTCGCGATTCAACGTTCGATTTCGCGAGCCTACCGCGTCAAGGCATTTGGCTATTTCGGATTCGGTAGAGTGAACAGCGAGGGCCAAGTTCGGTCGGTCGCCACGCGGCGTGCGCCAACGTTATGACGCGTCGGCGGCCGATCCGGATCATCGCTTTGGTTGGAAATCTCGCTCCGTCTTGCCTCGGCTTTCCCCTTTCGCAACGTCTGCTGAAGTGAGCCCTTGCAGAGTCAGGTTCTCCAGATAGCGAGCGGGATGACCTAGCGGCTATGACATTGCGGGGGTCCTAACTTTCCTGGGGAGCTTCCTCAATTCGTTTTTCCCTGAGCTTGTATTCCTCGAGGTCGATCAAAGAAAGATACTTCCGGATCAGGTCTTCGTCGAGCTCTGCTGAGTGATTCATTGCCTCGAGTAATTGTCGCTGGTGCTCCAGCAATTTGAGGTAGATCGAGTGATAGCTCTTGAACGTTTGCGGACCGTCCCCTGACCCGTCCATCTGCTTCTCGAGGAATTGCAGATCGATCTCGAGCCTGCTCACCAGATTGTCGAGATGCTCGATCTTCACCCG
>DATLCA010000245.1:0-1791 GCA_035526605.1 Pyrinomonadaceae bacterium | reverse complement strand
AACCCCGGCGGCGTGCTGATGAATTTCGAAAGCGAACGGCGGTTGTCGATAAGCGCACTGCGGTATCGATCGGTGAACTCTTTCAGCTCGGCGATCCGGGCTTGAACGACGCGATGCGTGCAAACTCATTCCTGATCGCCGCCTGGATCTTCCCCGCCATCTCCGGCGTAAGATTTTGTGCCGGTACATCGTTGAGATTGATGAAGACCGGATCGCCCGGAGTGTCGTCCATCCACGAGTTCACGCCCTTTGCGCCCGTGTCGATCACCCGCGTCTTTCCATCGATAAAAAGTTTGTAGAGGTTCGTGTTCGACTCGCCGGCAAACACCGTCAGGAAAGTCTGCAGCAGCATCCGCTCGGTCACATCAAGGTTCTGCGTCGCGGGCATCGCGAGAAGTATCGAGGACGGCTGCTGTGGGTTGTCGCTTGGATAATCGATAACCTTGACCGTTCCCGCGGGAGCGGCGGACGGCTTCGGCAGATCTTTTAGCGTCGGGAATTTTCGTGACGATTGTCCGGGCTCGGTCTTTTCGAAGATCGTGTCGAATCTCGATAAGACGGTTGATGGATCGAGGTCCAGCGGGACCGACACGACGGCTCCCATATTTCCAAGATGGTAGTTCGCGTCGTGGTATCGCTTGATGTCGGCGTCCGTCATCAACCTGATGCCCTCCGGCGACCCGCCGGCGTTGAGAGACAACGGGTGGCCTTCGCCGTAGATCAATCGCAGCATCTTGTCGTAGGCACGCCAATCCGGATTGTTCATCGAGCTCATCATCTCGTTGTACACCGATCCCTTTTCCTCGAGCGCGAGCGCCCCGTCCGGCTTTTCCGTGACGCCCCAGTTCCGAACCTCGCGGGCGACCTCTTCTTTCGTGTAGTCGGGGTGCACGAGCGTGTCCATGTAGTTCGCGAAGATGTCGAAGAAGACCTCGTTCCCGCCGGCTGTGTTGAAGGGATAGTCGGTATAAGTCTGAAACGTTGAGGCGTTGGAGCTGGTCAGAGACATCGCTTCGGAAACACCTATGTTCCGGCCTTTGTTGCCTTTCAGGATCAGAAGATGCTCCTGGGTGTGAGGTTCGCCCATGTCAGAGACGAGAAACGTGTTCGCGTATGTGTATGCCTGGGGCACCGATTGGATCTGCAGCAGATCTAGGACGAAACCCGTTCTCGCGTGGACGAATCGTCCGCCAATTGGTTTGTCGTTCGCGTCGGTGTAGATCGCATCCACGCGGAACCCGTTGACCACGGTTCCCTTTGTTAGTTTGCCGAGATCGGCCTGCGTCGCTTGGCCGACGACATTTGTAGTAATCATGAGTGCGGCGATCAGGAAAAAGGTCGATACGATTATTTTCATTTGAACAGGTGTTGCCGTCTTTTGAGATTGTCCGGCGCTAAAGAATATAGGATCGGTGCAGCAATCTTAGCTCAATACGTCCGGTTTTCTTAAGCCTAACCACAACTCACACTAACGAAGCCAAAACCTTAAATCTCAAATAGCCGGCACTCCCCTCCTTCCGAAGGAGGGGTGCCGCTTCGGCGGGGTGGTTCTCCCTTGTTCGGCCTACCCGAGAAGCGACATAACAAACTAAGAGAGAACCACTCCGTCAGCGGAAGCCGCTGCCACCCCTCCTTCGGAAGGAGGAAAGTCTTTTTTTGTCGTTTTCTTTTCCGGGGGGGTATTGTCAGTTCGATGCGAGGCTTCCAGGACCGCTCACTGTATTTTCCTCACCGAAAGTTCTACATTATGTACTTTGCCGGTTCACCCATGGATTCGAAAGAAACTATACA
>DATLCA010000244.1:0-4262 GCA_035526605.1 Pyrinomonadaceae bacterium | reverse complement strand
CTCTATGAACTGCGCCGCGGCCTCTTTGCCCTGCGCCCGGAGCTCGCTGGCGATCTGCTGCTGGCCGCGTTCCTTTTCGAAGAATTCCTTTTTCGTTTCCGCGGCCCGCCGCTCCGCCTCCGAGGTACGGTTCGGATTTTTAAGGATCGCTTCGATGACCGCCGGAGTCTGGATCAATAGCTGCTGGTTCAACGAGATCGCGTCAAGCAACTCAGCGCTTTTCGTTTCGCCGGCGAATCTCACGATCGTCGTAACCGGCGTTTTGGAATTTGAGATGATCGACTCGTGTATTTTCCGCGGCAACTCACCGACCGTTGCGAGGTAAGTCAGGATCGGAACGGGAATCTCATCCGAACGCACAAGGACGTTGAGCGTTTCCGTATCCTGGGTGCGGATGGTCTGACGGGCGTGGCCCGACAATTCTCCGTCGTCCGAGCTCGCAAACGCGACAAGGACCTCGAGAAGGTCGAGCTGCGGCAGTGGAAGTATGCCTCGCGCCGCGGCGAGCTGTGCGGGCCGCGGCGCCGTTCCTTCGATGACAGCCTTGACGACCGGATTTGCCGATTCGATAACGAACGTCATGTGAGCTGGAGCGGGGAAGTGCGGACTGAATCTTCCGCGGGCCGGGCCGCGGGGCGGCCGGTGACGTCTATCTTAACACAAAACACCGAGCCTCTTGACGAAAGTCTTGCCAGTAACCTAACGTAACTACTTTACCGATATCACTCTGATTGCGGCATATAATGTGCTTCAGAGCTGTTACCTATCTCACGTGCAATGATTAGAAACGAACTAGAAAAATTGATCTCGGAAAAGAGCGCTTGCATTGGCGTCATCGGCCTTGGCTACGTCGGGCTTCCCCTTATCGTCGAATTTGGTCTCAAGGGATTTCGCGGCATCGGCTTCGAGGTCGATGAGAAAAAGGCCGCCGACATAAACGCCGGCCGCTCGTACATCGTCGATGTCCCGGACGAAAATGTTAAGGAATGTGTCGGGGCCGGGAACCTCTCGGCAACGACCGATTTCTCCAAGCTCGCGGAATGCGACGTCATCGTCGTATGCGTTCCGACGCCGCTGAGAAAGACAAAGGACCCCGACATGTCCTACATCATTTCGGCCGGTGAAGAGATCCAGAAGTACATGCGTCGCGGCCAGATGGTGATACTCGAATCGACCACATATCCGGGAACGACCGACGAAGTACTGCTGCCCATGTTCGAGGAAAAGGGATTCAAGCTCGATGAAGATTTTCTTCTCGCGTTCTCGCCCGAGCGCGTCGATCCGGGCAATCCGCAGTTCCAGACGCACAATATTCCGAAGGTAGTCGGTGGCGTAACAAAAGATTCGACCGAGATCGCGTCGATGCTTTACGGCCAGATCGTCGGCGAAGTGCATTCGGTCTCGTCGGCTCGCGTTGCCGAGGCCTGCAAGCTTTGGGAGAACACTTTTCGCGCGATCAACATCGGAATGGCGAACGAAATGGCGCGGCTATGCAATGCGCTTGGCATCGACACATGGGAAGTCGTGCGTGCCGCGGCGACGAAGCCGTTCGGGTTCATGCCGTTCTATCCCGGCCCGGGAATCGGAGGGCACTGCATCCCGCTCGACCCGCATTATCTTTCGTGGAAGGCGCGCCAGCACGGTTTCGATTCGCAATTCATCTCGCTCGCGGAGCAGGTCAACTCGGGGATGCCGGCATATGTTGTGAAGCTCGTTTCGACGGCGCTGAATAATGAGAAGAAGGCGGTCAACGGATCGAAGGTTCTGATCCTCGGCGTCGCGTACAAAAAAGACATCGACGACATGCGCGAATCCCCTGCGCTTTCGATAATCGATCTGCTGCGCGCCCGGGGGGCCGATGTTTCGTATCACGATCCGTTCGTTCCCGAGGTCACGTTCGATCATGCATACACGATCGGCGACGCGGAGCCGCTTCGTAATCGCGAGCTCACCGACGACATCATCCGCGACGCCGACTGCGTAATCATCTGCACCGAGCACTCAGGAATCGACTATCACGGGATCTGTGAGAAAGCGAAGTTGATCGTGGATACAAGGAATGCTTTGAACGAAACCGTCAGGAACGGAAGCAAGGCGACGATCGTGAGACTGTAGGACAGGCTGTTAGCCTGTCCTAAGCCGGGCAAGCTAACAGCCTGCTCGGCGGTAACTCCACGGCCACTCCGTCCAGTCCTTAACCAACCCCGCTTTAACAGGATTATTCAGGACGTACCTAGTCACCCTCCCGAATTCTTCTTCGTTTTTTATCTCGTGGTCGTAGCTCTCGACTTCCCAAAATGCGCCGGTACGTTTCAAAAGCTTATTGGCTTGGTAGGCCGTGTAACCTTTCAACGATTGCATGATCGCTGAAAGTGTCGGTTCACTGCTTTCGAACCTAACGGGGTGTGAGTTTTTTACTTCGGTCAGTGAGGCAGTATTCAGGAACGGAGTGAAAACTGCATGGACGTGGGTGGACATGATGCAGTAGGCAGCTAAATCGTACACGCGCCCGTCCCGGTATCTGAGACTGTCCGCCACGATCTGAGCAATCTTTGAGTCGGCAAGCCAGCGCGGGCCGGAAGCTGCCCTATCCAGTATTTCTTCGAAGCGTCCAAACCATCGCCGCTGAAACTCTATTGTAGGCTCCGGGGTGCTGATCATAGCCTTGTCTCTGAGAGACTTCTCAGCTACCCATTGACTCAGCACATTTTTAGGTATTGAACCAGCGAGGCGGAAAGTGGTGAAAATGGTGGAGCCCGGCGAGTGGATGTGCGGGAGCTTTCGTCTAGAGAATTGTTTGTATTCGTACGGCATGGGAGAGATGCTCGAACGTCTTGCGCACGCTAACGGCCTGCCCTACTCGGACAGGCTAACAGCCTGTCCTACTCCATCGGATACCCGGCATCCTTCCACGCCTGAGTTCCGCCCAACAAAGCAAATGCGTCGTATCCCTTCTTTTTCATTGCAGCAACCCAACTGGCGCTGGTGTGTTCCTCTCGTCAGGAACAGTAGACAATGATCTTCTTGTTCTTTGGAAGCCGGTCTTCGTTCGCCGCCACGTCGGCCATCGGGATGTGCAGGGCTCCTTTTATGTGTTCCCGCTTGTACGCCGTCGCGTCGCGTACGTCGATGATCACCGCCGTGCCAGCGTCATAATGTTTCTTCGCATCGGCAAGCGAAATACGCGGTGCGTCGTGGCCTTCGTCCGGAGCCGACGGCGGGGTCGGCGAGGCTCCCGGAGCCCCGACATTTTCGACAAGAGCCGGAGGCCTGGCTGCATCGGTGCAGGCGGCTACGAAAAAGAGTCCCGCGATCGCGAACAGTAAAATTGATTTCAACTTCATGACCTACTTTTCTCCGAATGCTTCGAGCACTTCGTCGGCGTGCTCTTCCACATTTACCTTATCAAAGATCTTCGCGATCTTTCCATCTTCTCCGATCAGGAACGTCTTCCGGTTCGTGCCCATGTACTTTTTCCCGTACATGCTTTTCTCGCCCCACACGCCGTAGCTTTCGACTATCGACTTGTCGGTGTCCGCGAGCAGATCGAACGGCAGTTGGAATTTCGAAATGAATTTCTGATGGGATTTTTCGTCGTCGGTGGAAACGCCGAGAACTTTGATCCCTTTACTTTGGAAAGTCTGATCAGCGTCGCGGAACGAGCATGCCTGCTTCGTACACCCCGGCGTATCGTCCTTCGGATAAAAATACAACACCACTCTCTTGCCTTTGAAATCCGAGAGCTTTACCGGACTCCCGTCCTGATCTTTCGAATTAAAATCCGGTGCCTTGTCACCTACTTTGAGCATAAACCTCCGCGGGATGTAAGATTAGATCGTTTGAGATTGTAGCACGGCAAGCTCCTCTGGGTTTTAGGATGGGTCGCGACCGGCTCGGCTGACGGAGATCTACAGGTCAGAACCGCGAGCGGTAGCGACCGGGTGACCCTTCGTCGTCTCGGCACTACGGGGATACCCGGTCGCTACCGCTCGCGGTTCTGACCTGCACCCGCCGGCCTTTTTCTTATGAAACCACTCGCAGAATCAAAAGCACTCGAAAAACTTCACGCACTCAAAACCGAGTTCGCGCGGAGCATACGAGCTCACTACGAACATCGCGCTAAGGACTGCTCTGTGTGCGAGACGCCCGGGGCGTGCTGCCTTGATGCGCATTTTGTGAATGTTCATATCACGCGACTCGAGGCAACGGCCATTCGAAGAGTCATCGATGGAATGTCGGAAGAGAAGCGTGGCGAAGTCCTG
>DATLCA010000243.1:0-5636 GCA_035526605.1 Pyrinomonadaceae bacterium | reverse complement strand
ATCGTAAAGAGCCGCACGAACGCTGGAAGTGCCGATATCCAAACCGAGGATAAGTTTCTGGGTCAAGGGTTGAGAAGTAAGGTCTGAGTTCCGCCTCGAACGCCGCGTAGCGGCGATATGAATTTAGCCGTGGCCTTCAGGCCACGGAAGCTGCAATATGGTTTTCGTCGCGTCGCGACGATTGAAACAAACCGATCGCCGGTCAACCGTCGCTACGCGACGGGTGCTGAAATATGAGGTCCGTGGCCTGAAGGGCCACGGCTAAATTCATGGGATCGCTACCGCGATCGGTGGGCCACGTTTTGCCGTAGCCGGTGAAATTTATTTCACACCAACAATTTTCTTAAACCACCACCTAAGCCCGACAAACAAATATCTGTAATCCTTAAAAAACTCCGGCGGCTTCCCTTCGTAGTAGTGCCCAACGAATTGGAGGATCCAGCCGACGATGAAAAGTACCAGAACGGCGATCCAAACATAACGGACAAAAAACGTGACGGGTATGAGCAATATCGAAACCGCAATCATCGGAATCCCGATACTATGCGTGAGCCGGTTCATCGGATGCTGGTGCCCGTCCGCGTATTCCTCGATCCATTCGTCCCACGACCTTCCGCCCATCATACCGGTTTCTCCTTTTCGATTTTGCGACGATTCTACACCAGTTTCACGAACGCTGGAAGGTCTTCACCGTCAACCCGGCTCCGAGATCTGTTTGATGTTGCAATTCAAACCCCGCAAGAAAATCGTGCGGCATAAACGTATCGGCGTCCTCGATGGTAAGCGGGACCTCCGTTACGTACCACTTCTCGATCTCGTCCGCGAACGTCTCGTAGGTTTTGGAGCCGCCAATGATAAAGACGTCCCCCTGATGCCGCGCGACCTTGAGCACCGCCTCCTTGGTCGGGACAACAATCACTTCAGCTCGGTCGTCTATCTGCCCTCTGCTGCTCAGGACAATATTGAGTCGGTTTGGCAGGGGCCTCCCGATCGACTTCCACGTGTTCCAACCCATGACGATGGTATTGCCCGTAGTCGTGTGTTTAAAAAATTTAAGATCTTCCGGATAGTGCCACGGCAGTTTGCCATCTTTTCCGATTGCGAAGTTTTTGGCGATGGCGACGATGCCGATGATCATACGAAGATTTTCACGCGAAAAGGGGCTTTGACAAAATCGACGATCTTCATTTCCAAATACCGATTGTTCTTTCGGACCGAGTTTTCGGCTTATGCTGGCATGCGCGAGCTTTCAATCGACTGAGAGCTTTGGACCAAGTAACCGCGAACCCTTATAAACCGCTATCCGTGACCCGGCCGCAAACAAAACAGAGTGCGGCCGTGTCGTACTCAGGTGCCCAAATTCGGAACCGTAGACCTTTTCAAAATCGACATCAATTCTGATGGCTTCGACCTTACGCAGCTCCCATTTCGGATGCTCGACCTTGTACTCGTCCGTCCGCTCCGCTCCGCGACTGGTGTAGCCCCAGTAATGTTCAATTATGAATTCGCCCTGTGAGGCGGCGTCCGGCACGCCGAGATTTTCACCGACTGCGACGGCTAACGAGTTCGCACTGCCGTCGCGGCTCCAGACGTAACTCACCTCCCGTTCCGATCGAGAGTTGTTCATTCGCCACGGCTCGTACGGCTCGCCGTAGAAGGTCCGTGCAACATACGAAATCGCCCACCGGGGAACGATCTCTTTCACAAAGCACACGCCGCGGCGAACCTCATTTGGCATTTCGCGTTTCACATAGAAGCGCAGATTCACTTCCTCAAAATTCACATGAAACGGGATCGGCATCCCGAGGACGCGAGTGTTCAAAAACATGAATCCGACGAGGCTTACGAAACAGCGGCCTTCGTGGAGGTCGAGCTCGGTTCCCGGCGGAACCCGACCGGCCAGAAGTGCCGGGTCGACCTCGTAGTTCGCCATGATCAGATCGCGCCATTCGGCCGTGAGAAATTTCCGCATCAAAGAATTTGCCGTTTGTCGCCGACCCGCCTCGTCACGCGAGCGCGATCAAAATACTCGAGGAGCGGAATCGCATATTTGCGCGAAACTCCCGCGATCTCCTTAAACTTGGCGACGTCGATCGTCGCATCACCCGACGATTTTGCAAGATCGCGGAGGCTCCCGATCAGCCGCTCCAGCGCCGTTCTGGAAAAGTAATATTCGGCGGTAACGGCGACCAGTTCCCCGCCGTCGACAAAAAGCTGAAAGATCTTTCTCGCGGATCTTTGATCGAGACCGTTCGCGACCGCAACCCGGCTGAGCGCGTCCTCGAGCTTCGGCGCCTCGAGTCCGGCGTTCGCGTAGATTTCGTTCAACCCGTCGTAAACCGCCTTCTCCGCAGGCGTGAGTTCGGTCTCGTGTGACGGGATTTTGACGACATCCTGGTCGATGGTGACCTTTCCGAGCCGCTCCAGCGAGTCCGTCACGGCCCGAAAGACTTCCGCCTCGGCGTGCTTGAAGATTGCTTCGCGAAGGATCTCTTTTGCGAGCCCGCGAGCAAGCTTGTCGGCGCGGTGATATTTCTCGACGGCGTCCAGCGTCGCTTTCTTCAGCCGCTCGAAAATATCTTTGGTAATAAGCACGCCGCTTGCGTCGATGAGCAGACCGCCACCTACGGCCGTAGCGATCAGATCCTTAAGGACCTCATGCCGAAGCGCGGTACGCTGCCGCAGATCGCCAATTCGCAATCCCTTTTCACCCGATGTGCGGACAAATATTTCCGCCACATTGCCATTCCCGTCCGAAGCTTTTCGAAGCTCAGCCAGAACCGAAGCAGTATTTTCGAAATCGACACGCCGATGTTTGTGAGCCACCGGATCCAGCACGCGGCCGCCGGCGATCGTTCGTTGCGGGGAATAACTCCGGACGATGAATCGGTCGCCGTGTGCGGCGGCTACCGGCGACTCGAGCCGAAATTGCGCGAAACCCCATGAGCCCGGCTCGATTGCTTGGTCGTGATTTAGAATCGAGACACGGGCCAGAACTTCCGACGTGCCGAGATGTACGCGGACGCGCTGACGCGTCCGCAAGGCGCGCGGGGCCGCCGCGAGAACTTCCACCTCGGCGTCTAAAATTTGCGTCACGGCCAGCGAACCGGCTTTGGTCAGAACCATCCCGCGCTCTATTTCGTCGTGTCCGATGCCGCCCAGATTAACCGCGGTCCGCTGCCCGGTGCCGGAGGCCCCGACCGAGTCGCCGTGCGTTTGAATTCCGCGAACGCGAAGCGCCCGGCGGGGCGGCAGCAACTCGAGCTCTTCACCCTCGACGATCTTTCCGGAAGCAAGCGTGCCGGTGACGACGGCTCCAAAGCCTTTTACGGAAAAACTCCGGTCGATGGCCAGACGCGGCTCGTGAATCTCGGCATGGCGGTCAATTTCTTTAGCAGCCTTGATGAGGCCTGACCGGAGCTCTTCTATTCCTGCCCGGGTCTTCGAGCTGACCGAAAAGACCGGAGATCTTTCGAGAAAGGAACCTTGGACGAGCTCGGAAACATCCAGCTTTGCAAGGTCCAGCGTTTCTTCGTCCGCGAGATCCGCTTTGGTTAGTGCGATAACACCGCTCTTGATGCGTAGCAGCCGGCAGATATCGAAGTGCTCCCGCGTTTGCGGCATGACTCCTTCGTCGGCGGCAACGACGAGTAGGACCAGGTCGATCCCACTTGCTCCCGCGAGCATGTTCTTCACAAAGCGCTCATGGCCCGGGACGTCGACGAATCCAACACGCACGTCGTCGCTCAGCATCTCGGCAAAACCCAGGTCGATCGTGATGCCGCGCTGCTTTTCTTCGGGAAGGCGATCCGCATCGACACCGGTCAACGCTTTCACGAGCGCCGTTTTGCCATGATCGATGTGCCCGGCCGTGCCGACGATGATGTCCATAAAAGATGCCGGTGAGAAAGTGAAAGGGTGAGAAAGGAGTCATCTCCCACCTTCTCACCCTCTCGCTTTCTCATTTCCTCGTATCAACGAAGCCGCAACAAGCTCTCGACGGTCACGTCCTCGTCGACCGATTCCCAATGGATGCCGAGTCCGCCGCCGAGTAGCTGCCAGTCATTTCTTTCTTTCGGGGTGGCTTCGAGAAGGCGAGGGTACCATTCCAGTGGAACCGAGATCTCGCGGCCGTCCGCAAGAACGACATGCAACTTATCGCTGCTGCACGACACGTCAACGGCCAGGGGCAGAACTTCGATCGTTGAAAAGCTCATAATTTATTAGGTTAAAAATACAGGATTAAGCTGATCGACCGCAACCCGTACATTTTTGGCGGTGATTCAGTTTGAATTTCGCGCCGCGGGTCGAGTGCGGCGTTATCGGTCTAGTAACTGGACGGTTCAATTCTGTGTCTTCTTCGTGCTTTTCGGGTATTCCGTGGTTACCTTGCAGGCGACGAACCACGGTATACACGGAAAGCGCGGAACAAAGCCGAACAGGACATTAATCTATTTCTCGCCCTCGTACTGCTCGAGCTTTCGATACAGCGTCTTTCGCCCGATGTTCAGCAGGCGTGCAGCTCGAGATTTATCGCCTTCCGTGTAGTCGAGCGTCGCCGTGATCACCTTTTGCTCGATCTCGTCCATCGACGCCGGAAGCTCGATCTCGATGCCGATCGAGAGGCCCTCGCCCGCAGCCTGCGCACGTTCGTGACGCGCCTGCGCGACAGCGGCGAATGCGCGTTTGCTGATCACTTCCGGAAGATCGTCGAGCTCGATCTGCCGGCCTGACGCGATGATCACTGCGCGCTCGATCGAGTTCTCCAGCTCGCGCACGTTGCCGCTCCATTCGTAATTCACCAAAGCCCGCAGCGCATCTTTGGAAATGCCTGACACGAAGCGCCCGGTCTTCTCCTTGTATCGCTCGAGAAAATGAAACACCAGCGTCTGAATATCCTCAGCCCGATCCCGAAGCGGGGGCAAGGTTATCGGAAAAACGGAGAGTCGATAGTAGAGATCTTTGCGAAAGGTCCCGTCGTCGACTGCCTTTTCCAGATCCACATTGCTGGCCGCGACGACGCGGACGTCCGACTTCACGACATCGTTCCCGCCGATGCGGGTGAACTCGCCATCCTGCAGAACGCGCAGCAACCGCACCTGCGCCTGCATCGACATCTCTCCTATCTCATCCAGGAAAAGTGTCCCGCCGTCAGCCTCTTCAAACCTTCCGACGCGTTGGGCACGGGCGTCAGTGAACGAACCTTTTTCGTGACCGAACAATTCAGATTCGAGAAGAGTTTCGGGGATCGCACCGCAGTTGATCTTGATGTACGGTTTGTCTTCGCGGCCCGAATTGAAATGAATCAAATTCGCCAGCAGCTCTTTGCCGGTGCCCGACTCGCCTTGTATCAGAACCGTCGTTGTCGTGTCCGCGACATTCAGCGCGAGCTCGATGGCACGGCGGATCGAAGGAGCCTGCCCGATTATCTCGCTCTGACGTTGATAGAGCTCGCTCTTCAGCCGGATCACCTCAGCGGACAACTGATCACGTTCGAGCGCCGTGCCGATCTGGTCCGCGATTCCTTCGACCAGCGCGATGTCGTGCTGCTCGAACGGAACTTCCTTGCTCCAGACGAATCCGAGCAGACCGAACGTATTCCCACCAACCTGGACCGGCGAGCAGAGCGCGACTTT
>DATLCA010000242.1:0-5159 GCA_035526605.1 Pyrinomonadaceae bacterium | reverse complement strand
GACGGCGGGCTGGCGATGTAGGGACCTGTGTAATCTGAATCATGTCGTTGGAGTATAGAGAAGAGCAGACTGACCAGCCCGGAGCGGAAGAATTACCCCACGTCCGCATCCCTATACCTTATTACACGATAATTCTGCTCGTCTGCATGGCAGCGGTGTTCCTCGCGCAGCTTTCGGCGGGTCTCGAGCGTTCGGCGTTGATCGCGGGTTTCGTGAAACCCGCATTTCTTTTTGACAATGAATACTGGCGCATTCTTACCGGGGCCGCTCTCCACGGGAGCTTTCCGCATATCCTGATGAACGGATATGCGTTCTACAGTTTCGGCCGGCTGATGGAGTTGCTGACAAATCGCGCCCACCTCGCGATGGTGTTTTTGCTTTCCGCGGTCGGCGGCGGAATTCTCAGTTTGATCTTTCACCCGGAAGGAATATCCGTCGGCGCTTCGGGCGGAATCGTCGGCGTCATAGGATATTTATTGATCTACGCGTTCCGGCGGCGCAACTTCGTATCTGCCGGGTTTCGCAAAAGTTTAATCTTCAACATTGGTTTCATTTTGATCTTCGGCCTCGTCCTCAATCAGATCATCGACAACTACGGACATATCGGCGGGCTCGTTACGGGAATAATTTACGGCTTGATCCAAATCCCATCCGACGAATACGAAAATCCGCAGAACGCCGGGCGAGTCGCCAAGGCGTTTGGGATTTTGGCGCTCGTCATATACGCGGGCACGTCCGCCTTCGCTATTCTTCGTCTCATGTCGGTCCGCTGATTATGCCGCGCGTACGAGTTCACCAGCATGTCAATCCGCTCGCGCCTTTTTATCGACAAGCTCCGCAGCCGGTAGATATCGAGTCGATGTTCTCGGAGCCGGACCGGCCGCTGCGGGTGGATATCGGATGCGCTCGTGGCCGGTTCCTGCTGCGGATGGCGGAGGCCGAACCGGGCTGGAACTATCTTGGTGTTGAGATCCGGCAACCGCTGGTCGACGAGGCAAATCGGATCGCGGCCGAGGCTCGTCTTACAAATCTTCGTTACGAATTTTGCAATGCGATGCTTTGGCTCGGACAGTTGCTCGCGGATATTCCTGATGGGATTTTGCAGGCGGTAACAATCCAGTTCCCGGATCCATGGTTCAAGAAAAAGCACGCGAAGCGGCGGATGGTGAATGCGGAGCTGGTCGCAGCCTTAGTCGAGCGAATAGCTCCCGACGGTAGGGTCTTCGTTCAGACGGATATCGAGTTTCTTGCCGAGGAGATGTTCGAATTGTTTCGGTCGGACACCCGATTGAGCGAAACACAGGTAACGGAAAATCCGTTCGCGGTGAAAACTGAAAGGGAGAAATCTGTCGAAGCGCGGGGACTTTCGGTTTACCGATCTACGTTCGTACGGATTTGAGATGGTGAGCAGAGTGAGCAGCGGGGTAAGAGAAGCGCATTGATTCTTGTTTCGTGGTGGTTCGTGTGTTTCGTGGTCTGGGCTTTCTTAAAACCGAACCACGAAACACACGAATCACCACGAAAGAAGAAAGAAACCGGCGACCAAAGACCCAAAACGAAGAAAAGATTCAGATCGGCTTTAATCCCTTTCAATCCGCGTCATTCGCGGTTAAATCTACGCTTATCGGTCAGCCTTGCTTTGTACTTCGAAATTACTTCCAACTCTTCTCTTTCTTGAATCTCTTCACAACCATATCCCGTCGCAGTTTTGGCAGCTTATCGATGAACAGCTTCCCGTCGCAATGATCGGTCTCGTGTAAAAATGCGCGGGCGGCGTAACCTTCGGCGTCGCGTTCGAACCATTCGCCTTTTTCGTCTTGGGCCCTCAGTCGCGCCTTCATCGGGCGCACGACCACGGCCGGGACCTTTCCGACGGACAAACATCCCTCCTGTCCCGATTGCTCACCTTCTGTTGAGACGATCTCCGGATTGGCGGCAATTAGCTTTACGTCGTGACAGTCCATCACGAACAGGCGAAGGTTCAGTCCGATCTGCGGCGCGGCCAGTCCGACGCCTTCGGCGTCATACATCGTGTCGAACATATCCGCGCACAGCGCCGATAACTCATCGTTGAACTCGGTTACCGGCTTTCCCAACTGCCCGAGAACCTCGGCGGGATATTCGGTTATTTTTCGAATGGCCATAAGTGGACATTGCCCGCGAAAGGACGCGAAAAAAAAATCGGCCCGCGAATCATGCCGGAGAACGCGAATGAAGAATCTTTATTCTCCGCATCCCTCCGCGGGCAAAAAAATTAGCGTGGAATATTCCCATTTCGCGCACCGCGATGAAAGCCCCGGTGTGCGAAAAACCCTTTATCGCGCCGGGTCTGGCATTCCCAGCAGACATTGAGCCGCTCGTTCGTCGGCGTCACGAAGGTGTTGTAATGGTCCATTTCCCGATCGCATTCTTCGCATCGCACCGGGACCCGGTCCGTTATTTTCGGATCTATTGCTTCAATCATTCTGCAGTTTCCTCGCGGATTTGTTTCTTGTAATTAGTTTAGTTGGAATTTCTTAAATTTGCGAGAAGGTGCGGCCGCGGCCCAGGGCATCGAAAAGTTCGACCTCGAGCATCGGAAACTTGTTGACTAATCAATATATGTACCTTAAATTTGGTGAAACTCTTCCCGGCCGTGGTCCCGCTTAAAACAAGGCGCTTGCGGCCCGACGTCTTTGGCTGGAACTCAAATCGAACAGGTATTTGTCATGAAAAAATTCTTAGTTTTGTCTGCCGCCCTGGGCCTCTTTGTCGTATCGTCAAATGCACAGCAGCCGACCGCTACGCCGCCCCCCGAAGATCAGATTGTCCGTATCTCGACCGATCTCATCCAGATCGACGCCACCGTCACAGACAAGAATGGAAAAGTGGTTTCCGGTCTCAATGCGGACGACTTCGAGATTTTCGAAAATGGCGAGAAGCAAACCCTGTCCTCTGTGGCCTTCATGACAAAATCGGCGGCGGGCGCAACCCTTGGCGGAGGGACACGAGCAGGAGTCGCAGGTACCGGCGTAACCCCACTGACCCCGAATGCGGTTAGGCGAACCATCGCGATCGTCGTCGACGATCTCACGATGTCGTACGCCAGTGTCTACTATGCCCGGAAGGCGCTCAGACGTTTTGTCGAAGAGCAGATGCAGCCTGGAGATCTGGTCGCAATCATTCGCACCGCGGGTTCGGTCGGGGCGCTGCAGCAATTCACCACGGACAAACAACTGCTTCTCGCTGCCATCGATTCCATAAAGTGGAACCCGCTCACGAGCGAGATCGAAGCCCTGAGTTCGGTCGGCCAATCCCCGCAGGACCTGGCGGAGCGCTTTCAAACCGAGAGCGATCTTGTGGCAAAGAAGCTCGGTGGGGACGACAGCGGACGCGCGGGCGATGGCAGGAAGATGCACGAGAGCCTTACCCAGGTGAAGGCCCGCGATTACAATGAGCTAAAAAGCGCAAATCAATTCGAGTCCGGCATCTACGCTCAGGCGTCGCTGGGCACGATGCGATATCTCATTCGCGGTATGGACGATTTGCCCGGCCGCAAGCTCATGTTCCTTTTTACGGATGGATTTCAGATCAGAAGCGACACGGTCAAATCACGATCAGCCTATGTTTACGAGATGCTGCAGGATCTCGTGGAATTTGCGAATCGGTCATCGGTCGTCGTCTACGCCTTCGACACAAAGGGACTGAAATCGATGTCGATTCAGGCCTCCGATTCGACGTATGAAATCATCGACGGACACCGCGGGCAAAAAGAGAGGCTCCGTACGGACGACTTTAAGGCGAGCCAGGACGGGCTCGCGTATCTCGCCCGGCAGACCGGCGGCCAAGCTCTGCTGGATAGCAATGATTTGAACGGCGGGATTCAACGATCACTCGACGAACAGGCGGGCTACTATCTTCTCGCATATGTGCCGGCCACTGACACTTTCGACCCTGCCAAACGCAAGTTTAATAAACTTGAGGTGAAGGTCCGCCGGCCCGGTCTTAACGTCGCGTATCGCAGCGGCTTCTTCAGTTCTGCGCCGGTGGAACCAAAGGCTGCGATGTTGGGTAATCAGGGGGACCTCGTCAAAGCACTTACGTCTCCCTTCGCTTCGAACCAAATCGCGCTCAGGGCAAATTCCTTGTTCGCGGACGAGGACGCCGGCTCTTATGTCCGATCATTTCTTCACATCGATGCGAAGAACCTGAGCTTCACGGACACAGCGGACGGATGGAAGACGGCGACGTTCGATATCGGCGCCGTGGCGTTCGGAAACAACGGCGTGGCCGTCGAGCAGAAAGAATCGCAATACACGATCAAGGCAAAAGGCCCGACGTTCGACACGATGCTGCAAAAGGGATTCGTGTACGTGCTGATGGTGCCGGTGAAAAAGCCCGGCGTTTACCAATACCGGGTCGCGATCCGTGACACGGCGAGCGGCAAGATAGGTTCTGCATCGCAGGTACTCGAGGTGCCCGATCTGACGAAACGGAAATTGACGATCTCGAGTCTTGCGGCCGAAAACGTGAGCATGTCGATTTGGCAAAACATCGCCGCGGGAAAGGTCGGAAGCGGTCCGGGCCAGATTCAGGTTCCTTCGACGCTTCTCTACGACACGGTTCTCCGCGAGTTCAAGGCCGGGTCGGTTCTTCGATACGGATTCGAAGTTTACAACGCCCGGGGCGATGGCCAGGAAATGCCGAAGCTCGAAACCCAGGCGAAGATCCTTCAGAACAACGCGGTCGTGGTCGAGGGAAGTCTTAACAAGATAAATGCTGCTACGCAGAACGACCCGAAGCACGTGAAGGTG
This sequence comes from Pyrinomonadaceae bacterium, assembly GCA_035526605.1. Lineage (GTDB taxonomy): Bacteria > Acidobacteriota > Blastocatellia > Pyrinomonadales > Pyrinomonadaceae > OLB17. Next base: position 366 of record DATLCA010000242.1, on the reverse strand, counting down.
AGCGGGGCGATCATGCTGAAAGACACGTTGCAGCCCGGCGACTATCTGCTGCAGCTTACGGTTTTCGATCGGTCGGGCAAACAGAGCGCGATCCAGATCATGCCGTTCGCGATCGTAAAATAAAATGGCTTCGTGGGAGGATCGGGACCTGCCGCAGTGGTCGTCGCCGATGTGAAGTAAATGAAAAACATCGCGATCACGCTTGTTCTGACGATCTCACTTTTCTCGGCATCTCTGTCGCAAAATCCGGTCACCAAACCGCCCGATCAGGACGACCCGGTGGTAAAGATCTCGACCGATCTAATTCAAGTCGACGTAACAGTTACTGACAAGAACGGAAAGGTGGTGCCGGATCTTGAACAGGCC
>DATLCA010000241.1:0-2500 GCA_035526605.1 Pyrinomonadaceae bacterium | reverse complement strand
TGCCCGATCGCTTACCTGCCGCTCTCGACGTGATCGACCGCGCCGGTTATCCCGGCCTGCCGGGAGCAGCTCGCGCAGCAAAAATAGTTGTCGTTCGCCTCGACGCCGTGCCCGATCACCTTACATCCGCAATGCGCGCAGACCGGCGCGAGTTTGTGGATCGCGCATTCGAAACAATCGAACGTGTGACGGTTGCCCGCGGTTATGACCTCGAACGCCAAATAATAATCGTTGCCGCATACTTCGCAGCGTGCCATAAAAATCTCCTTTTCGTAGCGAATCAATTCAAAGAAATCATTCGGTTAGAAGTAGAGCAATGAGGGTGCCAACGTCGGGGCGTGGTATTAAAGTGCCGATTTCGTGTCTTCTTCTTTGTTCGTGTGGTTTCGTGTGAGTTCGTGGTTTCAGTCTTCTTGCACCGGGAGCTCCCACGAAATCACACGAACAAAGACGCGAGATGGGAAGACACTGAAATCGAGCGTTTACCGCCGCGACCTTCTTTTGTGGCAAGCACGGAAGCACGGACTGCGGGAAAGACGCGGACCTAAACACGCTTTTAGTCTTCAAAGAGAACTTCGACTCTGTCTTGATCAAAATGATCAGGAAACTAGCGAAGCTTTGAGCCGATCGATTTCATCAGACCCCAGGGCTTCTTATATACCCACTGCAGCTTCGCGACAAGGGAATTGTTTTTACGTTTTCGATTTATATTTTGGGGAGGATGTTGAGCGGTAACCACGCTTCGATCAAGACGGTTAGCGGGAGCTTTGTAAACGATCACACGGTCGCCGAAGGTCATCTCATGATTTTTCGGGACGCGCAATGTACGAGCAGGGAATGCGGGAATAGTTCTGGCGATCCGCGCGGAAATGCGGGACCGCTTGGGCGCAATATTTGCGGAACGGGCGACCAAATCGAGCCGCGATGTACGCGATCCCGACTGACCGGCGTCACCAACGGTCGTCGCATCTGACAGTGTCCTCGGCTGCGGTGAGGCCACAGATTTCTGGACTTCAGGATCGACTATAGGTTCAACGCGAACTCGTCCCGGCTCAGTTCGCGCCGGAACGCTGCGTGCCATCTCGGTATTTTCGTCGACCCACCTGATACCCGCCATGTAAACGACGAATGCAGTGTGCAGACCGATGACAGCGATGAGACCGAGTACCAACCTTTCCATGGATCTTTGTTTCCGGCGACGCATGGGCGCGAGTTGTTAGTATATTTTGCCGCACAAAAGGTGGTAAGGAAAATTGCAAAAAAGAATTACCGGCTGATCGCGTGTGAGCATTTACGTTACAATTTGAGTGCAATACAAGTTTTCGGAGGAGCTCGCCGGAGCTGAGAGGTGCGCGAAGCATAAGCGGATCGCACGACTCCTGGAACCTGATGCGGATAATACCGACGAAGGGAGAAAAACTATGGAAGAACAGTTGTCAGAAGAGTTGTCAGTTGTCAGTGGTCAGTTGTCAGAGGGAGAGTCGTCAGTCGTCAGTGGTCAGTTGTCGGATGAAGGCGGAGGTCCGGCCGTGCGGGACGGTGTTGCCACCGAAGGCGCAGACCCGACCGGTAGGGAGGGTGCTGGAGCTAACTCACTGGAGCCTATGAGCGACACTACGAGCCTCCCGGCCTCGCGCAAAACGTACGTCGAGACAAACGGCTCGACCGTAAATCAGAACCGGCACAACCTACGCGTGCCGTTCCGCGAGATCGCCCTGAGCCCGTCGAAAAATTTCGACGGCACGATCGAGGAAAATGCGCCGGTCCGCGTCTACGACACCAGCGGCGTGTGGACCGATCCCGCTGCGAAATGCGATGTCCGCGAAGGCCTGCCCGCGCTCCGGCGCGAATGGATCGTTTCGCGCGGTGACGTCGAGGAATACACCGGCCGCGAGATCGTGCCGCAGGACAATGGCTATTTGACGAAGGGTGCCGAAGAGATCGCACGTGTAAAAGATCGCGGAACGCTCGAAGAATTCCCAGGCCTGAAACGCGCTCCCCTGCGCGCAAAAGCCGGCACCTGCGTCACGCAGATGCACTACGCAAGGAAAGGAATCATTACTCCCGAAATGGAGTACGTCGCGATCCGGGAGAATCTCGGAAGAAAGTTTGCGTTTGAAAAGGTTCGCTCGGTTTCGGAAGGCACCAGCCCCGCCTTCGATACTCGAGAAAACAAGACAATCCAAAATCCAAAATCCAAAATCCAAAATGGGGATGATCGTTCCTCGCTCTACCACCAACATCCCGGCCAGTCCTTCGCCGCGTCTGTTCCGGATTTCGTCACGCCCGAATTCGTCCGCGACGAGATCGCCCGCGGGCGTGCGATCATCCCGGCAAACATCACCCACCCGGAGAGCGAGCCGATGATTATCGGCCGAAACTTCCTGGTGAAGATCAACGCGAACATCGGGAATTCGGCGATCGCTTCGTCGATCGAGGAAGAGGTTGAGAAGATGCGCTGGTCGACGCTGTGGGGCGCCGACACGGTGATGGATCTTTC
>DATLCA010000240.1:0-8426 GCA_035526605.1 Pyrinomonadaceae bacterium | reverse complement strand
TTGAAGCGATGTCGCCATTTAACCTTCGATCTCGCGAGCCTACCGCGTCAAGGCATTTGGCTATTTCGGATTCGGTAGAGTGAACAGCGAGGGCCAAGTTCGGTCGCCACGCGGCGTGCGCGAACGTCATGACGCGTCGGCGGCCGATCTGGATCATCGCTTTGGTTGGAAATCTCGCTCCGTCTTGCCTCGGCTTTCCCCTTTCGCAACGTCTGCTGAAGCGAGCCCTTGCAGGGTCAGGTTCTCCAGCTAGCGAGCGGGATGACCTAGCAGCTATGTCATTGGGGGATCCTAACTTTCCTGCGGAGCTTCCTCAATTCGTTTTTCCCTGAGCTTGTATTCCTCGAGGTCGATCAAAGAAAGATACTTCCGGATTAGGTCCTCGTCGAGCTCTGCTGAGTGATTCATTGCCTCGAGTAGTTGTCGCTGGTGCTCCAGCAATTTGAGGTAGATCGAGTGATAGCTCTTGAACGTTTGCGGACCGTCCCCTGACCCGTCCATCTGCTTCTCGAGAAATTGCAGATCGATCTCGAGCCTGCTCACCAGATTGTCGAGATGCTCGATCTTCACCCGGTGTTCTCCGTACTTTTCGTTGAGGAATTCGAGTGACGTCTTCGCGATCTTCTTTTGAATGATCAGCTCCTGCTGGTGCGCGGGGATGGTCGAGTACTTGTCGTCGGCCCCGACCTTTCTTATCACCCACGGCAGCGTTAGCCCCTGGAAAACCAGTGTCACGAGAATCACGACGAAGGTGATGAAAAGGACCAGATTGCGGTAAGGAAACGGTTGCCGGTCGATGAATATCGGAATGGAAAGCGCCATTGCCAGGGATACGACGCCGCGCATCCCGGCCCAGCCGAGAATGATCGGGTTTCGCCATCCGGGATGCGCGTCCTCGACCGTGATAAATCGACTCATGAATCTAGTAAACGGCGAGGCCGCGAGCGTGATCGCCATACGCGCGACGATGAGCGTGAGCGATATGACGAGGCCGTAAAATATCGCGCTCGTTAGACTCGTTTCGCCGAGCTGCCCGACGATCGAAGGCAATTGAAGCCCGATCAGCAAAAAGACCAGCCCGTTGAGAACAAAGACGAGGCTGTCCCAGACGTTGACGGCTTCGAGCCTTGTGCGAAACCCGAGCATTGTTTGGCGCCGCGCCGACTGGAACAGGCCGCCGCTTACGACCGCAAGCACGCCCGAAAAATGAAAGTGCTCGGCGGCGTAATACATGCAGTAGGGAGTAACGAGCGTCATCACGATCTCGATCCCGGTCGTCGTCGGCAGCCATCGATGAATCGCGTAGAAAACCATCCCGACCACGAGGCCGATCAGGGTTCCCATAAAAATCACGACGAGGAAACTGAGGGCCGCCTCCTGAAAATGAAATTGTCCTGTGACGGTCGCGGCAAGCGCGAACCGGAACACGATGAGCGACGACGCGTCGTTGAGCAGGCTTTCGCCTTCGGTGATGCTGACGAGGGATTTGGATACATCCACGCGTCGCATGATCGTGGTCGCCGAAACCGCGTCCGGCGGCGAGATGATCCCGCCGAGCAGGAAGCCGAGCGCCAGCGAGAATCCGGGAATGAGCGCGCTCGAGACAAACGCGACCACCGTTGCCGTGACGATGACCAGTGGAAAGGCGAAGCTGGTGACGAGGCGCCGCCACCTCCAGAGTTCTTTCCAGGAGACCTGCCAGGCTGCTTCGTACAAAAGCGGCGGAAGGAAAATGAAGAAGACGAGGTCGGGGTCGATGGTGATGTCCGAGAAACGGCTCGTGAAACTCAGAAGCAGCCCGCCCACCACGAGCACGATCGGGTATGGAAGACGCAGCTTATCCGCGATCATCACGAAACCCAGGATGATCAATATAAGATAGACATATTCAATAAAGACGTCGTGCATAGAGTCGATCGTCGGCTTGTCCTGGCGCGTATATTATCCAGGCAACGCTGGCCGAGCCGTGTCTGTACTTTCCGTGTCTTTTCTTCCTACGTGCATTCCGTGCATTCCGTGGTCCGTCTTATTAAGCCTAACCACGGAATGTAGGGAATGCACGGAAAAAAGGAAGGCCGTGCTTCCGCACCCAAGGTCCCGTTTACAAATTTGGCGTCCGAGAAAATCGGTGGGGCTCTCCATCGCGATCGACCGTCGCATCGTTCGCTTATCCTGCACCACCCGCCCTTCCGGTCAGCGATTTACAAGTTTCTGCGAACCTTCGCTATAGCGGGCTCCCTGGACTTTGACCTTCGCCGTCAGGTTGTCGAGTTCGCGCAGGTCCTCGCCCGTGAGTTGAACATCCACCGCGCCGATATTTTCTTTCAGGCGATGCTGCTTGGTCGTCCCGGGGATCGGTGCGATCCAATCTTTCTGCGCCAGCACCCACGCGAGCGCGATCTGCGCTGGGGTGACGCTCTTTGCTTCGGCAAACCTTGCGATCAGGTCGACCAGAGCGTGGTTCGCCCTGCGTGCTTCCTGCGAAAAGCGTGGAACCGTGTTTCGAAAATCCTTGCGGTCGAACGTTGTGCTCTCGTCGATCTTCCCCGTTAGGAATCCTTTTCCGAGCGGGCTGAACGGAACGAATCCGATTCCGAGCTCTTCAAGCGCCGGAAGGATCTGCTCTTCGGGCTCGCGCCACCACAGTGAATATTCGCTTTGCAATGCCGTTAGCGGCTGCACCGCGTGTGCACGGCGGATCGTTTCGACGCCGGCCTCTGACAATCCCCAGTGACGCACTTTTCCTGCGTCCAGCAGATCCTTGATCGCACCGGCGACGTCTTCGATCGGCACGTCCGGATCGACGCGATGCTGATAATAAAGATCGATGCGGTCCGTGCGTAGACGCTTGAGCGACGCTTCGGCGGATTGTTTTATATGCTCGGGCCTGCTGTTCAGCGGCGGGTCCTGATGCTGCGTTCCATCGGCGTCGATGTTGAAACCAAACTTTGTCGCGATCACCACTTCGTCGCGAAACGGCTCGAGTGCTTCACCGACAAGATCTTCATTCGCGAACGGGCCGTAAACTTCAGCCGTGTCGAAGAACGTGACTCCCTGATCGACGGCCGAGCGGATTACGCCTATCCCGTCTTCGCGCCCGACCGCCGGCCCGAGCCCGAAGCTCATGCCCATGCAGCCAAGGCCGAGCGCGGATACTTCCAAATTGCTGTTCCCCAGTTTTCGTTTTTCCATTACTCTCCCTCTGAGCGAACGAAGGGCCCAAGTCCCTTCGGCCTGCTTTCTGAACGCTCCAACTTTCTCTATCTTTCGACAATAGCACCTGAGAGTCGGTTGCGTGTAAGACATTGTATTGGTGTAAATCGTTTGCGGCGGCGGGGGGAGCTAACTGCGACTATCGTTTTTGCGCGGGTTTAGTGCTTTTCAAATAGATGGTGTCGTCCAGGCTGTCGGGTATCTCGTATTCGATTGAGATGAGGTCACCTTTCTGGGGGGCCGGGTCTGCGCTTATCTGCTTCGACCGAAGGTTGTTGAAAGTTTCCGCATTATAGACCTCGTAACTCAGTCCGTACCCGTCGGTGTAACGGTCGATTCGCGTGTGAACGGCACCTGCGAATCCCTTTTCGTCCCAGGCATCACCTATCACCGCTCCCACGCTTCTCCCAAATCTTTTTTGGAAGACGATACCGAGAAACGAGACCCGTTTTTTCGGGAGGAGGTTGACGAATTTGAGTGTTCCTGCGAATTTGGCTTTCGGCGTCCATATGGTTTCGAACGCCTCGTTGTCTGAGGTGGTCTTGGTCGTTTCATTTTCCGCAAAGTAATTCACCCACACTTCCCAGTTTTCGTCGTAATCGCAGGGGCCCTCGCAAGTATCACCGAAAATGCGCTTCATATCCTCTCGCGTCGATACGCCGAGCCGAATACCTTTAAGCTTTCCCTTCGAGAAAAACTCATAGCCTGGTAGCTCGTTCGGGCTTACGTCACCGACTTGCAAACCGCGCATTACCGGCGGTGCGTCACCACCGCAGCCCTGACCCCAGCCGAGACCCGTCGGCCAGAGGCGCACCCTATTGTCATTTGTAGTGAACTTCCAGGTTTGTCCGGACGCCTCGCACTGGAAGTCGCCCCACCCTGCGTTGACCGAGTAAGCTCGGCCGTCGAGCTTAACCGGTTGTACGAAGAAAACACCTTTTTCGTAATTGACCGCGTCGTTTTCCGAAACGAATTGGAATGTGACATTCGGGATTGTCGGAAGCCATTCGCGTTTGATGCTCGTCTCGGCGACAGGCACCGTCCTCGGCGCTCGGCCCGGCTTAAAGTGCCAGCGGGCGATGCGCCCCACAACCTGCCGCATTACTGAGTCGGGAAGGACGACAGTTTTGTCTTTGTCGAGCGATTCCTGGGCAACGGCTCCACATGCCGCGGCGAGGATGAGCAGTGCGGAAGCGAACAGGGGGGAGGAAGTTCTGCGGACAACACTTTTCATGAGCGTTCTTGTTGTTAATGCGCGTCGGAGGATTTCTCCCCAGTCACGAAACGCTTTTGTCACGCAGTTTTCTTGAGCGGTTTCTTTACCGCTTTCTTGACTCGCGGGACGGACGTTTTCTTGCCCGGTTTGCCCGGTGCGGCTTTAGCGGGTGCGGTCTCGACCGGTTTGACCGGCGTTGCCTTGACCGGTGCAACCGGAGTCGCCGGATCGATAAACGGTGTGTCCATCACTTTCGCGACATACGCGTCCATGGCCGAGATGTCGCCTTCGTACCTGGCGGCGAACAATTCTTTCAAGACACCTTGCAGCGAAGTTTTATACGCGGGAACCGTTTTGAGATTCGTGGCAGCCTGGCGGTAGGCCCGTGCGTAGGCGTCGATCGCTCGATCAAGGTAACCCATCTGCAGTTCAAGCAAGGCAACAGTCTCCGGCGTTTCCGTGTCGCTCGCAGCCTTAATGAGGGCGGCCCTCTGGGCACTGATCTTGTTCGACTCGTCGACGTACCAGGAACCGATTAGCCGATAGCTTTCGGAAAAGGCTTTTGTCTCGCAGCCCGCTTGCGACGACTTATAGAGGTAAGGCAGCGCGGCCCTGGTTTCTTTCTGTCTGGTCGAAGTGATGAACCCGATCGTATAGTTCATCCATCCCGCCGCATTGATTTTTCCGTCAGCACATTTTTCGTTTTTGTAAGGGAAATAAAATCCGAACCTTTTATCTTTAGTGCCTGAATCTTCCCCCTTCTCCAACTTTTCGAGAACGAGGGTCGCGTACCGGATCGCGTCGGCATTGTACTTGTCGTCGGCCGGAGCAGCGGAGGCATTGTCGAAGCCCACCGAGGCAATGTCCAGCATCAGGTCAAGATTGTATCGACGATTCTTTTCGATGAGCTGCTTGGCCGTCGACACCACGTCATCGCGGCTTCTTTTTTTGACAGCCGCGTCGAAGGCTTGTTCGAGCTTCATGATATCGACCTTCTCTTGAAGTCGGGGAACCTCCAGGTTGATAAATTGATCTATCTTGTCGAAACCTTCCGTGGCCGCGAGCCCCTTGCATTTGGTTTGGTATTCCTTCCCCGAAGCAAGAGCCTGTTCCGCCACCGCGATCTCGGTACTGCCGCGGCGAGCCACAAGGTTCTGGTAGATCGAGTTGCAGTCTTCGGGACTGGTTTGAGAGAAAGCCGGTGCAGAAAAGGAAAGAACGAGGACCAGGCTTGAGGCGCCTAAATTCAAAATCCGTCTGAAGGTCTTCATAGTATTTTCGCTCCTTTCTAGAGATGAAGAACTTGATTCGAAAGATCCGCTGGCCGTTACGTTAGTTATGATGCGTGAATTTTAGGCAAAGATAGCATCTCGGGACCGGAGTAAATCCTAAATCAGAAATGCTTCTGGGGCGCGGTTTTGGAGAAGCAGGCGAGCAAATTCAGTTTCCTATTCGGACAAGACGTCTATCATTCCGAATGTTGAGGTTTTTCTCAGGCTCCCACATTTGCACCGACACGGTTCCTAATCTGCCTGTAAATATTATCGGCAGTGATCGGCATGCCGTCATAGTTGAGCACCGAGACAAGTTTCCCCGCATCGACGCTGAGCTCGATCATCATCAGCGTGCGGAACTGCGCATCGCGGTTCTGCTCAATGACGAATATGCGCCCGTGCGAGTCGACGAAGTCTCGGAACGCTCTCCCAAACGGAAATGCTCGGGCACGCATCGCGTCGAGGTGGATGTCTTCATCGGCGAGCAGCTCGATCGCCTCGACCGCGGCGTAGGTCGAGGTGCCGAAAAAAATGACTCCGTCATTTTTGAAGGATGAAGGATGAGGGATGAAGGATGAATCTGAATTTCCCCCTTCATCCTCCATCCTTCCACCTTCATCCTTTAAATAGAACTCCGGCTGCGGCACCAACTCTTTCGCCGTGTCCCACTTTCGCGCGAGGCGGTCCATGTTGCGCTTGTAGACGTCGCCGTCCTCCGTGTAAACGGCGTACTCGTCGCGGGAAGATCCGCGCGTGACGAATGCTCCTCGTGTTTCATGTGTGCCGGGGATCGTGCGGTAGGGGATTCCGTCGTCGTCGATGTCCAGGTAGCGGCCGAACTTTCCTTTGAATTGCTCCAGCGGCTGAGTCATTGACTGGTCGCCATGAGGCTGGGCCTCGAGCTCTGCCGCGGTCGCCGGATCGACATTGCCGTTCCCGCTTCCATTGGTCACGGACTTATCGGCATCCATGACAGCCTGCATCTCGGCGATCGACTTCCCAACCTGATCCAGCTGCTTCGAGGTCAAAACTTTTCCGCGATCATAGACGAACGAATCGTCCCATACGAGCGGATCGGTGATGTGATCGTTCATCCCCAGATCGAGATCGGTCATCACGATCACCGGAGTTTGCAATCGTTCCGTCAGGTCGAACGCCGCCGCCGTCATCTCAAAACATTCTTTCGGCGACGCCGGAAACAAAAGTGGATGTTTTGTGTCGCCGTGCGAAGCGAACGCGGCAAGCAGAATGTCCGACTGCTGGGTCCGCGTCGGCATGCCGGTCGAAGGACCTGTGCGCTGCACATCTATCAAAACCGTCGGCACTTCGGCGAAATATCCGAGACCGAGGAATTCGTTCATCAGCGAAACGCCGGGACCGCTTGTCGCGGTGAACGCACGTGCTCCGTTCCACGAAGCACCCATAACCATCCCGATCGCGGCGAGCTCATCCTCGGCCTGCACGATGGCGTAATTGTTCACGCCGGTCTCGGCATCCACCCGATACTTCGCCGCGTACTTCGCAAACGCGTCCACCACCGATGTCGAAGGCGTGATGGGATACCAGGCGGCGACCGTCGCGCCGGCGTAAATCGCCCCGAGCGCGCAGGCGGAGTTTCCGCCATAGAGGATCTTGTCGCCCAATAGATCACGCCGCTCCACCCGCAGGTCGAGCGGGCATTCGAAATGTTCGCGAACATAATCGACACCAATGTTGAGAGCTCTTATGTTCGGCTCGATCAACTTTTCCTTTCCGCGAAATTGTTCGCCGATGAGCTGCTCAAGAACTTCGAATTCGATACCAAACAACGCGACCAGTGCTCCGATATAAACGATGTTCTTGAAGAGCTGCCGCTGACGTGCGTCGGTGAATTGCGCGTTGCAGAGATTCATCAGGGGAATGCCGATGTGCGTGATGTCGGTGCGATCGAATCCGGGGGCCAAAGGCTTCGAGCTGTCGTAAAGAAAGTAGCCGCCTTCCCGAACATCCGCGTAATCTTTTTTGATCGATTGCGGATTTACCGCGATCATCAGGTCCACGCCCTCGCGACGGCCCAAATGCCCTTTCTCCGAAACACGAACCTCGTACCATGTCGGCAGGCCCTGAATGTTCGACGGAAAAATATTTTTCGGCGTCACCGGCACTCCCATTCGGAATATCGCCTTCGTAAAAAGCGCGTTTGCTGATGCCGAACCGGTCCCGTTCACGTTCGCAAAACGGACCACAAAGTCGTTTATTTTTTGTTGCGAATTTGATTCTGTCATTACGTCACCGTCCATAATACAGAAGTCGGTACAGAGTGCGTAGTCGGGACGTTCTTCGTTTCACAAATACGTACGACGCGGCGGCGAACCCGATCAAGCTTGCAGCCTCCGGGCTGATATTTCCGAGAAGTGCTCGCATCCACGTCTTTCTACAATCCCAAAAAAATTCCGCGCCTTTGGCAAGAAAGGCGCCCGGACGCCCGCTCCGCTTTTCGGTCGTCGGGGGGCCGGTGATGATATGTCTTAGGGGGCGATAGGTTGTACGATATCAGAACGAAATGTCACTTCCGGATAGGCGATGTCGTCGGCTGACGGGCTGGCATGAGTTTCGCATCAATTTTGCTGGCTCTCCCGGGCGGGTCACGATACCGGAGAGAAAACACACAATGGGGGAATCAACCAATGGAAGCTGCAACTCGAGACGTCATCGGTGATGACAGGTCGGAAGTCTTTTCAGAG
>DATLCA010000239.1:0-2086 GCA_035526605.1 Pyrinomonadaceae bacterium | reverse complement strand
TCGTCGAAGCGGTCGCTGTCGATGTGGCAATGAGAATCGATGAGCATTATTTCAGACGTGCGCCGATCTTCACGTCTTCCAGAAAAGTCGCCAGTGCCGGCGTATCTTCTTCCGCAAGCGAAGCAGCGCAGATCATCCCCTGCGATTCCAACCCGCGCATCTTTCTGGGCTTTAGATTTGCTACGACGACGACTTTCCTGCCGATCAACTTTTCGGGTTCGTAGTATTCCGCGAGTCCGGCGAGTATCTGCCGCGGCTGCGCCTCGCCGAGATCGACCTCAAAACGAAGAAGTTTGTCGGCCTTCGGCACCCGTTCCGCGACTTTGATCTCGCCGACACGCAACTCAACCTTTAGAAAGTCATCGATAGTAATGAAGTCCTCGGTTGTCGGTTCCCGGTCATCAGTTGTCGGATCAGGCGCCACTTTGTCGACGTTCTGTTCCGGCTGACCGCCGACAACTGACGACCGACCGCTCTCTTTTATTTCACTCATAACTCTGCTTTTCTCAATTCTCGGGAACACCGATTCCGTTTCGCCGATAGCGGTCCCACTTCGGAGTCCACCCCAGCTCAAACCGGCCGGATCGATCTTCGAAACATCATCGCTTAGACCGATCTGCTGATAGATCTTCGACGACGCCTCGGGCATTACCGAGTACAGCATGACGCTCAGCCATCGCAGCGTCTCGGCTGCTCGATACAACACCGCGTTCAACGTCTCGGCCTGCTTCTCGTCATTCGCCAAGACCCACGGCTTCGTGTCCGTGATCATCTTGTCGATCCTCGCGATCACGGACCATAAAACCTCGAGCCCGCCGCTGAATTCGAAATTGTCAAAGCGCCTCAGGAACTCGTCGCGCGCGTGCTCGAGCACCGATACGATCTCGCCGCCGTCCGGATCGAGCCCCGCACGCCGAGCCAGGATGTAGTTCTCCTCCGTGATCTTTCCGTCCGGGGTCTTGCCGCCGCGGTATTTCACGATCATCGAGAACGTCCGGGCGGCTAAATTTCCGAGCCCGCTCGCCAGATCGGCGTTGGCTCGATCGATAAGATTCTCGTACCCGAACTTTCCGTCCTGCCCGAAGACCATGTCGCGGAGGACGAAGTACCTCACCGCATCGACTTGAAAATGCTCATGGAGAACATCAACTTCGATGACATTCCCAAGCGTCTTGCCCATCTTTCGGCCGTCCGCATCGAGCCACATCCCATGCGCGTAAACCGTCATCGGCAGGTCCATACCGGCGGCCAGCAGGAACGACCACCAATAGATCGTGTGAAAGCGGAGGATGTCCTTACCCACGAGGTGCATTGCCGGCCAATATTTTTCGAGTGCGTTCGCGGGTACGCCAGGCGTTCCGATCTGTCCCCCTTCAACAGACTGGGAAGCCTGTCGTCCGCCGCTGCCATAGCCGAGAGCCGTGATGTAATTCGAAAGTGCGTCGAGCCAGACATACATCACATGAGCTTCGTCATCCGGAACCGGGACGCCCCAGGCAACAGAGGTTTTCAAACGGCTGATCGAAAGGTCCTGCAGGCCTCGCTTGATGAACGCTATAACTTCGTTGCGGCGGGCATCGGGGCGGATGCGAAGAGGGTCGGATTCGATAATCTCGAGCAACTTGTCGCCGTAATCGGAGAGCCGGAAGAAATAACTTTCCTCCGCTATCTTATCCAGCGGCCGTTCATGGATCAGGCAGTGCGGCTGATCGGAATCGTCGGGGACGTAGTATTCGTCCTCGGACTTGTATGCCGCGCACGGAGCGCAGAACCAGCCTTCGTAAAATCCCTTGTAAATATTCTCGTTTCCGTTCGGCGTTTTGTTTTTCGCGATCTCGCGCCAAAGATGCTGTACGCCGGCGTAGTGGAAGGGCTCGGTCGTCCGCATGAAAATATCGTAGCCGCCGTTGTCGGGTCCGAGCCCGAAGTCGGCGAACATCCGTTTCAATTCACCGGAAATAAAATCCGCCTGCTCCTGATTCGTGCGCCCCTCGCGTTCTGCCGCTCGCTGGATGTTGATCCCGTGTTCGTCCGTTCCCGTGAGAAAAAAAACATCGAAACCGCGCTGCTGCTTATAGCGGTGGAC
>DATLCA010000238.1:0-3748 GCA_035526605.1 Pyrinomonadaceae bacterium | reverse complement strand
CGCGGTTTTGATTTTGGTAAGAAGGCGATCTGTGCACGGCTCTCGACCTGAAACATCCCAACCGTGTCCGCGTTCTGCAGCGTCTCGTAAACTTTGTCGTCATCGTGCGGAATTTTGTAAAGATCGAGCTCTTCGCCATGATGCTCGCGGACGAGCGCGATCGTGTCGCGCAGCACGGCCATCATCCCAAGTCCGAGCAGGTCGATCTTCACGATCTTGAGTTGTTCGCAATCGTCCTTGTCCCATTGAATGATGCGGCGGTCGACCATCGACGCGGGTTCGAGCGGGACGATGCCGTCGAGCCTTTCCCACGACACGACCATGCCTCCCGAATGCTGACCGAGATGACGCGGGAAATCGAGAATTCGCGAATACATCTCGGAAAATTTTTGAAGCTTGAAACTGTCTGCGGGATCGAAGCCTTCTTCTTTCAAACGCTGGTTGAGCTCTTTGCCGGTGAACATTTCGTAATGAGAGTTGATTTTCGAAAGCTTGCCGAGCATCCCCTCATCGAAGCCGAACGTTTTGCCGACCTCGCGTATTGCCGATTTCCCGCGATAGCAGATGACGTTCGCCGTCATCCCCGCACTTCGTAAACCGTATTTTCCGTAAACATGCTGGATGACTTTCTCGCGGTCCTCGCCCGACGGCAGATCGATATCGATGTCCGGGTACTGCTCATACTTTTCGGACAGGAAACGCTCGAACAAAAGCTTGTTGGCGATCGGCTCGACGGCGGTTATCCCGAGTGCGTAGCAGACGACGGAGTTCGCAGCTGAGCCGCGGCCTTGGGAGAGAATTCTTTCATCGCGGCAAAAATCCGAGATGTCGGAAACCATCAGAAAATAGCCGGCGAGCTTTTTCATCTCGATGACGCGAAATTCTTTTTCCAGCCGTGAGGTGACCTGCGATCTGAGCGGCCACGGGCAATGGCGATAACGCTCGACCGAGCGCTCGATGGTTTTCGCACGCAGGACCGAATCCATCGTCTCGCCGGCCTGAACTTTGTAATCCGGAAAATTGTAGGAGAGCTCGTCCATCGAGAAATTTATGCGGGCGGCGATCTCGTTTGTTTGCTCGATAGCTTCCGGATAATCTTCAAACAGATTTCGCATCTGCTTTTCAGATTTCAGGTATCGCTCGCTGTTTTGCGAGAGCAGCTTGCCGGCTTCGTAGATCGTGCAGTGATTTTTTATGCACGTGAAAACGTCGTAGAGCTCGCGATCATTTTCGTCAGCATAATAGGCGCCGTTCGACGCGAACGCGGGGATCTGAAGCTTATGCGCCAAACCGAGCAGTCGCAGATTCATGTCCTCTTCGCTGCGAAGGTAATGCCGCTGCAATTCCACGTACAGGCGCTTTTCGAACACGTAATTCAGCCACGCGAGATCGGCCTGGCCCCGGCCGTTCTTTATGCTGTTGTGCATGAAGCCGTCGGCCCCGCCGGTGAAGCAAAGCAGATCCGCGGAATATTCTTCGATATCTTTTCGCATTGCGAAGTGCTCGCCTTTTTTGTGGCGGAGCTTTACGGTCGTGATCAGCTTGCTGAGATTTTGATAGCCGTTTAGATTCAGCGGCAAAAGCGGCAAAAGAGTGCCGTCATCCAACGTGATCTCGGCACCGATGATCGGTTTTATCCCGTACTCTTTCGCTTCGAAATGAAACCTGACCGCACCTGAAACCGTGTCGCGGTCCAGCAGCGCAAGACTCGGAAGACCAAGATCCGCCGCGCGCTGCACGAGCATCTGCGGCAGTGAGCCCGAAGACAGAAAGCTGAAAGCCGATCGTGTGTGAAGTTCGTGAAATGGCATTTCGATCACCGACATTCTTTTCAACGCAGAGTTGGCGGATCTGATTTTCTCTTTCTTGTTGGTGTTGATTCGCGTGTTTCGTGGTTCGGTTTTTTCTTCTTTCGTGTCTTTTTCTTGTTTCGTGTGATTTCGTGTGAGTTAGTGGTTCCAGTTCCTAATCGCTGAAGATCTGGAACCACTAACTCACACGAAATCACACGAACAAAACGAAGACACGAAAGCGGAACCGTTCCCCACATTCCGGCCAATCACGAAGAAGAAAAAGAAAATCAGATCCACGTAAATCCGCTCCATCCGCCCAATCCGCGTTCAAAAAAATCTCGACCACTCAAGTCCTCAGTCATACTCGCCCACCAAAAACCAATCCTTATTCACCTTGCACAGGCGATAGACGCCGTGGCTTTCGATCTCGACGTCCCACTCCTGTGCTTTCCATTCCTGGTCCCACCACTTCGAATTCGCTTTCCAAACACCGCTGTACTTTTTTACATGGCCGCTGAAATATTGCGTCCGAAGAAACACCAGCTTTTTATCCCGGATCAAAACGTCGGCCTGGATGGGCGGGTTGAAATAGCTGAAAGCGATGGTGGGACTGTTGATCGCGGAATCTTTTTCAAATGCGGAATGCGGAATGCGGAATGCGGAATTCGAAGGGGCGTCTTCCGTTGGTTCCGGTGAACTATTATTTCCTTCGGGCGCCGGTGAGCCGAATTCCGCGTTCCGCGTTCCGCGTTCCGCATTTCTTTCAATTCCCTCAGGTATCCCATCCGCATCCAGATCAAACGCCTTCTCCACTCTTTGATCGAGCAAAATCGGAACACCGACGTTTGCCTCACCGACAAGTTTCTTAAGTTTGTTTACGGTTAGCAGCAGTCGCTCCGGATCAGGTCGGGAGACGGCAAATAATCCTGATTGCGCAGGACGCGGCGCCGTGAAATGGGAAGTAACGTTGATCGCGACGATCTCCGATTCCGGCGGGTCAAGCGAGATACGCAGGTTGATCAGTTTCAGCCAGAAAGTTTTTTCAAGCGTCGGAAACGAGGTCTTTATTTCGTAGGTTCGCTCGGTCTTGTTTTGCAGCTTGAAAAAAATGTCCAGCTGCTCGGTGCTGAAACCGTATCGCGATGTTTGCGTCAGTAAACGGTCGAGTCCGTGGTTGAGAATAAAGATCAGTTGCTCGAAGTCGTCGACGGGGAAGTCGAGCTGGTAATCCCAGCTCACTTTGTTGTCTTTTATGTTGGGCGTCAGCAGGCGGGCACTTTTTTGCTCGATGACATCGATTATGTTTTTGAACTGCTGTCCGTAACGGGTTATCAATTCGTCCTTCGGGACCCGTGTCAGATCGCTAATACTTTTTATCCCGAGGTCCCGGAAAACATTCAGCGTATCGTCGTCGATAAGCAAGTTTTGAAGCGAGAGTCGGGAGAAATCATCGGGCGATGCAGCGTTCACCATCCCGTCCGCCGAAGCGGCGTCCGCCCCTCCTAAGACAGGAGGGGAGTTAAGAGGCTCGCGAGCCAATAACGTTGCAGTGTCTATCGTATCGGCGACAGCGACCCGACCCGGCATGGAATTCTTTTTTAGCTCGGCCAGAATTTTCTGCGAGATCTCATCCACGCCCCCGACCAGATTCTGCAGTCCGCTTACATCGAACAAAATGCCGTCTTCCAACAGCTCGATGCTGTATGAGAACTGTTGCGCGACCGACAGCAACGCGTCTCGATCACGTTTTGCGTCCGGTGAAATTATGCAGGCAAAAAGTTTCATGCTTGCTCATTTGATCGCGTAGCGATCGTTGTAATCGCGTAGCGATTGACATCTTGATCGCGTAGCGATTGTCGAATTTAGCCGTGGGCCTTAGCCCACGGTTACATCGCCGAGGAATCGCGTCGCGTCAGCGACGCTCGAATCCGTTCGGGCGCCGCTGACGCGGCGCG
>DATLCA010000237.1:0-21493 GCA_035526605.1 Pyrinomonadaceae bacterium | reverse complement strand
GCGTTCGCGGCCGTGGGAACGCTGTTCATTTCGATCGCCGGGGCTACAGGAACCGCTTCTGGAGCCTTCGCCTCGCCAGCAAAAAAGACAGGGTTGTAAAGATACGCGCCGCACAGGGCCGCTCCCGCGACAACAACACTCCCGATCGCGGCTGCCACGAATCCCCTCCGCCGTTTCGGGCTCGACGTGTTTGCCGCCGCAGCCTTGACCGACGTGAGCTGGGATAACTGGCTTGGTAATACCTCGGTTTTGACATCAGTCTGCCGTTCGCCATATTGAACGGTCGAGCCCGGCATTATTTTCGTTCGCTGCGAGAAGATCTCGGTCTGCAGCGGCGCCGGCTCGAACGCTCCGGCGGCCAGATCCTGATGCCGTTCGTGCTCGCGCAGCATCACCCGCATCTCGCTCGCGGTGGCGGGTCTCTGTGCCGCATTCAGTGCGAGAACCTTTTGTAGAATTCCGGCGATTCCGGGAGGGATTTCCGGCACCAGCCTGTTCGCCGGGACGAGCGGATCCGGTTGATGACTCAGCACCGCCATCGCACGCGTCAAGGCATCTTCGGGCGGCCGATTCGTCAGCAGGTGATAAAGAGTTGCGGCGAGCGAATAGAGGTCGCTTCGAGGATCGGTGCCGGTACCCTGAATTTGCTCGAGCGACGCGTAATTTCGCGAATAGCCGAAAATGCTTTTAGACGCTGTGTGATTTCCCGCGTCGGTCGGATTGCCTTTTGCCAAACCGAAATCGAGAAGGATGATCTGACCGTTTGGGGCAACCTTCAAATTCTGAGGTTTGATATCGCGATGTATGACCGGGTTCGTTTGATTGTGAAGAAAATCGAGCGCGTCCAGTAACTGGTCCGCCCAGGTCATCACCTGCTCAACCGGAAACGGGCGGCTGTTCTCGTCAAGCGTGTGGCAGAGGTCTTCGCCCGAGATATATTCCATCACGAGGAACTGGACGTGATCCTCGATGAAGTGGTCGGTGACGCGAGGCAGCGCGGCATGCTTCAAACTATTCAACAGCCGGGCCTCGCGCTCGATCGCCCGGCGAAAGTTGTCGTCCATGAACAGCGTTTCTTTTATCGCAACAGTGCTGCCGAAACGCTCGTCGGTCGCGACGTAAACAGCACCCATTCCGCCCTGCCCGATCTGGCGGTCGATTCGGTAACGCTGCTGCAAAAGTTTGCCGGTCTCGATCATTGTTTAAGGAATACGGATCCGGGGCGCCAATAGTTTACTACAGGAGATATGAATCGGGCAGGTCGTTGAAGGCGGGAATTCGGAAGGCACCGGTGGTTCCATCGTTCTTATCAATTGCCCCCGTCTTTCGACGGAGGTCGGGCTGCTCACATCGACGGTCTTTAGCCGAAAAAATGAAAAAGCGCTTCAATCAAAAAAGCTTTAGCTGAAGCGGTGCGGAATTATGCATTTTCTTTTTTCGGCTAAAGCCTGACCGATGGCTAGCCAACCCCCGTCTGAAGACGAAAGCAATTCATGAGAGACAGAAGGCAATTCACAGGAGACACAGACATCCATCAGCTGTTCATCAGCTTCTCGTCGAACCAACGCTCGGTCATGTCGCACCAGATCGCGAGTCCCTTCCATTCGCCGAACTTTGTATAGTGGCGTTCGATCTTTTTGTCCGGGCAGACTTTTTCGCGATTGTGCTTTTTGTAGAATTGCGAACGCAGCCACGAGTCGAGAGCGAGCCCGTTGTATCTGCCGAGAAGTTTCAGCAGATTATCCGCGGCGTAATCTCCGAAACCTTTCACGTTCTTTATTTCTTTTTTCAACTCGGGCGTTGGCAGCTCGGACGTCAGCCACGACTCCGGATCGATCCTTCCGGAAGCCACGGCGTCGGCGAGCTCCACGAAATACGGCGACCGGTATCCGGCCCGGATGGTGTCCCGATAGAATTTTTCCGGAACCGCCGCCATCGCTACCGGGGTTGGAAACGCGGCACGTCCGCCCACCGCCGGCTCCCCGAGATTCTCCACAAGATTCCGGACCATGTTCTTCGTCAACGCCCACGAACAGTTTGTCGTGCACATGGTCTTGACCAGATCCTCAAATACCGTACGTGATCGGATGAGCCGTCCGGCCCGCGAGGCCGAGACCCACTTCAGCCGATCGTGATTGTCGGTCAGGATATAGAACGCTTCGAGGGGATCGTCGAGGCGCAGGATATGTTTGACGCTTCGCACCAGTTTCCCTTCGTCGAACTTTTTGGCGGCGACCTCGATCTCGAGTCCGCCTTCGACTTCATAAATAACGGTCGAAATCGGTCGCGGCGCAGCACCGGCGAAAACGTACTCCAAACGCCAATTTTCATCATCCAGCCGGAAGGGCAGGAGCTCGCTCCAACCGTGGCTGTAAACCGTGTGTCGGAAGCTGAAATTGTCCGGAGTCTCGAGGAATAATTTGCTCGGCATGGGAAAATTCTAGTGCGAACGGGTTGGTCAGACAAATCTTTACAGTTTTTTAGACCAATGTCTTTGTTTTACCGTCTTATCCTGTAAGATCGGCTTATAATCGGATTTATTCGTCATAAAAAAGCTTGTATTTTTTGAAGGATTGGTTTAGCTTACTATCTGTAAAACATAATTTAACGGCCTTCGGACCCACCTTGCCGTTTTCTAGAAATCCTTCACAGAACAGAAATTTAGTTACAGCCTAGAGGAGGAAAGGAATGTTCAGCTTGAAATCGCACGCGTTGCTGCGAATTGGAAGCGTATCGCTTTGTATTCTCCTTTCGTTGATGGCCGCATCAGCGCAAGAAGATCTGGACCCGAATTCACCGACGCCCATTTTGCTAAGCGAGAACGACTCGACGCGTGCGCTCGCTCAGCCGGTCGGGAAAAGCCGGATAGCTTCCCGCTCTACCTCGCGTGCTTTCGCGCCAAATCAAAAGATCGAGCTTTTTGTCACGAACATCGACCTGATGGATGGCGAAGGTGCGAACGCGTTTCGGATTTACATTCAGGATTCGAAAGGGCACGACTATCGCTTTCCGGTTCTCGAGATCAGACCCGCGGCCGAGTTCCAACGCGGCGTTTTCAGCGTTGTAACTTCTCTAACCGATGACGCTCATTACTGGAACGAACCACCGGCGGAAGGCGACGTGCTCGTACGCCTTTCTTGGCGCGGCCTGTCGAGCAACCGGGTCAGACTGGCGTTCGGAAAGACCGGCGGCCAGATTAAGGATGATCCCGGCGCAGCTCCAACACCGCTCTCTTTCGCGAATGCAAAAAGCGTAGCGGAAGGCCCCACCGCGGAACTCGTCGGTTACAGGTGGTCGGGCGACAGAATGAGATTCCTCGAACAAGCAACCTTCGGCCCGACGCAAGCGCTCGATAGCCGCATTCGACGAATCGGATTGCGAACATGGCTGGCCGAACAATTCGAAATGCCGTATCCCTCAGCGGCAAACCCATACCCCGCCATTCCCCTGAAGTCTACCGATTCGAGTGTTGCCTTACCCAACGGATGCGGAAATCCCTCGGATCAAATATGCATAAGGGACCATTACACGATGTACCCGGTGCAGACTTGGTTTTACAAAGAAGCGCTGTACGGCGAGCCGCAGCTGCGGCACCGCGTGTCGTGGGCTCTTAGCCAGATCTGGGTTATCTCCGGTGTCAGTACGCAGCAGTCTTCATGGATGCTGGAATATCACCAGCAGCTGAGCAAGAACGCGTTCGGAAATTGGCGAACGCTGATGTACGACATGACCCTGAATCCCGGGATGGGGAACTACCTTGACATGATCCGTTCGACAAGGACGAACCCGAACGAGAATTATCCCCGCGAGGTGCTTCAGCTTTTCAACATCGGCCTGTTCATGCTGAATCAGGATGGAACGGTGCAAACGGACGCGCAGGGAAATCCGATACCCACATACGATCAGAGCACGATCAACAATTTCACGAAGGTGTTTACGGGCTGGCGCGATTGCCGCATTGCGGATCTGAACGCGGCATGTCCGGACACTGTATCGGGGCTGCCCGACTATAAAGATCCGATGTCCCTGAACACCGGTACCCACGATCTAACTGCAAAGACTCTCCTGGACTATCCGGGCGTGACGAATCGAAACATCGCGGCTTGCGTCGGATGCACGGGACAGGCGACGTACAACTACGCGTACGCGTCACTCAACCAGGCGCTCGACAATATCTACAACCATCCCAACGTCGCACCCTTCGTCAGCAAGCTGCTCATCCAGCAGCTTGTCACGAGCGATCCCACACCGGCATACGTCGGCCGGGTTTCCGCGGTGTTCAATGCGAACCGAACGAGTTCGACGCAGATGAAGGAAGTCGTGAAGGCGATCCTTCTCGACCCGGAAGCACGCGGCGATCTAAAGTCCGATCCACGTTACGGCAAGCTTCGAGAGCCGGTGCAGCTAACGACTAACATCTATAGAAACTTCAACGTCACGGATGCGGCAGGAACCGGGCTGAGCGATGGCGACATCAATCGTTTTCCGTCGGCACAGGGGCAGAACGCGTTCAACGCTCCTACCGTTTTCAACTACTATTCCCCGGACTTCGTTATTCCCGGGACGACACTTCTCGCGCCGGAATTCAATATCTATACGACCGGCACGGCGATCGGGCGTGCGAACATCGGCAATTCAATTATCTTCGGACAGATAAATGTCGCGCTCCCCAACACGCCGAACGGGACGAAGATAAATGTTGCTGATCTGCAGGCGATCGCCGCAGCGGACACGACAAGTAATCAGCTGCTCGATCATCTGAACACCCGCATGATGCATGGTGCGATGTCCGCACAAATGAAGAGCACCATCATGACCGGAGTCAATGCCACCGCCGCGACCGATACTCTAGGGCGCGTGCGGGCCGCGCTTTATTTGATCGCGACCTCGTCGCAATTTCAGGTGCAGAGGTAAAAAATATGAAACAGGATAGACGCGAATTCTTGATCAAAGGCGGCTGCGCGCTGGGCATGACGGCGGTCGCTACGCAGATGCGGCACTTCGGCCTGATGAGTGCGATGGCTCAGAAGGTGCAGGATGAAAATCAGGATCTGGTGCCCAGCGATTACCGGGCCCTGGTCTGCATATTTCTGTCGGGCGGTAATGACGGAAACAATACCGTCATCCCGAACCACAGCGACGCGGCGATTAGTAATTACCAGGCCTATTTCAATGTGCGGAACCCGGCCGGGCTCGCCATCCCGCAAGCGAACTTACTGCCGATCACGGTGCCCCGGATGAACGGGTTGACGTACGGTCTGCATCCGGGTCTCGGCCCGCAGCCGGCGGCCGCAAATATCGTCAACAACGGCATCCACGATCTGTGGGCGCTGGGCAAAATGGCGATGGTCACAAATGTCGGCACG
The DNA here is from genome assembly GCA_035526605.1 of Pyrinomonadaceae bacterium. Lineage (GTDB taxonomy): Bacteria > Acidobacteriota > Blastocatellia > Pyrinomonadales > Pyrinomonadaceae > OLB17. The sequence goes on along the minus strand of DATLCA010000237.1, from coordinate 16,127 downwards.
CTCGTCGCTCCGATGACGAGGGCGCAGTGGCAAACCAATTCCGTGCAGAGGCCGTTTCAATTGTTTTCACACTCGGATCAGGTTTCGCAATACCAGGGCGGACGCAGCGACACTGCGTCGTTTACCGGGTGGGGAGGCCGAATTTCCGATCTCCGGACGCAGCCCGACAATCCGAACGGCCTGATCCCGATGATCACTTCGATATCGGGTGCGCAGCTTTTCACCTCGGGGCAGACGACGCTTCCTTTGGCGATCGCTAACGCCGGCACGGGGCTGAATAACGTGCTGAACCCCGCGGGGTTCAACACAACGGCGGCATCGGTTGCCCGACGCACCGCATTCAATCAGCTTCGCGGCATCGACCTGAATTCCGAGATCGTGGCGGCCGCGAGTCACGTCACCGACCAGGCGATTTCCGCGAATACTGTTTTCCAGGTATCGCAGGAAGTAACGGCAACATTCCCGACGACGAGCATCGGGCTACAACTGAAACAGGTTGCCCGAATTATCAAGAAACGCACCGACCTGACCGTAAACCGACAGGTCTTCTTCGTTCAGCTCGGTGGATTCGATACCCACGCCGATCAGCTTCCCGGACAGAACACGCTTTTCATCCAGTTGAGCCAGGCGATGCGTTCGTTCTATGACGAGATGGTCGCGCAGGGAATCGCGGACAAAGTCACACAGTTCACGATGGCGGACTTCTCGCGAACCTTCAGCCCGACCGGAACAGGTGCGGCCGTAGGAAGCGATCACGCTTGGGCCAATAATCACTTCGTCGTCGGCGGCGGTCTTACGGCGGCCGACTTCTATGGAATAAACACGACGAACGGTACGCCTTTCCCGAGCCTCGTCACAAACGGACCCGACGATGCGGACAGCGGAACCGGAGCACGTGGACGATGGATACCGACGACATCCGTCGAGCAGTACGCAGCAACCCTGGCTCGTTGGTACGGACTGCCCGACGCCAATCTCGTCAACGTGTTTCCGAAGATCGGGAACTTCGCGAATACGAATCTCGGGTTCATGCAGCCGGCCTAGGAAAGGAAAAACAAGAGTCGGGAGACGAGAGACAGGAGAGCGGGACCAAGTTCCGTTCTCCTGTTTCTTTTTCTTTCTCTTTCTCTTTCTCTCCCTCTGCATTCGCCGCAAGCACCGGCAGGGTTGCAATCCACTCTCCCGTTTCTTGTCTCCTTTAGCGTTCCTTCGTTGAACTTTCTTCCCGGCGAATCTAAAATTCAATTGACGCTGTGAATCTGCCGAACTCTCTAACTTTCGCCCGGATCGTGATCGTGCCGTTACTGGTGGTTGTTTTGCTGACTCCGGTGGCCGACCAGTGGTTTGGGGTAAGCGGGTACGTCCTTGCGATCTTTATTTTCTTGATCGCGTCTTTCACGGACATCCTCGACGGGCATCTCGCCCGCCGGCGCAATCAGGTTTCCACACTCGGAAAATTTCTTGATCCTATCGCCGACAAACTGCTCGTTTCCGCGGCCCTCATCGTACTAGTCGAAAAGCATCTTGCGCCCTCGTGGGCCGTCGTCATAATTCTCGGCCGCGAATTTATCGTCACCGGTCTCCGGTCGGTCGCGGCCGCCGAAGGAATCGTCATCCAGGCGCAGAGCATCGGGAAGTTGAAGATGTGGGCCCAGTGCGTCGCGATCGTCGCATTGCTGATCGCAGCCGCGAACGGCAACCCGCCCGTTTCGAATTTCGGATTGGATTATCCGGCCTTCCGTTTTTGGGAAGTCGCCGAGGTCCGCACGGCGTTTTCCGATCTCGCTGGTTTGTCTCTGACGGCGAACGATTGGAAAGTGTTTGGCTATCTTGTCGGGCGCGGGGCGCTTTGGGTATCCGTCTTCACCGCCTGTTGGTCGATGTACGATTACTTCACGTATTTTTTCAGGGAAAGGCTTTCCGCAAAGACGTCGGATTCGTGAATTCGATCCCCCGACCTCAAATTTTGAATCTCGATCCGGAATCTTTATTTGAAATTTCAAATTTGAAATTTCCGGGTGGGATGACAAATCTCACATCGTCTCCCTAATCGATCGTCAACGTAAAAGCTGCGCGTACGAAGGTTTGCGGCCCAAAAGAAAAGCCCCGGATCCATCATTTCGAGTCCTCTGCGGATCCGAAAATTTAGGCCGGGGCTTTTGAAACTTGGGAGTTTGAATTCCGTTCTTACTGCACTTCCACCCAATCTCCCGTGTGGATCTCCTGGGCGGTTCTAGTTACCAGGGCGGTCGCGACGCGTTCCTTAACGTTGAGGATCACCATCTCGCCGACGACTTTTCGGATATACGGTCGGTCCTCCTTTGCGGAGGCCGTCGTCACCACCTTGCCTTCCGCGGTATCGCCTTTTTTCCTTCCCGTCTGATTTGAGAAGCGGCCGCCGCGATATTCGAAGCTGTCGAAAGAGTCCCGAGCGCTCGCGGACTCGCCCCAATCACCAAAGAAAGGATTGCCTTTGCCAAGCTTGCGGAAAACCGTTACATAATCGCCGACCTGCACGTTGTCTTCCGCACCGAGATCTATGTAAACGATGAAGTCGCGTGTGATCAGATCAACGTTGTCGCGGGACATGATGAGTCGGCCCACCGCCTTTCCGCTTGGGTCGCCGAAGAGATCCAACGCAGGCCGTTGTTTGTATTCGGGCGCGACCCGCACCTGGAGGGGCTGAACCAGATCGCCGAGCATTATGTCCGAGCATGAGGTCTTCACTCTCGCGACCGCGACTTCCGGTTTCACGCGTACAACTTCGAGCGCTCCGACTTCTTCGGTATAAAATCCAAGGCTGCCTTTGCGGGTCCAGTGCGATTTAACTTGGCCGCGCGGGCGGACAACACTAAACATGTCGCCAACCTGCACACCTTTGTTCGCACCGGCATTGATATAGACAAAATTATTCTGGGAATAGAGAAAAGTTTCCTGTTCCTCAACGGCGCCGACGATCTTTCGGCTCGTATCAATCGGCGAAGTCTGCACATAGCCTGCGCAATACAAATTGTTTCGCTCGGCGATGCGCATGGATCTGGACGGTGGAGCTATGATTGGCGTCAGAACGACGGGACGCTGCTTCTGCTGGGCCAGGCCGGCCGCGGCAAATACAGTGACGGCTGCGAAGACGGACGCAGCAACTCTTTTGCAAACGATTTGAAATCTCACGATTTTCTCCTTTTACTTCGGCTGAATGATCGGACTGGACGGCTCCGGATGAAAGAGGCGGAGGCTTAAGATAGCGGTTGGCCTGAATTTCTGGCCGCTCTTATCGTACCCTTTTGCGCAAAAACGCGTCAACAACTATTTTTCATTGTTTAACGCGTCAGAAAGCGCCTTAAATGTCGATTTTACCGAGGTTTCAGCGGTCAAACTTGCGCTCCTCAGAACCATTTTGTAGTATCTCAATTTGCCCGCGTCGCCTCACGCCTTGCCGGTGTAGCTCAGTTGGTAGAGCAGTTGATTTGTAATCATCAGGTCGTAGGTTCAAGTCCTATCACCGGCTCCATTTAATCTCAATATTTCAATGTGTTATGACGATCGCCTAGGCGTCCCGCGATGGGTTCGCCCGTCTGGTGGTTCAGTGGTGTGGTAAACCTTAGAATGAGGAGCCGGAAAGGCGCGACAAATCCAGGTTATGAACTCTATATCCGAAAGCCTTTCAAACCGGCGTCCTCCGTTCGACTGCAATATACCTATCCTGGGAAGAGGAGAATCCGGGCTTTCACACCCGACTCTCTCTGAACGACTTCTTCTTCGCTCAGCTCGGCATTTAGCTCTCTTCTACCTACAAATCACAATGGCTATTTATGTCGCTACCTGACTGTTACGAATACTAATTAAAATTACTCAATAGCATCGGAAACGAGTAGAATGGCCGCTGTAGGATGCGGCCCTTACCAATACCACCTTTGAAAACAGTGCCTGCTCGATACAACTCATTCTTGCAAGCCGAGGACGAAACCGGCGCCGAGTTAGCGCTGGAGGTTCTTCTCCAAGACCAAATCGACCCCGAGGTGAGGCGATTTTTCCGAGCGAAACTTCGAGTTTCGCTCGTTTCGACGGACGATACATCAGTTAATCAGGACGCCTTAGATCTTATCAGCGAAGTGAAGACGCTCATGATCCCGAGACTTCGCGCTCTAAGAGATGCCGAGCTCGAGACGTCCATCGAAAACCTCCAGGCATACGTAAAGACAGTCTCCGGCAACGTCTTCAACCGTTATCTGCGGCGGAAGTACCCCCTCAGAGGGAGCTTGAAGAACCAACTCCGGTACCTCCTGACGCACCACGACGATTTCGCCTTGTGGAAATCGGAAACTGATTTGTGGGCTTGCGGCCGGGCGCCCTGGCGAAGCCTCGCAATAGAACCTCGTATGGTCCGAGTTTCCGATGACGTGAACGAATTAGTCGCCGGCTCGATGAAAAAAAAGGTTGGTGCAGGGAAGGGGGGGCTCATGGTTTTGGTCGCCGCCGTGTTCGATCATTTCCAGCGGCCGATATTATTTGAGGACCTGGTAACAGTTACGTGCGAACTCAAGGGAATAAAAGAACCTGCGGAACTCAATGGATTGTGGAATGGCGATGAGACCGCGGGCGGGTATGCCGATCCGGAATCGGAGCTAGAACAGAAGGAACTCGTTAAGTGCTTATGGCAGGCCCTCGAGAGACTCCCGACCCGCCACCGGGCAGCGCTGCTGTTAAATTTAAAGGGCGAGAACCGCGACAACCTGCTCGCGCTTTTGCCTTTGTTGCAAGTGGCGTCGGTTAGGCAGATTGCCGCGTCTCTCGGGTTCGAGGCCGAAAAGTTCGCGCGCGTTTGGAACGAACTTCCTTGGGACGATCTGAGGATCGCAGGTCACTTGGGGCTGACTCGCCAGCAGGTTATCAACCTCCGGCAGTCGGCTCGCACGCGCTTGAAACGTCTGCTGGGATAAAAAGAAATATTAATAGATTCAATTTTTGCTTGGTTTTTACATCATCCACTTTATAGACGATGCCGCAGCACCTGTCACAAGACCAAATCGAAGAATTTCGTAACGGTACACTTCCGCCGGGTAAACTTTTGGAACTGGACGATCATTTGTCAGAATGCGGCGTCTGCAGCGGTATGGCAACGGGCCCCAAACTCTATGGAGTACTGTCGTTATGCGAGTCGCTGTTAGGTAACGACGAGCATCTGACATACGACCAGCTGGCTTTCTACGTGGACGGTCAACTCGACTCGATAGCAAGTGAGGTAGTTGATCTTCACGTCGAAGGATGCCGCGGCTGTTCGGATCAACTAAGCGATCTGCGGCGAGTCAAGGAGGAACTCGCCACTTCGGTTCCACTACCCGTCGCGCTAAGCGTCCCGTTGGTTGAGCAGTTTAAGAGGACCGCCGCGGGATGGTTCGGGAGCATCGGGCGCATCGCGGTCGTAGCCGGCATCGTTCTTGCTCTCGCGACGTGGCTCTTGTGGTTCACCGCCAAGGAAACACGGCGGGATCGGGCTGACGCTCCACCGGCTACGCATAACGGTGATGCCGGTAGCGAGGATTTACCGTTCTCCGTTCCCGTCGCTGATCCCGATGCAAAGACCAATGGCAAGGAAGCCCATCCGCAAACCGTGGCGCGAGTCATTGACGCGAGTTCCCAGATTGAATTGGACGAAACGGGCAAAGTATCGGGCATTGACGATCCAAGATATGAGCAGAAAATACGCGACGCATTAACCACCCAGACGATTGAGATTAGCCCCGTCACTCGTGAGTTGAGATCGTCACCAGGGCGCCTCATGGGCGGGACGGGGACGGCGCCGTTCAGGCTGGATGACCCTGTCGGTAAGGTAGTGCCCAGCGACCGGCCTGTTTTTGCGTGGGAGCGGCTTGCCGGTGCGCAGTCCTACGTGGTGGAGGTGTACGACGAAAACTTCAACAAAGTGTTGTCGAGCACGTCGCTCAGCGGCACAAGATGGGCGAGCTCCGCCCCCCTAAGGCGTGGCCGCCTCTACAAATGGCAGGTCACGGCGTTCAAGGATGGTGAAGAGGTGCGAGCGCCCGTGCGGCCAGCTCCGGACGCCAAATTCAAAGTGCTGGACGCTGTCAGAGCGGGCGAACTTGATCGCGTGCGGACGCGGCACAGGAAGTCATACCTGATCCTCGGAATCGCCTACGCAGAGGCCGGCCTTCTGGACGAGGCCGAGCATGCGTTCCAAGCCCTCGCGCAAAAGAACCCAAACTCAGCCATCCCGCGCAAATTGTTGGCGAAGGTGAAAGCCGCTCGCTAAGATCCATTCCCCATCAGGACCCAGCCTCCCCAGTATGAAGGGTGTTTGTATTTTCCGGCTCGCAAGAGTTTCAGTGAGGCCTGGCGCAATGCTTCTGCTTTCGAGATGCCTTTAACCTTCAGCAGTTGTCGGTGGAACTCCAGCATAAGCTCCGTCGTGCTGGACGCTTCCACCTTCCACTGGCTTGCGAGGGTCGTTGGCGCACCCGCGACGAACATCGCCCAAGTCATCCCGATCACTCCCTCACCGTTGCTGACGCGGCCACGCGCCGTGTCGCACCCGGACAGGATGACCAAATCGGCGTGAAGGTCCAGGTCCATCATCTCCCAAGCCTCGAGCAACCCATCTTCGTTCGGGTCATCTCCTTTCCGAGAAAGCACGATGTGCGAATACATCGGGCTCGCGTCGTTTAGGATCGCGTGCGTCGCGAACTGGACCACGCGGTATTTCGAGACTTCGTTCTTGGCAGCGTGTTCGGTTGCCGCACTACCCGTGAACAACTTGCTCCGCCCCCTATACATCTGTTTCAGCTCGCTTACGAGCCGCTCCGACTCGGGTAGAGGCTCGAGCGACTCCTCCATAAATACTCGTTTGATGGAGTCGGACGTCTCTTTTCCCAAACTCGGATTGCCGAAGGCCACCAGCTCTTCTTCACCGCGTCTTCGAGGATCTTTGATGCTCATCTGCCGAAGAGCCGTCAGCGACGGTGCATACGAGATAGCAACTCTCTCTGCCAAGAAACTGTTCGCTCCGGGTTTCAGAGCCTGAAACGGTACGCTCCATAAAGTTCTATCCGGAATGATTACAAGGTTCGTCTTGCCTGACAGTTCCACTTTGGCCGGCTCGACGAGTAACTCGTAAAGCTTACGTCCTTGGTCTCCGAAACCAAGGGCCCCGTTGGCGAGCTTGGAGCGGTAGCTTTCCGATTCGGCAGAGAGAGCCTTTTGTTTGATCAGGATCGAATGGACTTTGAGGAACGGCTGCCCGGCGTTGTCTTTTGTGATGACGAACAAATGGACTTTTTCTTCACCGACGATGTATTCGAGCGCGGCGGATCTGCTGTCCGGGAGCAGTTGCGCCACCTCTCTCAAGGTTATAGGGCTGAACTCTCCGCGGTGCACTTTCAGTTCGGGATGTGCGGCGTAGAGGCGTGTACGGAAGTCTTCAAATTCGAGACGCTTTCTTGATAACCGGTCCTGTAACTCGCTCTTCTGTTTCTGATCCGCGGTTTCGGGCAATTTCTCGATCATCGCCCGGATTGATACCATCTCGTTTTTGAAAAGTTGCTCGCGGGCTGTTTCACTTTCCGTCATCGAGCGCTCGATTTTCAGCTTACCGGGGCTAAGCGCCTCGACCAGTGTTCGGGCCTTCGCCGCTTCCACGTATCGCAGGGCCTCATCGAAAGAACCCTGCGAAACGAGTAGGTCGACCATCAGGTGGTACGGCTGCAATTTATCTCGGAAATACCCAAGCTTGCCGGAAGCGGTTCCTCCGATCTGTGCTCTCAAGTCCTCGACGATTTCTATCGCCTTCGCATAATTCTGTTTGGCCGCGTTGGGCTGCCCTAGATTCTGGTGCGCCTGTCCGACCAAAACGTAAAGCTCTGGGAATTCGCGCACGCCATGCAGTTTCGTGAAGTGTGTTTTCGCTTCCTCGGCGGTTTCCAGCAAAGCCGGGAAATCTTTCAGCATGAGTTGTGTCTGTGCGATCCCCAACAGAGACTGAAAGCTTCGAAAGTTGTTGCCGGTCACGCGGCTGATCTCAAACGCTCGCTGAAAATATGTTCTAGCCTTTGGGGCATCCGACATGAGAACGTAACAGTCGCCGATCGCGTTCAAGGTCTCAGCGAAACTGTCTTTGAGGTCCTGTTTGCCTTTGAGCTCCAGTAATCTTTGGTAATATTCGATCGCTTTGACGTAATTGCCTTCGCCCTTGTAAGAATCCCCGTAGTTCGCGAGTGCGTATTGCGGGATGGTCTTGCCGGTTTGGTCGGCGATGCGCGATGCGCGATCGAGGTAGTTTCGCGCCAATTGGTAATTTCCCAGCACGTTGTAAAGGTTTGCAATGTTTGTCGCGACTGCCCCGATTCCGCCGTCGTCATTGATCTCTTCGGAAATTTGGAGGCTCTCGTAGTACTGCTTCATCGCGAGTGCGTAATTTCCCTTTTCGGTCAATACATTGCCTAAGTTGTACAGGTCCTGGGCGGTAGCGCCGCGGTCGCCAACAGACCGGTCGATTTCGAGGCTCCTGGCGAAATCGTCTTCTGCGGCGTCCAGGTCGTATTGCGTTGCGTTCAAGATCCCCAGATTATTCAGGGAGACGGAAATGTCGAAACGGTCGTGCAATCGTTCGCGGATCCGGAGCGCCTTCGATTGGAAATCTCGGGCGGTTTGGTAATCGGCTTTCATCGTGTAGATGTTCCCGATCCGTCCCAGTGCACCGGCTTCCAGCTTTTCAAGACCGGCCCCGTGCGCGATGTTGACGGCGCGCTCGAGAATCTGTAACCGCTTGTCCAGAGATCCCGTGTCGTCGCCCGTGTATATCAGGAATCTGACGATCAATTCCGAGTCGCGAATCTGTTCACTGAGTTCTAGTCCGCGGGTTAAGGCGGCAGCTTTCTCCGCTGGAACCTCAGACACCATTCCGATAGTAAGCAAGGCTCGGGCTTGCTCGCGTGCGTCGTGCAACTGCTCGCTCAACAGGAGTCCGATCCGGGCGATCCGTTCCACCTCTTTGTTTGGTTCTTTTCGGACCTTCGCAAACGCCGAATCGTTCACCGCCTGAACGACCCCCAAGGTCAGGCCAGCGGACTCACCGGCGATCAACTTCACCCGAGCGTCCTCCGACTCAGCATTTATCAGTTTCATGGCCAGAGTGCGCCCCGGCGAGTTCCCGGGACTAGGCAAAGCGGCGGGCGCTTGCGGGAATGCCATGATGGCAAAACAGGCCGCCGCAGTAATTTGCAACGCGATGAATTTCCAGTGGGTCATCAAGGACATTAGTTTCCCGTAAGGTCGTTGTCGCAGTCAGATGGTGATCGGGGGGAACGACCATCTTGAGGCCGACGCGAATGAAATCAAAAGAGCAAGAGACGGTTGTTTTTCGAAGCAGAGTGCCACGAGTGCCGTGGCAAAGTAAAGATTTTTTTCGAAATTCAATATTTCTGCGAAATGCTCATCTATAACTACCGAACGACAGAGGGATCAATCTTTAAGGCAGCGAGCGACCAGTCAAAACTTTGGATCATTATTTTCTGTTGGAATGCCCGTAGGGAATTACCGGATGGAGAGGTTCCCCTCGTAACCCAGTATCGCCGCCTGCCTTAATAGATACTCGTCCATCGTTCCTCGCACCACCCAAATTGGAGCTCGTCAAATTGAAAAGGAGAACTTTATGCAGAAACTTCGCGGTGTCTTTGTGCCTATGGCCGCAATCTTGTTCGCGTTCGCCGCGAATGCCAATTCGCAGACCTGCCCCACGGCCGGTTGTCTGGACGCATCCTTCGGAAGCGGTGGCGTAACGCTGACGAGCATCAACTACAACACGTCTAACAACTACGCCCTGGCCTCCGCGCTCCAGCCCGATGGAAAGATCATTACGGCCGTCCAAGGCTATAACTACCCGGCGGGAACCGGCCAAGATTTTTATGTGCAGCGTTACCTGCCTGATGGTTCCCTCGATCCTAATTTTGGCACGTACGGATCGGGCGGGGTCACACGTATCACGTTTACCGCAGCCTATGACAACGAAATTCCGTCCGCCATCGCGGTTCAGGCCGACGGCAAGATCGTTGTGGCAGGAACCGCCATCGGTTTCGCGATAGCTCGGCTAAACTCGGATGGAACCATCGATAATACATTCGGCACAGGCGGAATGGTCTCGTTCAGGTTCGCGAGCAACGACGGGGCGAAACTGGAGTCGATGGCGTTACAGGCGGATGGCCGCGTCGTCCTTCTCGGAACTTCTTCGGACAAGTTTGCTTTTGCAAGGCTGATGCCCTCGGGAGCATTCGACACCTCGTTCAACGGTTCGGGGAAAGTAACAATCTCGACGGTGTCCAACAAAAACGGCGGAAGCGGCCGCGCAGTTGCGATCCAGGGCGACGGCAAGATCGTCGGTGTTGGCAGCCGCCCGACCATCAGCGGTAAAGTTTCCACCGGCGGGGATTTCGCCGTCATGCGTCTACACCCGAACGGTACGCTCGACTCCGGTTTCGGCAGCGGCGGCAAGGTGTTCACCGATTTCGTCGGCTTGGAGGATAGGGCCCGTTCAGTCGCCATTGATATTAACGGTAGATTAGTGGTCGGGGGATCGGCGAAGGTCGGAAGCGCTCTGGGGAGGGCGGACGTCGGATTCTATAGGTACGCTGCGGTCCGCTACAACCAGAACGGCACGCTCGATACCACGTTCGGGAACTCGGGCAAGGTGACCGCCGGTCCCGCGGGATACAGGGAGCAGATCGATGGGCTTGCAATCCAGCTCGATGGAAAGATCGTCGCCGTCGGCAATATGCAGGACCCTGACCAGATCGTGAATGACGCAACTGTCCTCCGTTTCAACCCGGACGGTACTCTCGATGCGACGTTCGGCGCGAATGGCAACGGGCTCGTACAGAGCGGTGTCGCCGGAAACGACGCCTCGCCCGCCGTACTTCTCCAACCCGACGGAAAAATTGTGACCGCCGGTTTTCAATCTAACGGAGACTTCGTTTGTGTCGCGCGCTTTCTGCCATAAAAAGTCGGTCATGGCGGTGACTGCTTTTGCGGTCACCCTTTGCTCAAACTCTGCCCCCAGAACTCCGGCATGAGAAATCTCAAAATTCAATTGAGCGAAATGATCTCGTTCCGCGTCCGAGGCTTCCATTCCCCAGTCCTGGCCCGCACACGGATTTTTATCGGAAAGGGGATATTGGCGATACTTCTGCTGCTGGCCCCCGTAACTTATTCGCAAGGACCCGGATCTCTAGACCCGAGCTTTGGAACAGGCGGCCTCGCGCTCACCGACGTCAATGGAACCAACGACGGCGCGAACGGCATGGCGATACAAACCGACGGCAAGATAGTGACCGGAGGACGCGGCACGGGAGGGACGTTGATCCGATACAACGTCAACGGTACCCTCGACACCACCTTCGGTACAGGCGGTATCGCGACCCAAATGCTATCCCCGTACGCGACCGAGATCACCGACGTCGCGCTGCAAAGCGACGGAAAAATCGTCTACAGCGGACATCAGAACGACGCCTCGGGGAATCATTTCTTCGTGATTGGCCGGGCAGCTGCTGACGGTTCTCTCGACACCTCCTTCGGAACCTCCGGCTTCGTGCGGACAGCGTTCGGAACCGGCGGGGTGGCGAGCAGATCTCTGCTAATTCAGCCGGACGGCAAGATCGTGGTCGCGGGGTACGCGTTCTTAATCAACGGCGCGCCGGCCGTCTTCGCGGTCGCACGCTATGACGCGGCCGGTACTCCCGACGCTGGATTCGGTGATGGCGGCAAGGTGACAACAGCGTTCGACGGCTCGACAGATTTCGGGGACCAGGCGCAGGCGGTAGCTCTCGCTCCAGACGGCAGGATCGTTGTAGGCGGCACCCGCTTTGCTCCCACCACTTTCCGCGATTGCCAGGCCGCGCGCTATAACACCGACGGGTCGCTCGACCAATCCTTCGGAATCGGGGGGAAAGTCGTTACTCATATAATGAACAACGACATCTGCCGCGCTCTAGCGGTTCAAACAGACGGCAAGGTCCTACTTGGTGGTGACAGTAACAACCAACTATCGTTCGCGGTGCTCCGCTACGCGGCGAACGGCGCACTCGATCCCACCTTTGGCAGCGGCGGAATAAAGACCGGGCCGCCGCTTGTTTCAGATAACTTTATAAGTTCCCTGGCGGTGCAGCCGGACGGCAAAATCCTCGCCGCCGGTGCGAGTAACCTTTTCCCTGACCGCGACGTTACGGTGGTCAGGTACAACCCTGACGGGTCAGTCGACTCCACCTTTGGAAACGGCGGTGTCGTGATAACACCTATCGCTGTCAACCGCTTGGACGGTCCGACCGAAATCAAGCTACAAACCGACGGCAAGATCGTGGTCACCGGCAGTTCGGAAGGCGACACATTCGTGCTTCGATATTTGAACAACACCTTCGCCGCACCCAGGCGCCCGCCGTTCGACTTCGACGGTGACGGCAAGACGGACCTTGGGATTTTCCGTCCTGCCGGTACTGCGTCGGAGTGGTGGTTGAATCGAAGTTCGAACGGACAGACGTTTGCACTGCAGTTCGGCGCCTCGACGGACAAAATCACACCCGCCGATTATACCGGCGACGGCAAAACTGACATTGCTTTCTTTAGGCCTTCTTCCGGAGAATGGTTCGTTTTGAGAAGCGAAGACTTCTCGTTTTTCGCACTTCCTTTTGGCACGAACGGTGACGTTCCGGTGCCCGCGGATTACGACGCGGACGGGAAAGCCGACTTTGCGGTTTTTAGGCAATTGAATTCGACCTGGTTTATATCGCAGTCCAGTGGTGCACCTCCGAACATCTTCCAGTTTGGGCTGGCAGGTGATCGACCGGTGGTTGCCGATTACGATGGAGACGGGAAAGCCGACGTGGGAATTTTCCGCGCGGCTTCGGTCGGAGCTGAATGGTGGATAGAAAGAAGCACGGCAGGTCCGTTAGCTGTGCAATTTGGCTCCGCGACTGATAAGCCCGTGCAGGGAGATTACACGGGAGATGGCAAGAGCGATATCGCCATCTGGCGTCCATCGAGCGGCGAGTGGTTCATCGTCCGAAGTCAGGACTTCTCCTTCTACGGATTTCCGTTCGGAACAAGCGGCGATGTGCCTTCACCCGGAGACTATGACGACGATGGCAAGTATGACCCAACAGTCTTTAGGCCGTCGGGCGCAATTTGGTTCATTGGCCGTACCACGGCCGGCACCCAGATCGTTCAGTTCGGTGCAAACGGCGACCGTCCAATCCCCAATGCGTTTGTACCTTAGAAAGGAATTGTGGGATTTCTATTTTCGCAGTCTGTCTTTGGGCTCGACCGCAACTTGCAAGTTCTCTCTCGAGGAGCGAAAGGACGACGTTTTGCCCGGAGCTGGCGGAGGAGACTGGTGTGTCAGTGGTGTGTAAAATCTTAAAAACGCACCTATCTATTGGGTCTGAAGTAAACAACCCTCTAACTCAGAGCCCGCAAAACAAAGGTTTCCGGACTCATGCAAAATTCGGCAAACTGCTTACTAAGATTTTTAATCATCAGGTCGTAGGTTCAAGTCCTATCACCGGCTCCATTCATAACTTGCTAAGAGTAAACCGTCGTTAGTCGATCTCGATTCGCCGTATTGGTGGAGAGCCGTGGAAAGACTTCACTGTTATGCGGAACACTTCACAATTCGGACTGTTCGTAACCGCGCCGCCCCGCACAACACCAGCCAGCGGCAGTTGTGTTTCGACGAGCGAGATCCAAATTCAAAAACGGGGACATCTAAACCACAAGAGTTGTGTCCGACTTTTTTTGAAATTTTCGCTTGGAATATGGCATGCCTTTTGGTAAGATTCAGTTGTTCGTGGTTGATTGTTAGTTAGTTAGTTTGATAGTTAGTTTGGCAGTGACTTCGGTCGCTGCTCGGTTAGTTAAATGGTTAGTTAGTTAGTCGTCAACCACAACGAGAGCTCGCTCGGATTCAAACCCGGGCGAGCTTTTCTCTTTTCCGCTCGAATCGTCTGATCCGCCTACCCAGTCCCGATCGAGTTCCGTTTGCCACATCTTTCTGCGGACATCCGCTTTTCGCCATCGATTGCTTGTCCCCTCCGGTTGGCGCATAGATCTCAAACGGGTCTCGGCTCTCGTACGGAGCGAACGAAATAATTTGCGAAATAATACCCCGCCATCCACGAGGACCCTTGTTTTGCGGCCTACAGCGCACTTTGAGAGCCTTTCATAAAAATTTCAAGGTAACTTTCACGCAACTTTGAAGACTTTCAACCCGAAAGTCTCTTACCGTCTACCTACGAATGAGGGAGGCGCTGACAAATTGCGGGTCGGGAACGTCCGCATGACGGCAACAGCAGTTTGGTCTTCCTCATTCGGAATATTTATGAGGTTTTCCGACAAATCCCTGACAGCCCGATCACGGAAACGAGGTCGAGGGCACACGTCCCGGATGGAAGTCCTTTTTAAATAACAGGAAAAAGAGGACGCGTTTAATTCCGTTCTAAAACTCACCATTAGCCAATAGTTCAAAATTTAAGGGGTATAAAGCGAAATGCAAAGAAAGATTTTCTTAACGCTGACAATCATTTTGTCGGCAATGATTTTTACGATGACGGCTGCGGCGCAGGGAAAGTTCTCCGTCTACTTAAACGGCAGGCAAGAGGTTCCGGCGAACAATTCGGCGGGGAGCGGCACTTGTATGGTGACGCTTAACGCAACCGATACGCAGGTTACGGTCGAGTGTGCCTATCGAAATTTAACTTCAAATGTGGTCGGAGCTCACATTCACGATAACGGACCGGTCGGCGTCAGTGGTCCGATTCGATTCGACTTTTCTTTTACCGGCGGCAGAACCGACTCGATCGGCCCGCTGACGTTTACTACGACACCCGCGCAAGCCGCCGATCTGCGTGCAAATCGATGGTATATCAACATTCACACTTCAAATTTTCCCAACGGCGAGATTCGCGGACAGGTAAAACGCGCCAACATACCTGCAGACTATGACGGCGACGGGCGCACCGACCTTGTCGTTTATCGTCCGTTGGACCGCAGGTTCTATACGTTGAACAGTTTAGAAAACGATACCACTGTCTCTTATCCGGTCGGCAGGGGATTCCAGGACCAATTTCTGAATAATGCCGGCGACTTCGACGGCGACGGCAGGGCCGACCGCGTGATGTATAACCTTGATGAAAACAACGGCATCACGTGGTTTATCCTGCAAAGCGAAACCAATTCAGTTCGCGTCGTCAAATGGGGACAGTTCCGCGGTATCGGCACAGATGAATTCGCGCCCGCCGACTATGACGGCGATGGCAAAATGGACGTCGCCGTTTTTCGCCGGGCGACCGGCGTCTGGTACATCATCGAAAGCTCGACCGGCAATCCGCGCTACGAATTTTGGGGAGCTCCCGGAGATAATCCGCAAGTCGGCGATTATGACGGCGACGGCAAAGCCGATCTGTGCGCTATTCGCAATCAGGGCGGGCTGTTTTTCTGGTATATTCGCAACAGCTCGAACGGGCAAATGCAGGTAATTCAGTGGGGTACACCCAACACCGACAACTTCTTCTTTTTCTTCCCGATCGACGTTGACGGTGACGGCAAACACGACCCGATGATACAGCGCGGAGTGAACGGACAACGCGTGTTTCTTGCGCGTCGAAGTTCCGACGGACAGCTCTTTTCTATCGCATGGGGCGGTGCCACGGCGTATTTCTTTCCTTTGTTCGGTGATTATGACGGCGATGGCAAAACCGATTTTGTCTCCCGCCAAACAATCTCCGGAAGTGGGGCATATCGCTGGTGGATCTTCCAAAGCTCGACACAAACGGAGCGCATCGTTGATTTCGGGCAGTTTGGCGACCTGAGACCTGGACAGCAAGTGCCTGAAGAACCGCAGGCCGAGCCATCTGTTGGAAGCGACGAGGCGTGGAATTAGGCAGACACTCAATTCCCAAACCGGGCCGCCTAATTCCGACAAGCGGCTTCCCGGCGCTTCGTAATCAAAAGATTCGGCTTTAGATTTGTTATCTAAAGCCGAATCTTTTTGAAGGCAATGAGGTCGCTAGCGGGAGTGCGAATCTGGAAGAGCGAGCGATATAGAAATCCACATGGGAGCTTTCTACGTCTCC
>DATLCA010000236.1:0-5751 GCA_035526605.1 Pyrinomonadaceae bacterium | reverse complement strand
CGAGTTCGTGTGAATTGCGTTTTTTGAATTGCCCCCGTCTCATGAATTGCTGCCGTCTTTAGATGGAGGAGCCGGTCGCGCAGCAAAGGCTTCAGCCAAAAAAGGAAAATGCAGAATTCCGGAGAGCTTTAGCTAAAGCTGTTTGATTAAAGCCTTTTTCATATTTCGGCTGAAGCCGTCCACTCCAAAGCCTGACCTCCGGTTGAAGCCGGAGGCAATTGATAAGAGGTGAAGCCGGAGGCAATTGATAAGAGGTGAAGCGGGAGGCAATTGATAAGTAATGAAGCCGAAGCCAACTCAAAACAGACGGTCGTAAAATCATTCACATGAATGAACGTGACGGGCGAAGTATCTAAGTAATATTTATCGGTGAGTGTCCGTGCCCGAGCATGGGTGCGGAGCGGATCGCATCGGTAACGAACTTTTTTGCGATCGTGACCGAATCGAACATGTTTTTCCCAAGCGCGAGATTCGCCGTGATCGCGGCCGCGAGAGTGCAGCCGGTTCCGTGCGTTGCGGTGGTATCGATATATTCCGTTTCGAGAACATGGAAGTCATCGCCGATGAAGAGATGGTCTACTGCCTTACCGCGACCAATTTCCGCCTGGAGGTGGCCGCCCTTGATTAGCACATTTTTGGCTCCCATTGACCGCATCGACTTTGCGGCCGCCTCGACATCGGCTCGGCTTTGTATAGGCATGCCCGTGATGCGTTCCGCTTCGGCGCGGTTCGGCGTGACGAGGTCGGCAATCGGAAACAATTTCCGAATCAGTGATCGGAGTGCCTCGTCATCTATAAGGTCGAATCCGGAAGTCGAGCGAACGACGGGATCGACGACGAAGCGAGCTCCATTCATCCTCGCGATCAACGCCGCCGTCTCGTCGATCACCTCGCGCATCGGCAGCATTCCTGTCTTAACCGCTGCAATTTCGTAATCCTCGATTATCGGCTCGACCTGCCGCCGAACAGATTCGCCGCTCTGATGTTCGGCCCCGAAAACTCCAACCGTGTTTTGAAACGTGATCGACGAAACCGCGGCCGCCGCGAAACACCGGAAGGCGGAAAACGTTTTTATGTCGGCGATGATGCCGGCTCCGCCCGACGGATCGAGGCCGGCGATGGTTAGACAAACGGGAGGTTTAGCCATATCAAAATCTTAACTCAGCCAAAGCGTTCCAGCCGATCTCCAGAAGTCGCATATCTTGCGGCGGCTCTCGGGGTCATGCATCGAACGGATTGCGGCGATGCCCGCGGCACCTGCCTGCCGGACGATCTCGACGTTTGTGTCATCGACGCCGCCGAGAGCGAGCACGGGAAAAGGCCGCACGGCCTCACAGACCGCCGCGAGTGTTTTGATGCCGACGGCAGGCCCTTTCGAGGGCGTCTCGAAGACAGGGCCGAACACGATGTAGTTCGCGTCGGCTTCAAGCGCGGACCTTGCCTCGGCGAGTGAGTGCGTCGATACACCGATCAGGAGCCGCGCGCCGAACTTCTCGCGCAAGAGCGACGGCGACATCGAATTCTGTCCGAGATGCACGCCGCCTTCCCCGCACGCCAGAGCTACATCGACGCGGTCGTTGACCACGACCCGAGCCATGGAATGTGAGATTGTGCGGACGGTGCCCGAGACAAGATCGCCGAGCAATCGGGCCGGCAGATTCTTCTCACGGATCTGAACCAGATTGACTCCGGCGGCAACGGCCTCTTCGATGAGACTAACGAGTGCCGGCGCTTTTGTTTTGAAATTTGAGGTTGTGAGCTCACCCTTCGTGATCAGACAGATGAGCGGCGACCCGAGACTCTTCACTTTTGCGCGTCTTTTTCCCCGCGGAGCATCGCCACACTTTGATTAAAGTGCGCGGCTTCCCAAAACGCGATCAGGATGTTGAGGACTCCGAGGCCGGTCACGGCGCCGCGAAACCAGTTCGAAGCAACCGTCTTTTGCAGGATGGGAAAGCCGGCGCGATCCGAGACGAAGACGAGCAAATAATTCTCGCCCCAATTCCCGAACAGCGTGTCCCACGGCGAAAGGATGAGGTAGAACCCAAGCAGCAGGCAGAGAACTATGAAAAAAATGACGGTCAGTTTCTCAACCATACCGTCAAATTATAACGTCTTTCTGTTTTTATCGGCAATTCGGTCAACGCCCGACGGCGATATTCTTCACCCGCTGACTGACATCGCGGAAGTCGATATTCTCCGCGTATACCTGTTCGAAAAACCGGCCCGCGTTGTCGAGGTCGCCGTCAGCTTCGTACGCAAGCGCGAGCTCATACCAGATCCCCTGCTTTTCTTCGTCGCCGAGTCCCGGCGACTCGAGAGCGCGTTGGTACCACTTCAACGCGAGATTCGGCATCGACTTCTGCATAAAGCAGTGGCCGAGAAGATTGGCACATTGAAAAAAGCGCCGCAGCGGATCGTTCGGCTGTACCAGTCCGACGGCTTCCTGATATTCCTTGATCGCCTCGTCGAGGAGGCCCATCTCCTGATAAGCGACCGCTGTGTGGTAATGCGTGTCGTAGTCCGAATCCGCCGTCGGATCGACGTCGTCTATTCCCAGTTCGTTCCGCAAATCGTCGATGCCGAATCCCGAAGAGATAGTCGCCTGTTTCCCGTTCGACGTCGGAGTTTCGATAGGAGGCAGCATGTATGGCTTCTCGACCGCGGGCTCATACACTTCTTCGACGCGTGGTGCTAATTCGACTTCTTCGACCTCAGCTACCTCCTCCACCTCTGCCGCCTCGGCGGATTTGTGAAGTTCGAGATACGTCACAAGCTCGTCGATCTCGGGCCGCCGGCCGAACTCGGATCGCATCTCCGCGATCGCCTTTTCCGCAAGCTCGAGATAGCCGCTGTCGATGTAAAACCTGATGCTGTCGGCCTCGCGCAGAAGTCGGGCCTCGTCGGTGTGATATGCACCATCGGATTCGGCCGTGTCGCTCGGCAAAGACAAATCGCCGACGATCGCGAAGTCGCCGAACTGCATGTCATCGATGTCCGAATCTGCGGGTTCAGCCGTTTCCAACGATCGCGGCGCGAACGTTTCGAGCTCTGGCTCAGGCGCGGCCGGAGCTTTCAGGAACTGCTCGTCGAACATGCCGTCGTTGGCGTATGTGTCATCGAAGCCGTACTGCGCATTGATCTCTTTCAGACGCTCAGCGTACCCGGTCTCATGTGGGGCGATCATCACGAGCTGCGACAGCGCGAAACGCTCGTCGTCGACCGACTCCTGCCGCCGCGCCACGGACGCGAGCTCGGCAAGCGATTGCTGCATCCCGGCCTCGTCCCGTTGCCACGCGGCCAGCCGTGCCCGCAGCCGCAGTCCTTCAAGCTGTTCCGGATCGATGCTCAGGATTTCCGTAATCAGCGATTGGAACTCATCGGCCTCGCCGGCGAGCAGCAGATGCTCGGACGACATCGCCATGATACGGCCGGCCGACTCCGCATCTCTGTTCTGCAAATATATTCGGGACAGCTCGACCAGCTTCGGATAATTGGCGGGTTCTTTTTCAACCAGGCTGACGACCGCTTTCTCCGCAGCAGCGGTATTGCCTGCCTCGAGATAACAGTCGATCAGCAGGCAGAGCACATCGCTGTCGTGCGGTTCCCCCGACCGAATCTCTTCTAGGCGCCGCGCCGCATCCGCCGCGGAGCCCATCGCAAAATGGGATTGGGTAAATGCGGCGAGAATGTTTATTGCGGTCGGGGTTATTTCCAGTGCCTTGTCGAAAGCTTCGATCGCTTCGCTGTGCAGGGATTTTTTGGCGAGGCGGGCACCGGCCTCCGTAAAGGCCTCGGCCGCGGCCTCGAACTGGTCTTCTTCGAGGTACGCGGCGGCAAGTTTCAAATGGATTGCCGTGTCCGTTGGATCGAGCTCCGCCAACTGCTTCCGGATCTCGAGCGCCTCAATCTTTAAACCCTCGCTTTCGTAATGTTCGGCGACGATCTTGTAGTGCGTCCGGGCTTCGTTGATCGAGCCCTTGAATCTGTAGAGGTCGGCAAGCTTCGCCGAGATCTCGATCGACCCGGGCTGGATCTTCGAGATCTTCTTATAAACAGCGATGGCCTTCTGCGCGAATCCCTGCTTGCTGTAGTGCTCCGCGACGGACATGTAGCACTTGACCGCGTGTTTCGTTTCAGAGTTCTTGGTGTAAAGATCTCCGAGCATGTTGAGCGTCCCGAAGTCTTTCGGGTCGTTCGCCACAACTTGCTTATACTCCGCGATGGCAGACTGAATCTTCCCCTGTGCGACATGCCGTTCGGCATTTCGCATCGCCTTTGTTTTATCGAAAACCATGGTGGACTTTAAAAGTTTAGAACGTTGCGGAGGCAAAGCGGGATCGTCTTTTCGTTGCAAGCTTATCTGAGCGTCGAGGCGTGGTAACTGGTCATGCCTGCAAAGAATAAACTAGCACACACCGGAAAAAAGTGTCAACAAAATTTGTCTCGGTTTAACACCCTCGGCGCTCGGCTTGGTCGTTCAATCTTTGATTTTTCAACTCCTTTTTTTTAGGCTTAAGCTTCTTTGTAGAGCGAATTTCACTAAATATGCAGGCACTCATCCTCGCTGGCGGCAAAGGCACTAGATTGCGTCCCTTAACGGTTTACACCCCGAAGCCGATCGTGCCGATCCTCAATCGACCCTTGCTCCGGTATCAGATCGAGATGCTCGCGCGGGCGGCGATTACGGACATTACACTTTCTCTAAGCTACCTTCCGGACAAGATCGAGGACGTCGTCGGCGACGGGTCCGACCTTGGGGTTAACCTTCGCTTCGTGACCGAGCCAAGCCCGATGGGCACGGCGGGAGCTTACAAGTTTGCGGCAGGTTCGATCAGGGAAACCACCGTCGTCTTCAACGGCGACATCATCACCGACGTCGACGTCGCGGGCGTCATCGAGACTCACCGCGCAAACGCCGCTGAAGCGACCATATTGCTCACCCCGGTTGATGACCCGACGAAATACGGTTTGGTGGAATCGGGAGAAAAAGGCGAGGTCGTCGCGTTTCTCGAAAAGCCTTCGGCGGACGCGGTCTCAAAGCTTAAAACAAAAAATATTAATGCCGGTCTCTACATTTTGGAGCCGGGTATTCTCGAGCTTATCCCCACGGGCGAAAACTGCTCGTTCGAATATGATGTCTTCCCCCGAGTGATCAAGGGCGGACGCAAATTCTTCGGCCATGTCCTAAAGACCGAGTACTGGCGCGACGTCGGAACTCCTGACAGTTACCTGTCGGCACATCACGATTTTCTTGCCGGAAAGATAAAACAGTTTTCGCCGGCCGAGACTGCGGCGAGTGATCTCGCGACGACCGCGGAGGTCGACGGCGTTTCGATAATCGGCGAAGGCTGCGTGATAAAGCCACATGCTCGGATCACAAACTCCGTCCTCGGGCCTGGCGTGCATGTCGACGAGCGGGCGACGATAGCTAATTCGGTCATCTGGGCACACACGCGAATCGGAACGGCAGCCGATATCGACGGGGCGGTCGTCGGACGCAGCTGTTACCTCGGGCGCAACTGCAGCGTTCGCCCCGGCGCGGTCTTGGGAGATAAGACTTCCTTACCGGATTATTCAAAGACCTGACCGGCGCTTTCTGAACGGCATCCTGTCTCAATTAGATACGTCCATTCGTACCGAATGAGCACGCGAGTTCGTCATCCCCGCTTCAAAATCAACCCGTTCGACACTTTCACCCCAAGGGCATAAATCTTGCAGACCGGCGTGACTAAGGCCGGTGCGGTAATC
>DATLCA010000235.1:0-12132 GCA_035526605.1 Pyrinomonadaceae bacterium | reverse complement strand
GAGGCTCCTTGGCAGAGCCTTTTCCCGAGAGCACCCCGACCGCCGTCTCGAGTGCCTTGCCGACGAGGCGCAAGGCGTCGATCGTGTCGTCGATCGCGTCGCACGGGCTGGTGTGGGTTTTCTTCTCCAGCTTTCCGAGCTGCTGGGTGAGCTCCTGCTGCTCCTCGCGCGCAGACTCGCTCCACGCAAGGGTGTTGATGAAGAGCGGACTGACGATCGGCGTGGTGGCGGGATGGCTGCCGACCAGGCCCTCGAACTTCTGCAGCGCCTCCTCGATCCGCGTCCGGTTCGGATCGGCTTTGTCGAGATGGATGCGGAGCGACTTCAGCTTCTCCTTGAGCTCCTCCTTGCCGGGCGACGGCGGCAGGACATCCAGCAGCTTTGCGGCTGTCTTCTCGGCGCTTTTCGCGAGATAAAAGGTGCGGCTAAGGCCATCTTTTACAAGGTCGTCCGCATCATCCAACTCGAGAACCTCGAAGCTCTTTTGCGCTCGGCCCTTCTTGTCGGGCGAAACGACTACGACCTCGTATTCCCCGGGTACCTGGGTGTCATTGAACGTGAGGCTGAACCCACCTTGAGCGTTCATCACGGGAGCGGTGAGGGCCTTCGGTTTCAAAAACGCTTCCTGCTCCTTGGTCAGGGGATCCGAGCCCGGAAGTCGCGGTTCAGCCTTAAAGGTGACGGTGATCGATACCGTCTTCTGTTCGGGGACGAATGGCACCGTGCCGGAGATGATGACCTGACCCCCGGGTAGCGTCTTTTCGGGCGTCAGTCTGAACTCAACTGGAGTAACCCCCTTACTGGTCTTGGGTGCCTCGTCCTGACCGTGCGCGACGGTGGCAACGAGCAAAAGCGCAAGCATGAATCTAGCCGTACGTATCATTCCGTTCCTCCCAACCGCGCCCTGGGCGGTTGATGAAAGCGAGTATTCGTAATCTTGTGGTGATGTGTTGAATGACGCATCGGTGAGGCCGAGTACATTCAGGTTCTTTCAGTTCTCGCGCACGCGCTCTAGGCGTGCAGAAGTCTCATCTTCATGATCGAATCAATGGAGTAATTTTGCATCGGGAGGTGAAGAAGGGCATTCACGAGAAATTCGGAATGCCCAAATGTTATGGTGGCGGGGGGGAGGATCGAACTCCCGACCTCGGGGTTATGAATCCCGCGCTCTAACCATCTGAGCTACCCAGCCACGAAGGTATGATTATAGTTTCGGAGCGCGAAAAATCAAGTTTCACCTAATGGTAATGGCGTTTTGCTCGACGTATCTTCCCGAGCCACGAGTTCACATTACGACGTGTGCCGATTGGCCGCCGGGCGAACGATGGACGAAGCTCGCCCCCCTCCTGCTTGCCCATAACTATGGATAAAAATATCGAACCGTGTTAGTTGTAGTGCGTACCGAACGCATATCAATCGGAGCGGTTTGTAAACATCTCGTTAATAAGATGCAAGGCAAGGATCGACAAGATGATAAACCGGACGTTGGAGTTCCAGGTGTTTCCGAAGAACCCGAAACGGCAATCCAAAGCGTAAACGCGACCGAACATAAAACTCTTCTGCAAACTGAACCTCGCACCGGTGGCGAGCCAAATCCCGCAGCCACCGCGGCGGGTAACCCAGCCGGTACTAAGGACGAAACTGAGTTCGAAACCGGTCTGACGGCAATTCTGCCCACCGAATCGCAAAGCAACGCGGACAGGCAGCCGACTAAGGCCTCAGACGAGACGTCCAACGAAAACGCGCTCCGCCCCAACAGACTGCGCTTCGCGCTTGTTTGTCTACTTTTTGTTTTTGTAGCCGGGTGGGACGCCATCAACCTGATTCAACAGCTTTCGGTCGTCAGTAGTGCACCGGAATGGACGGTGGATTGGGAAGATAACCGATTCGTCGTTATTTCCGTAACGCCCGATTTCGCCGATCAAATCAAAGTCGACGACGAGCTTTTGAGTATAAATAATGAGCCGATAGACCATCGGAATTTATACCTGGTTTTCGAAAAAACAAAACCGGGAGAACGGTACACTCTGCAGCTCAGGCGCGGCGGTGTAGCGCAATTGCTCGACGTCGCACTCATCGCGAACCCACGCTTGGCGACGGTTACAGACGTTCTGGGTTTTTATCTTCCAATTTTTTTATCGGGAGTGTTCTTTGTTGTGGGTCTTGCGGTCTTCCTGCTCAAGCCGAACAACAAACAGGTATTGCTCGTCGCTATATTTTTCGCAACGGAGAGCATGAGCGCCATACCGAAGACGCTGTCTTACATTATCGAGCTTCCGTTGTTTTTCGCTTTTTGGTGGCGGGCGGGTTTTCTTCTACTCATAATCAGCGTGGCCATTCTGCTGCATTTGGCTCTCCTATTTCCGGACCGGTCCCGAATCCTTCGCCGCTTTCCAAACCTCGAGTGGCTGATTTACGTGCCCGTTCTGCTTTTTCTAGTGCCCGGCGTCGTACGAAAACACTTGTCGCGAGAAGGCTTCACGCAGTTTGAAAATTCGGCATTCTCCGACGTAATCGACGGAATCGGTTTCTTTATAATTCTCTTCTGCTTCTGCGGTACGTTTGCCGTATTGCTGCTCAATTACCTGAAAGCGGACAAGGCGGGCAAACGCCGCGTGCGTTTGGTTGTAATCGGCTTTGCTTTCCAGCTCGTTCCGCTCCTGCTAGTGGGCTTCACCGCACTCATAGGAAAACTTTTTAACATCAGCGTCGCGGACGGTATCGGCCCGTGGTTGAGCACGTCATTTCAATCTCTGTATTTTCTGATGCCGCTCACGGTGGCGTACGCTATCTTGCGACATCGTGTTCTCCCGATCAGTTTCGTCGTGCGCCGCGGCCTGCAATACCTGCTTGCCAAAAACGCACTTCGCCTACTGCTTGTATTGCCGATTGTTGGAATCATGTGGAACATCGCGGCGAATCCCGACCGCACTTTGAACCAGATTCTGCTGAACAACTCATTTGGATTTTATAGCTGTATCGCTCTCGCGGTAGTTTTTGCGGTCCTGATACGCTCACGCTTTAGCGAATGGATCGACCGACGTTTTTTCCGCGAACAATACAACCAGGAACAAGTGCTGCGGCAGTTAACGGAAGCGGTTAAGGAGTCTGACTCGTTACCGAAACTCTCACGTCTGGTCAGCAGTAAGATTCAATCCGCATTACACCCGACGAGTGTTCATCTTTTCTTTCAGGAAAACAGAGCAAGCGATTTCACTTTAGGCTATGCGACGAGCGCCACCAGCACGAACCTGAAACTTGCCGCTGAATCGCCGCTCCTGCGTTTTTTCAACGGCGAGCACGGTGCGATCGAGTTTCCCACCCGCCAAACAGACCACTTGCCCAACCGCGAAAAGCAATGGCTGCGCGAAACCGGGGCAAACTTGCTCGTGCCTATGCACGGCTCGGATCGCAAACTTGCCGGTTTTTTTTCCTTGGGTGAAAAAATGTCGCAGATCCCGTACACCCAGCGCGACAAAGAATTACTCGAAACACTCGCCAATCAGATCGCCCTCGTTCACGAAAATCTAGGATTGAAAGAGCAGGTGCGCCGCGAACAGCGGATCAAGACGGAGGTACTCTCAAGGTTTGACGAAGGCGACATAAATCTGTTGAAGGAATGTCCACGCTGCGGCAAATGTTTCGACCGAGTCGCGAAAGAATGTGACACGGATGGCGCCGAACTGACTTTCAGTCTGCCCGTGGAGCGGACGATCGAAAACCGTTATCGACTTGAACAATTGTTGGGAAGGGGCGGAATGGGTGCGGTCTACGAAGCGACCGATACGCGAATAGATCGGCGGGTTGCTACCAAGATTTTAAGCGGAGCAATGTTCGGAAACAAGGATGCTCTGCGCCGTTTCGAACGTGAAGCGCAAACCGCCGGAAAGCTCAATCATCGCAACATCGTCACCGTTTTTGATTACGGGGTTCTTTCAACAGAGGGTGCTTTTCTCGTGATGGAGCTCGTCCGCGGGGAAACTTTATCCGAAGTATTAAATCAGAAGAAAACCCTGGATGCTGAAACTGTTGTTTCGTGGTTTGGCCAGGTGCTCGACGGTGTAAAAGCAGCACACAAGGCGGGAATCGTTCACCGCGATTTGAAGCCGGATAACATATTCGTTACCCGCAACGAAGACAATACGGTGCGGTTGTGCATCCTGGATTTTGGCTTGGCACGATTCAACGAGCATGAGTTTGCCGATAATGTAACTGTGCCGGGAACAGTAATGGGAACGCTCGGGTATATGTCGCCGGAACAATTGAGCGGTGAACGAATTGACGAACGGAGCGATTTGTTCGCGGTGGGTGTAATGATTTTTGAATGCTTGAACGGCGAAAAACCATTTGCCGGTAAGACGTATCAAGAGATTGTTCGCTCGATGAGCAACGAGATTGCTTTCGATAAAAGCAACTTATTTGCAAGATTCTTTGAGCGAGGTCTAGCTCTAAAACCAGAAAATCGCTTCTCATCGGCGGGCGAAATGAAAAGCAGTTTATTGAGCGCAACTTTCTAGTGTTGCACCATGGACTGAACGCAAGCGGTTTTTAACGATTTACCTTGGTGGGCCTTGTTCCCGACAACCAGCAAATTTCTACCGGATGATTTTCCCTTCATCAAACTGCTTCTGCTTCTCGCCACCTAGATGATGGATAGCCGCTAATATATCCTCGTTCTCATGCGTGTCTTCTTCGCAGCGGCGGCGACCGACCATTCGAGCGTTCTGCTCGCGCTCTTCGTTATGCTTGCGGCCGCGAAGATCATGGGCGAGATCTTCGAGCGGCTCAAACAACCGGCCGTAGTCGGCGAGATCCTCGCCGGTGTGATAATCGGCCCAAGTCTTCTTGGCTGGGTTCAACCTTCCGACTTCATCTCCATTCTTGCCGAGATCGGCGTCATATTTCTTCTCTTTACGGTGGGGCTCGAAACAAAACCGCAGACGATCTTTCGGGTCGGCGGGCGCGCCGTTATGGTCGGAGTGCTAGGGGTAATTCTTCCGTTTGTCGCCGGATACTTTATCGCGATCGGGTGGGGCGGATCTTTTCCCGAGGCGATGTTCATCGGCGCGGCGATGGTCGCGACTTCGGTCGGGATCACGGCACGCGTGCTCGGTTCGATGGGCCTGCTCGAGACCGAAACGGCGCGCATCATTCTCGGTGCGGCCGTGATAGACGACATACTTGGGTTGATAATCCTTTCTCTGGTATCGGCCGTAAGTCGGGGCGAGGCCGATTACGCGGGACTCGCGAAAATCGCCGGGGCCGCAATATTGTTTACGGCGTTTGTCACGCTCGTCGGCTCGCGGATCATGACCAAGCTCGCCCCGACAATCGAACGCCTCAAACTTGGCAGACCGTTCTTCAATCTCGGCCTGGTACTTTGTCTCGGACTGTCGGTCGCTTCGATCTATGTCGGCGTCGCCGCGATCATCGGGGCCTTTCTTGCCGGCATGGCGCTCGCCGAGGCGACCGAGGGAAACGTCAAGATGCATCGCCTGACGAGCGGCATCACCGAATTCCTCGTGCCGTTCTTCCTTGTCAACATCGGCATGCAGCTCGACCTCGCAGTCTTTCGCGACATGTCCGCCGTCATTCTCGCGATCGTCGTCACCGTCGCGGCCGTCATCACGAAATTTGTGGGATGCTCGCTCGGTGCGTGGGGAATGACTCGGCGCGAGAGGGGGCAGGTAGGGGTCGGAATGATCCCGCGTGGCGAGGTCGGGATCGTGGTCGCGCAGATCGGCCTCGGTCTTGGGGTTATCAGCGGACATTTTTTCGCGTCGGTGTTGTTCATGGCCGTCGCGACGACTCTCATCGCGCCGCCGCTCATCAAACTTCTCTATTCCGAAGATCGCGACAACGACGGTACGGAAGACGCGATTTCCGAGACCGACGTCTCGGAGGATTTCACGCGCATCGGGTGAATCGATTTTGGTAGAATCGAGTTCGGAGTCATGGAAATGCGCAGCGGTATGTTTGTCGGATTCGACTATCACAAATTATTCTTCGCGGTTCTGTTTTGCGGGATCGCGGTCATCGGCGCGAGCGGCCAGGGTCGAAGCGCTTCAGCAGCCCGGCGCTCAGTTGTCGTAGTTACTGAACCGAATTCGACGGTACTGATCGACGGCGTGCGCTACGGCGTAACGGATGAAAAGGGACGGCTCGCGATATCGTCGGTCTCCGCCGGTGTCCATTCGATCCGCGTCCGTTCGAAAGGGTTTTCGGAAGCGGTAAAAAGCCTGCCGGCCGCATCGTCCGGCGAGGTCGCGATCAAGCTCACCAAAACCACCGACGAAGCGGAGCTCGCGTATCAATCGGCAGAAGCTGCGACCACTGTCGATCGTCAGAAGGCGATCGCCGAGTACGAGCGTGCGATCCAACTGCGTGCGAAGTATCCCGAAGCATATCTCGGGTTGGCGAGAATGTATTCCGAGACGGGTGATCTCGAAAAGGCCGACAAAGCGATCCGCACGGCAAAACGATTGAAGCCGGGCTATGGGGAAGCGTCCGCGGTCGAAGGGAGAATTGCCAAGGACAGCGGCGAAGAAGATAAGGCGATCATCGCTTTCAAACGTGCGATCACCGAGAGCAAAGGCTTTCAGCCGGAAGCGTACACCGGGCTCGGCTTGTTATATAAAGAGCGTGCGGAGGCTTCCGGTGCGGGGTCAGAATTTGAGCAGGAGTCCGCAAATTATAACGACGCGATACGGTATCTCGCGGTGGCGTCAAAACAACTCGGCAGTGCGCCGGACGCGATCGTTGTCTACCAGCTGCTTGGCCTGATCTACGAAAAACAAAAGAAGTTCAAAGAGGCGATCGCGCTCTACGAAGAGTTCCTCCGGCTATTCCCGAACGCCAGTGAAGCCGGCGCGGTACAGTCCTTCATCGTCCAGATAAAGAAGCAGATGGCCGACGAGAAATGACCACCGCGAGCTTGGCCAAACCCGGTCAAAATGCCCGAAAACGGGCGATTCTGCCCGAAAAGATTTCTTGACACTAAATAGTTAAACCGATATATTTAATGCCAACGGTGTTTATCACCGATGACAGCTAGTCCTCTCTAGGAAGTTACATTCCTTAAATCTCTTCAGTGATCCTCTCTCGCTTGTTCAGGGCAACGAGAATTCCAAACAGATAAAAAATGTCAGCAAAACTAGGGGAAATTCTTGTCCGCGAAAACCTGGTGACGCCTCAACAGCTTCGCGAAGCACTTGATTACCAGCGCACCAGCGGTGGGCGGCTCGGGTCGAACCTGGTCAAGCTTGGAATACTTTCCGACGACGTCATCACCTCCGTCCTCTCACGCCAGTACGGCGTCCCCTCCATCAACATCGACCTCTTCCAGATCGACGACGAAGTCGTAAAACTCATCTCCCAAGAAGTCGCGCTGAAGTACACAGTTCTTCCCATATCGAAAGTCGGAGCGACACTCACACTCGCGATGGGCGATCCGACGAACGTCTTCGCGATGGACGATATCAAGTTCATGACCGGTCTCAACGTCGAGCCGGTGATCGCGTCGGAAGCCTCGATCCAGATGGCGATCGGAAAGTACTACAGCGGTTCGACGCAGATCGACATTTTCGAAGCCGCGATCGCGTTCGAATCTGACCGGTCGAACGGAAAGAACGGAAAGAACGGCAAAAACGGAAAGAGCAACGGCAACGGCCACGGCAAGCGAACAATCGGAAAGGTCGACGAAAGGCTTTCCGATTCGGATCTCGATGTGTCCCTCGAGACCTTCGATTTCGCGGCTCATGACAGTGAGGCGTTCGAGCTCTTACAGGAAAACGAAGAGATCGATCTCGCGGCGCTGCAGCGCCAAAGCGAAGATGCGCCGGTCGTTCGACTTGTGAACGTGTTGATGGTCGACTCGCTCCGACGCGGAGCATCCGACATCCACGTCGAGCCCTACGAGAAGGATTTTCGGATACGTTTTCGTATCGACGGAGTGCTTTACGACGTGATGCATCCGCCCATGAGTCTTCGCGATCCGCTCATCTCGCGCCTGAAGATCATGGCAAAGCTGGACATCTCGGAAAAGAGATTGCCCCAGGACGGACGTATCAAAATAAAAGTCAAGATCGACGAGCGTTCGCGCGAGCTCGATTTTCGTGTTTCGACACTTCCGACTCTGTTCGGGGAAAAGGTCGTGCTTCGACTGCTCGACAAAGACAAGCTGATGCTCGACATGCAAAAGCTTGGCTTTGAGGCCGACAGTCTCGAAAAGTTTAAGCGGAACATCGCCAACCCCTACGGCATGGTGCTCGTCACGGGCCCGACCGGCTCGGGTAAAACGAACACGCTCTACTCCGCTCTTCAGTCCTTGAACACGAGCGAGACGAACATCATGACCGCGGAAGATCCGGTCGAGTTCAATCTCGAAGGGATCAATCAGGTCCAGATGAAAGAGCAGATCGGCCTCAATTTCGCGGCCGCGCTTCGCTCCTTCCTCCGTCAGGATCCCAACATCATCCTCGTCGGCGAAATCCGTGACTTCGAAACGGCGGAGATCGCGATCAAGGCCGCACTCACCGGCCACTTAGTGCTCTCGACGCTGCACACGAATGACGCCCCGTCGACGATCTCGCGTCTCGTCAACATGGGCATCGAGCCGTTCCTCGTCGCGACCAGCGTCAACATCATTCAGGCGCAGAGGCTCATCCGGCGCATCTGCAGCAACTGCAAGGAAGAGGTCCACTTCCCACCTGAGGGCCTCGTCGAGATCGGGTTCAAAGAAGAAGAATCAAGGACCCTCAAAATGTACCGCGGACGCGGCTGCGATACATGCCTCAACACGGGCTACAAGGGACGTGTCGGCTTGTACGAAGTAATGGAAATTACCGATGAGCTTCGCGAGCTCATCATCATTGGTGCGAGCGCGATCGAATTAAGACGGAAGGCGATCGAGCTCGGCATGATCACCCTGCGCGAATCGGGGCTGTACAAATTGAGGGACGGAATTACGACGGTCGAAGAGGTTGTCAAGGAAACGGTTCTGTAGTTTTGGAGGAAATATGCTATTTAGGGCAATTGCATTGACACTAGCTTTGTTGGTTGGAATCGGAACGATCGTTCCTTTGGGAACGGACTCTGCCGAGGCGGGTTCGCGCACGACGAAAAAATACAAGAAGCATAAAAAGTATAAAAAATATTCGAAGCGTTGGTGGCGTCAATACCACGCCCGAATGAACCGCAAACGCGCGCTGCAAGCTCGCCGCCGATCGATGCGTCTGCATCAGCTTCGTCTTGCAAGAAAACATGGAAGCTCAAATCGCGCTGCGAAGCCCGTGGTTGCCGCGAAACCAAAAACAGCCGCCGCGGAAAATCCCGTGTCGATGCTTCCGTCAGGTCAGGCCGCACCGGCCGGCTGGAGACGCGCGGGATCGAGCAGCAGCGAAGTGAACTTCAGTGTCGACAACGGCAACGGCTCCGCTTCGATATCAGTGGTCGGCCCGGCAACGGGTGAAACAGTTGATACCGGACGCAACCGCGTGCTCGGCGGTGTCCCGACAACGGCGCTCCGACGCGAAGTCATAAACCGCATGATCCGCGAGAACGGGTGGGTCGTGAACGACTATCAAAAGTCGATCGGCGGCAGATCGGTTTATGTCGTCGTCGCCCAGTCGCAGAACGGCGGCCGCGTTCAGTCGCGTATGTTCTATTTCACGGAAGCCGACGGACGCATCTACAGCGTCGCGACAAACTCGGCCGCGGGCTCCGCAGACCGGATCGCGGAAGAGTCCGAAAAGGTCATCTTCTCGCTCCAGTCGGGACCGCGACCCGTACAACAGGCTGCGGTTAAAAAAACCGAAGAATAGTTTGTTGATCGTTGATGCGTGGATCGTCGATCGTCGGATCAAGGATACACGCATCAACAAGAACGCCTTTCCAGCGATCAACCAGCAACGACCCACGACCTACATCGACCATCAACCGTCCACGACCAACGATCACCCCGATCCACCACCACTATGTCTTTCGATCCAAACGCCAGTCCCGAATCGCAGATCACACTTCCCGAACTCTTGAAAAAGATGACGGACGCCGGTGGCTCAGATCTGCACCTCTCCACCAATTCCGCGCCGCAGGTTCGTGTTCACGGTCACCTCTCGGCGCTGCCGGGTTTCGCTCCACTGACGCCCGCGGACACGAAGCGGCTCGCGTACTCCGTCCTGACGGACGCACAGAAGCATCGGTTCGAAGAGAATCTCGAGCTCGACTTTTCGTTCGGTTTGAAAGGCATGTCACGTTTTCGTGCGAACCTTTTCAACCAGAAAGGCGCCGTCGGTGCCGTGTTCCGTTCGATACCTTACGAGATCAAAACGTTCGAAGCTCTCGGCCTTCCAAAGGTCGTCTCCGATCTTTGCAAGAAGCCGCGCGGCCTGGTGCTCGTCACGGGCCCGACCGGTTCCGGTAAATCGACAACGCTGGCGTCGATGGTCGACAAGATAAACATCGATCGTCATGACCACATCCTGACCATCGAGGACCCGATCGAGTTTCTCCACAATCACAAGAACTGCATCGTCAACCAACGCGAGGTTGCCGCCGACACGCATTCATTTGGAGCCGCATTGCGTACCGCCCTCCGTCAGGATCCCGACATCGTACTCGTCGGCGAAATGCGTGACCTCGAGACGATCGAGATGGCCCTCCGCATCGCGGAAACAGGTCACTTAACATTCGCAACGCTGCACACCAATTCGGCGTATTCGACGATCAACCGAATCATCGACGTTTTCCCATCTGCACAGCAGGCACAGGTCCGCACTCAGCTCTCACTCGTCCTCGAAGGCATCATGTGCCAATCCCTGCTGCCGAAATCGACCGGCGACGGACGTGTCATGGCGCTCGAGATTCTGATCCCGAACGCCGCTATCCGAAACCTTATCCGCGAGGACAAGATCCACCAGATCTACTCGATGATGCAGACCGGCCAGGACAAGTTCGGAATGCAAACTTTCAATCAGGCGCTTGCGACCCTGGTCCACAAACGACACATAACGATCGATGTGGCCATGCAGAGAACCTCAAACGCTGACGAGTTGAAGGAACTGATCGAGCGCGGCTCCGGACTCAATCAGGCCTACGCGGGCACCGCAAAACCCGGGGCCCCGCCGCAAGGCGCGGGAAGTCCGTACGCCCAGGGACGAACGATCGGTCAGAGGCCTCCGGTTCGATGATGAGTGCCGCGGTCCCCGGTATCTAATGGGGCCAATGGGAGAAATGGGACGTATGAGTCCTATCAGTCTCATAAGTCCTACAGGTCTTACCGGACCTGTCTTCTAAGGAGATAACAACAATGCCTACATACGCCTTTAAGGGAAGAAATCGTCTCAACGAAATGGTCAACGGCGAGCGCGACGCGGCCAGCCCGGAAGAGCTGCGCAACTTGCTCCGACGTGAACAGATCGTGATGACGCAGGCGTCCGAAAAAGGACGCGTCGTCTCGATACCGAAGCTCGGCCGCCGAAAAAAGGTCGGAGCGAAAGAGCTCGCCATATTCACGCGTCAGTTCTCGGTAATGATCGACGCGGGCCTGCCGCTGGTCCAGTGTATTGACATCCTCGCGGAACAGCAGAACAACGCGTTCTTCAAAGACGTGCTGCGGCAGGTTCGACAGAACGTCGAGGAAGGCGCAACCCTGTATGCGGCTCTCGAAAAGCACCCGAAAGTGTTCGATTCGCTTTACACCCACATGGTCGAAGCGGGCGAAACGGGCGGTGTGTTGGACCTAATCCTGCAGCGTCTCGCGACACTCATCGAAAAAGTAGTCAAGTTGAAGCGAAGTATTTTGTCGGCGTCGATCTATCCGGCAGCCGTCGTCTTCATCGCCATCGCCGCGGTCGCGGTGATCATGATCGTCGTGATTCCGCAATTCGAACAGATCTTTATCGGTCTGCTCGGCCCGGGCGAGCTGCTGCCGCTGCCGACGCGAATAGTCATGGGTATCAGTCGCTTTCTTGCGGGCTGGGGCGGTCTCGGTCTGCTGCTTGGGATCATCGCTTCAGTTATCGCGACGCGGTTCTATTACAAAACACAAAACGGCCGCTGGCAGATCGATAAATTATTACTGAAGCTTCCCATCTTCGGCTCGATCCTCCGAAAGATCGGCGTTGCGAGGTTCTC
>DATLCA010000234.1:0-3055 GCA_035526605.1 Pyrinomonadaceae bacterium | reverse complement strand
TACTTTCTCTTTTCCTCTTGTTCCGTGCATTCCGTGGTTATGCCTTTCCTGACTTATAGATAACGAGACCCGGGGCCGCAATGATCGAACCGAACCACGGAATACACGGAATACACGGAGATGAGAACACGGAAAACCCCTACACCTGCGAGTTAGGCAGACCGAACTCCATTCTTGTCCGCAACATACCGCTTGCCCTGGTAATTTATGTTTCTCAATTCAGCTCGCGTATCGAGCTTGCCGAACTGCGGCTTTGCCGTGATCGTGCCGAACAATCCCGCGTTGATGCCGAAGATCGAATCGACTATCGGTTCAAGATAGTTGCAGCCCGAGACACAAGCCCAATCGTTGATGTACGGCGGATCGGATGTCGACTTCGTCGCTCCGCCATTCGATTCCGGCGCTAGAAAAGTTTCCGTAAAATGCGCCTGTGCAAATGGCCCCTGCATGCTCGTTTTCGCTAGACCTTTGATCCACTCGAATGCGACGTCGGCCTCGCCCGCCGCGTAAAGTCCGCTCAGTGCGAGCGCCGGCCACGAGCAATAAGCTCCCGTCCATTGATGGTCCGGCCTAATGCTGAATGTTACGTCCAGATCGCGCGTCGATAGAGCACGCATCCACGTCGGTGTTTGCAGCTCGCGTTGGAAGAACGCGACGATCTCCTTTTTCTGTGTGGCCGACATCATGTCGCCGATGTTCATCAGCGTCGTTCCGAAATCGTAACAGTGATGCACCTCGTTGTAGCTGCCATCCGGCAGGCGACATTTCCAGATACCTTTCCCGGGAACATATAGCTCAAGGACGCGGCGACCGAGTTCATCAGCTTCTTTCCTGTAGCCGGCGGCTTTCGATTTATCTCCCTTAAAGTCGACCAGCTCGGCCGCGAATCGGAGATTGTGAACATTCGCGGCGTTCAGTCCGGCAACTTCGTGAACATAGCTCGAGACTGCTTCGAGCAGATTCGTCACGCCGCCGTAATCGGCCAGCCCATGTTTGTTCACGTTCAATTCCCGCCAGTGCTCCGCGTATCGAAGCAGGTGATTGAGAACTTTCTTGCCGTCGACTTCCTTGTCGAGCCAACCACGATCACCGGTCCAACGCAGATACTCTTTCGCCATCCGGCACATCGCGTAATCGTTTACGGAATACCACGGCCCGACACCTTCGCCTGTGAGAAACTCGGTGCCGAAATGCTTGTGCATGTCGAGCTTCATCCACATCTCCATCATGCCGCGCAAGATCTTCGGATCAAGCATCGACAGCAGCATCGCGCTCAAACTGATGTCCCAGAGAAACGTGGTCGTCTCCCAGTAGCGCGGCATGAGAGTTACGTAGGTCGTTCCGTAAACCGAGTGCGGAGTCGTCCGGCGAAAGTAGAGTGCGCTCATCACCGCCGAATGGTAGATGCGTTTGAGATTGTCGTCGGTCGTGACAAGCGTCGGAACGTGGCCCGAGAAGATATTGTTGCCTGGAGTGAATGCGGCTTTGAACTGCGCGTTCCACTCATCAGTCGTCGACTTCGCTACAGAGTCGAAGCTGTTGACGATCGAATCAAATTCCTTCTGAACTGCAGCCGAGGTTTCTCCGAGCGAGTTTACGAACGTGATCGTCGCCGATTCGCCCGGTGCTAGATTGAGGTCGTACACGATCCATGAAGGAAGAATGCCGGAAGGCTTCGGCGATGTACCCTGAATGACGTATGCGTTCGAGTGGATCGCTTTGCAAAGCACGGCGTTTCGCTTCGAATCGATTTGCCGGTCGTTGTCGTATTCACCGGGTGAATATGCGGCGTTCCAAGGCTTCACGCTTTTTGCGGCCCCACCGTTGATGGCAAGTTTGATCTCGGTCTTGCGGCGAGCCTTCGTCGTGTTTGTGACCGTCAGCTTCACCGCGACCGACATCGTCCGGAACGGAACGACAGTTACGCTTTTCAACTCGAGACCCTTGTAGACCGAGCGTCGCTCAATCCGATCAGGCTGCCAGACGAACTCGATCGGCGTTTTTGTCGAAGTAAAATATTCTCCGTCGACATACAACACGCCGGTTAGAAGTTCGCCGCCGGCTCCGAGCGGTGCGACATTCATTTCGCCCTGAGCGTAAGGCGGGAACGCGATACTTCGAACCGCCGTCACATCCATCGCCGCCTGTGCGCATCCCCATTGGTTGGTCAGTCCGGGCCACGCATAGAGCTCGAGAAACTTGTGAGTCATGGTCACCGACCGCATCGACACGCAACTCGGGATATCGGGAAGTGGCGCCGCCGAGACGGTCGGCCCGGTTGGCTCGGGTAATGCGATCCCTTTGCCCGCAAGCGCCGGCACAGCCGCCGCTACTGAAAATGCTTTTATGAAATCCCTACGTTTTACCTTGTCCATTTCGTTTGTTCTATTATTTCTTCTTGTTCGCACCTGCCGCGTCAGCGGCAGCATGAGTTTAGCCGTGGCCCTTCAGGCCACGGTAAAGTCGACACACGGATCTCGCCGCGGTAGCGACGACTAAATTCAATCGTCGCTACCGCGACGAAAAATCTGTGACCTCTTTCGTGGCCGGAAGGCCACGGCTAAATTCACACGATCGCTACGCGATCGGTTCAAATCAGACGGACCTACTCAATTTCAACTCTCACCGTCGCGCATTCGTATGGCCGCAATGACACGCGCAATGGCGACGTGCTTGCTAACTTTCCTAACTCAACACTCTCCGTAATATTCATGAGCGACGCCGACACGACTTTCGCCGGCAGATTGATCGTCGCGTTCGCCGGCCGTCCGGCGAATTCTTGCAGCCGAACGATGAAAACTTTATTAACCTTCGGGCTCAGTGGTGCGGACGTGACCTCACCGCGGGACGCACTCTCCGTGATCGACTTCACCGTCACGATTTCGACGTTCGGTGCGTCGATCGAGAAAAACCCGAGCGACTTTTCCGCCGGTGCGATTCCCACGTACTCGGCCCGCAAGGGAAGATTGAACTCCGATCCCATCCTCCACGCGCGAATCGGGTCAAACGCGCCGTCGCCGGCGATGGCGTAATCGAAGATCATCAAATCGTCACG
>DATLCA010000233.1:0-13649 GCA_035526605.1 Pyrinomonadaceae bacterium | reverse complement strand
CCTCGGAATGGCTGGCGTTCTAGATTCGGCTCGCATGCGCTGCTTCCTCGCTGAGGCCCTGAACGTCTCCGTCGAAAATGTCACCGCGTTCGTACTCGGGGGACACGGCGACACAATGGTTCCGCTTCCCCGCTACTCGACGTGTGCCGGAATTCCCGTAACGGAGCTGCTGCCGAAAGACCAGCTCGACGCCATCATCACGCGGACCGCGAACGGCGGTGCGGAGATCGTCGGTTTGCTAAAGACCGGTTCGGCATACTACGCCCCAAGCCTCGGCGCGGTCGAGATGACGGAAGCGATCCTGAAAGACAAGAAGAAGATCCTGCCGTGCGCGGTTTTTCTGGAGGGCGAATACGGGATCAATAATCTGTTCGTGGGAGTTCCGGTCAAGCTTGGTAAGAGCGGGGTGGAACAGATCATCGAGATCAGCCTCACGAACGAAGAGCGCACCGCGCTTCATAAGAGTGCGGCGGCCGTTCAGGAGCTTGTAGATATTCTCGAGATCTGATACTTTTCTTTCCGAATCAAAAACTTCGTCGGGGGAAAGCGTAATATCGCTTTCCCCTTTTTCTTTTTCACCGGTCAGCCTGACTGATTCGGTCAATCAAAATGAGATAAAACCCATGACAAACAACTCCCCAAAAATGGTTAAGTTCAATTATTCCCACACCTGGCTCTTTGGCATAAACGTTGTTAAAGGAATTGCGGCGATTAGTGTCGTCAACGTTTGTTTTGATAAGGAGCTTGTGATGAAACCGTTTACAGATCATTTTTCTTTTGTGAGAAAGACGATCTCCCTCTGCCTGCTTGCTGCGTTCGTGATTACGAACGTCGGTGCCATTCAAATAATGGCCGCCGGCGCGAATAGATCGAAAGCGGCGGCCGCGACATTTGCTACCGATCTTACGCAGCTTGGCCGTGAAGGAAGACTGCGTCAGAGTCCAAACTTTGAGCTCGAGGTCAACCGACTTCTCGAAGTGTTGGAGAAAGGTGGCAGCCGCCAGCCGGTAATTGTCGATGAGAATGGGAGCGTCCAGGATGAGATTGTCGAGCAGGTCGCGATTCGAATCGCGAAAGGTTCGGCGCCGGCCAGCTTAAAAAATCTTTCTTTGGTGAAGGTCGAAACCACTAAGCTCTATTCCAACTCCGCTGATTCGGCGAGGTTGGATTCCGACTTCAATAACATTCTCGACACGGTTCTCGCTTCGAAAGGACAGACGATCCTCTTTGTTGACGATCTTACGGCGTACGTGCGTGCGGCGAACCCGCCAACGGCCCTCCTAACCGCACTCAGAGACGGCAAGCTCAAACTGATCGGCGGAAGCTCGAGGGCGGCGTACGAAGAAAAGATCGCAGCCGACACCCAGCTGGCGAGCTTGTTCGAGATAATCTCGGTTGAAAGCTCGACGACGGCAGCACAAAATTCTGGCAGCCGCGACGAAGGATTTATCGGCGACAATGTTTCCCCGGATCTCCGCGAAATGATGGCGGCCGACCCGAGCGGAAATAAGCGTGTCGATGTGATCCTTCAGGCACGCGCAGCCGACAACGCTTCATTGCGGGCGCTTCTCGATAACGGTTCGGCACGTATTATCCGCCGCATCGGATCGCAGACCATGGTCATCAACATGACGCTTTCCGCTATCCAGGCCCTGTCGGCAAGCGGACTGATCAACTATGTTTCGCCCAACCGTGCGACCGGTTCGTCGGGGCACCTGGAGACGACAACGGGGGCCGCCCAGGTACGTAACCAGACGAGCGGCGCTATGGGGGGATCGTATCGCCTCGACGGCACGGGAGTCGGTATCGCATTCCTCGATTCGGGAATTTTCGCAAATCACAACGCTTTCAAAAACGATTTAGGTGCATCGAGAGTTGTCGCAAACGTTAATTTCTCGTCTTCAACGACCACCGAGGACCGCTACGGTCACGGCACCCATGTGGCGGCCCTCGCCGCCGGAAACGAAGTGCGGAGAAACGGCGCATATCGCGGCATCGCCCCGAACGCCGACATCATCAGCGTTAAAGTTTTGGACGACACCGGCGCCGGTCAGATCTCCTGGCTCCTCGAAGGGCTCGACTGGGTTAAAAACAACCGCACCGCTTACAACATCAAGGTCGTGAATCTCAGCTTGGGATCCACGGCGATCGACTCGTATCGCAACGATCCGGTTTGCCTGAAGGTCAAGGAACTTGTCAGTTTGGGGATCACCGTCGTTGCCGCAGCAGGCAATCTCGGAAAATCGAATACCGGCGACGAGATTTATGGGCGCATTCATTCGCCGGGCAACAGCCCTTACGCGATCACGCTCGGAGCGAGCAACACTTTGGGAACGGACGATCGCGGCGACGACGTCGTCGCGAGCTTCAGTTCACGTGGGCCGACCAGGAGTTTTTACACCTCTTCAACCGGTGCGAAGATTTACGACAACGTGATCAAGCCCGATCTTGTGGCTCCCGGCAACAAGCTGGTTTCCTCCAAATCGGTAGAAAACCTGATAGCGACGCGGAATCCTTTGCTCAAAGTTAATGATTCGGCGGCCACGTCCTACAACTCGCAGATGTATCTAAGCGGAACTTCGATGTCGGCCCCGGTCGCGGCCGGTGCGGCAGCTCTGCTTCTTCAGGTCAACAAGAAACTGACGCCGGGCATGGTAAAAATGCTGCTCGAGTACACCGCTCAGCCGATAGCGGGTGCGGACATGCTCGAACAGGGCGCAGGCGAGATCAACATCGACGGCGCGGTCCGAGTTGCGAAGAGTCTCCGCACCGATGTCGACTTCAGTACCGCAACCCGCGACATGTCGATGGTGCCGGCCGGATGGTTAGCTCCCGCGGCTTCCTCGACGATCGGCGGCAGCTCGTTCCCATGGGCCAAGCTGATTCTCGCAAACAACTCGGTAATAACCGGGGAGAGCCTGATCACGAAATACCAGCTCGTGTATCGGAGAGACAAGATCTTTAGTAGCGGTGTTACGAATCTGAACGGGGCTTTCGCTCTCAATGCCGATTCGGTTTACACGACAGGTCTGTCTATTAATTCGAAAGCGACGATAAGCAGCGGAGGTGCGGAAGGAAGCGGCCCCGTATTGATGTCGTTTGGAGTGTTGATCGGAGACGGCGTTCTCATTGGGGACGGCGTACTGATCGGCGATGGCGTGCTGATCGGAGACGGCGTCCTTATTGGGGACGGTGTGCTGATCGGAGATGGAGTCCTTATCGGGGATGGAGTGCTGATCGGAGACGGTGTCCTTATTGGTGATGCCGTGCTCATTGCCGATTCCGTCATCGCACTTAGCGACGACGTGATCGCAAGCGGCGACGACACCGCCTTTATGGATCCCAGCGTGGAGTAATTGTTCTCTAACTAAAAAATAGATGGAGGTTAAAAAAATGCTATTACAGAGAACACAGAAAACATACGCACCGATCGCAACCGCTATCCCGTTGCCGCTTTCTGTTGCTCCGGACCTTTCGCGGATCTGCAGATTAACGAACGACGACGAGGCCGAGGTGATGAGCTTTCTTTCCTTGCGGCCGGTTCACACCGTAGTGATGAAGAGCTTCATAACGGACAACGGTATCGAAAGTGAGCTCAACCGGGGTGCTTTCTACGGATACAGAAACGCTTCCGGCAATCTCGAGGGCGTCGCGCTGATCGGGCACTCGACGCTGGTCGAAGCCCGCACCGACAACGCGATGCACGCACTCGCCATCACGGCGCGGAACTCGGAAACGCGGATCAACCTGATCATGTCGGACGGCGATGCAGCCGAATCGTTCTGGGGCTACTTCTCAGGTGGCACGTGCGAGCCCAGGCTGCGTTGCGTGGAAGAATTGTTCGAACTTAACTTTCCGTTTCTCGTGAAGAAATGTAAATGGGAAGTTCGTTACGCAAAACCGGACGAGCTTGAGCAGATCGCCGAGGCACAGGCGGAGGTCGCGCTGCTCGAGAGCGGCGTAGATCCGATGGCTCGCGATCGCGAAGGCTTTCTGCGACGCGTCGCCCGGAGGATCGAGCAGAACCGGATCTTCGTCGTCGTGCAAGACGGCAAGCTGGTCTTCAAGGCGGACGTCGTGGCCCTCACAGACGACGTGGCTTACCTTGAGGGTGTTCACGTTCATCCGGAGCATCGCGGCGACGGCGTCGGCTCTAGCTGCCTTGCGGAAGTGGGGCTGAGATTACTGAACCAAGTGCAAAACGTTTGTCTTCTGAGCAACGTCGAATTCAAACATGCGCACGGTAGTTTTTTGAAGGCGGGCTTTAGAAACACGGATCGGTGCACGACACTGTTCCTGTGAGAAAAAAGGATAGACTTTTGCAAGGCCGCCGTTCATAATTAAAGGCTGGATCGGAAGTTTTTCCGGTCCGGCCTTCCCTTTTAACCACCGATTCCATCGGCAGATTCACCTCTCCCGATTTCACTTTATACTTTCGTTTCGCTTTTGAGCGTCCCTCATACGCCGCTTCAATGAACTACCATAGGTTAACAATCGGCTATATGGTTGCGGTTCTGGCGATCGGCTTTGGATGTCTTCTTTTCTCGATCGTCAATCTTCCGTTCCAAAAGTTTGATCTCTATTTCCTGGTGCTAGCCGGCTCCACCGTTGGCCTTGGTTCGTGGGCTACGGTAAAAATTCCTCGCGTCAAAACCCACATCGCCGTTTCGGATTTTTTCATTTTCCTCACGCTGCTGCTCTACGGCGGCGAGATCGCGATCCTGCTCGCGGCGGTCGAAGCCTTCTGTACGTCGTGGCGATTCTGCAGCAAGAGAATAACAATTCTTTTCAACGTTGCGTCCTTAGCGTTTTCGACCTTTGTCGTCATCTCGATCCTTACCCTCAGCGGGCTTTATGAGAACGGCGCGGTTCTCTCCCCCGACAATCACGGCATCCAGAGTTACGTCATCGCCCTCTCGATCATCGCGGTCACACAGTTTCTTGTGAACACGCTGCTCGCCTCAGTCCACGATTCGCTTGCCAACGCTTTACCCTGGTGGGAAACGTGGAAGAGCAAATACATCTGGACTTTCTTTACGTATTTCGCCGGTGCCGTTGGCGCCGGAACGCTCGTAAAACTCGCCCACTACGTGGGCTTCGGTTTGATCGTGGCGACGTTCCCCGTGATCCTCTTCGTCTTCCTCGCGTACCGGATGTATCTGAAAAATGTGGAGATGTCGATCGCCCAGGCGGAGCAGGCCGAGAAATACGCGAAGATACTCGAAGAGCGGTCCAACGCCCTGCGCGAATCCGAAGAGCGATTCCGGAGCGCGTTCGCCTATGCGCCGATAGGAATCGGTCTCGTCTCGAGGCACGGAAAATGGTTGAAGGTAAATCACGCCCTCTGCGAAATTCTTGGATACGAATCGGACGAACTGCTGAGCATGGAATTCCAGGGGATGATGTTTCCGGAAGATCTCGGCGGGACTATGATCAAGATCCACGAGCTCATGGCCGGCCGCATCGCGAGCTGCCAGATGGAGCAGCGATACCTTCATAAGACCGGACGGACGGTCTGGACGCACTGGAGCGTTTCGGCGTCAGGCGATATTACGTCGGACGGCTCAAACCTGATCTTCCAACTCCAGGATATTACCGACAAAAAAATCGCTGAGCAGAAACTACAGCACGAAGCCACGCACGACGCCCTTACCGGCCTTCCCAACCGCGCTCTTTTCATGCGGCGTTTGGAAGAAGCCCTGGACCGGAGCAAAAACGATCCCAAGTATCAGGTCAGCGTTCTGTTCATCGATCTGGACAGGTTCAAATACGTCAACGACAGCCTCGGCCATTTGATAGGAGACCAGCTCCTGATAGGTATCGCCTCGCGGCTTCGCGATTGCATGCGACCGCCCGACATAGTTGCCCGGCTCGGGGGCGACGAATTCATGATCCTGGTGGAGGGCAGATACTTCAGCGAGAAAATAACGCGCATCTCGAACCGCATCCAGCGCCAGTTCGACCGACCGTTCGATCTATCGGGACAGGAAGTTTACAGCTCGGCAAGTATCGGAATCCTCCGGGCTTCGGAAAACCACATGACTTCCGAAGACGTAATGCGCGACGCTGACACGGCGATGTACCAGGCCAAACGCTCGGGGCGGTCGCAGCATGCGGTGTTCGACGAGAATATGCATACCGCAGCGAAGGAGATTCTTCTCCTTGAGACCGACCTGCGAAAGGCGATCGAGAAATACGAGTTCGATGTCGAATACCAGCCGATCTTTTCACTTGAGACCGGGGAGGTGGAAGGCGTCGAGGCCCTAGCTCGTTGGAATCATCCGCTGCTCGGTGAGATCCTGCCATCCAAGTTTATTCCCCTCGCCGAGGAAACCGGTCTCATCGATCCGCTCGGGGAGCTTGTTTTGGACAAAGCCTGCACGGAGATCGGAAAGATCTATAATGCCGTCGCGATGGACTCTCTGAAATTGAGCGTCAATTTGTCTTGCCGACAATTCGCCCGGCCTTTTTTGGTAAATCAGGTCAAGAATATCCTCAACCGCACCGACTTCCCGCCGAGTCGCTTGAAGCTCGAGATCACGGAAACGGTCTTTTTCGAATATCAGGAAAAGGCGATCGACATGTTGAATCAGCTTCGAGACCTTGGGATAGATCTGGACATCGACGATTTCGGCACCGGCTATTCCAACCTCAGTTACCTTGTGCGCCTGCCGATCTCCACACTTAAGATTGATCGCTCCTTCGTCAGCCTGATCAACGACGAAGGGGCCAACACGGAGCTCGTTCGCACTATCATCGCGATGGCGAAGAATCTCGACCTGAGAGTTATCGCGGAAGGCATCGAGACGAACTCGCAGCTCGAAGCTCTCAAGAAATTAAACTGCGAAAGCGGCCAGGGCTTTTTGCTCTCACGGCCGATGGCGGCTGACGAGCTGCTGATATTTCTACGCGGCGACGTCGATATTCCGATCCCTCCCCCGGTCGAGATCGCGCTCGCGCCAATGCATCGCTGAAGTTGCCGAAGGGGAGCAATCCAAACGTGAGATCGCCGGCTCGGAACTGGCCGTTTTCGATCAGCGCGCCCATGTGCCGATGATCGAGAAGACCGCGGAATTTAATAAAGTAGTCCTTACGTTCCCGGCCAAGTAATAATAATCATCATCCGGTTAAGCCAGCGGTTCTCGACCGCGCTCTGAAGCGGTCGAAGACCTCCGGTTGAACGTATTTTATGGAACTAAAAGTTGGCGATAAATTTTCCACTGAACGCCTGGTAACCGACGAACTGATCCGAAAGTTTGCCGATGTCTCGGGTGACTACAATCCAATTCATCTCGATGAGGAAGTCGCGAAGAACACGCGTTTCGGGAAGCGCATCGCGCACGGCATGCTCAGCGGAGCATTTATTTCCGCCGTGCTCGGTTATGAATTCAGCGAGCGAAGCATCGTTTATCTGTCGCAGACTTTGAAATTTACCGCCCCCGTATTCATCGGTGACACCGTTACCGCGTCGGCGACGGTCACAAACATTCGGGAAGACAAACCGGTCGTGACGTTGGAAACTGTCTGCACTAACCAGAATGGCGATTTGCTGGTAAAGGGCGAGGCCGTGGTTATGATCCTCGGATGAAATAAAATTAGCTGCTGGCAAATGGGCTAACAGCTATCAGCTAGTCGTGACACAGGCTGCCGAAAAAACTCCACCATATGCGTGGTGAGCGCTCGCACTGCTGATGGTCGTTTACGTCCGGCTCGAACCTGATCGGATATCTCAACGATCGTTTCGGCGCGCCCGTAGATCCGAGGACGATGAGA
Organism: Pyrinomonadaceae bacterium; assembly: GCA_035526605.1. GTDB lineage: Bacteria > Acidobacteriota > Blastocatellia > Pyrinomonadales > Pyrinomonadaceae > OLB17. The sequence goes on along the minus strand of DATLCA010000233.1, from coordinate 5,876 downwards.
TACGCCCTTCTCATGTGGCCTTATCGCCTGTTTATTAAGTGAAGTGGTACTTTTTGCAAGTGGAGTGATGGGGCATCGGGACGAGAGTTAACAAATTCCTGTTTCTTGTTTCTTATCTTCCTTACCTTCCTTCCTATGAATTGCCTCCCGCTTTAGCGGGAGGTTCGTTACAAAAAGAAGCGGCTTTAGCCGAACTTCTTGGGCTAAAGCCATAAGGAATTTCTTTCTATCAGTTCGGCTCAAGCCGAATTCTTGCTGTCTCACCTCCGGCTGAAGCCGGAGGCAATTGATAAGAGGCAGAATGCGCCGGGCGCGCGAGGCTCCTTTATCTTTCGCCCTCTGCCTCTCGGCGTCTGCCCTCTGCCCTCTGCCTTCTACCTTCTACCTTCTCACTTACTTCCTCAGCCACCCGAACAACGCCTCGACTGTAATCTCCCGGTTCGTCTCGTAAATCGCCCGCGTCAATGGAATTCCCATCGGACACACCTGGATGCAATTCTGCGCGTTTCCGCAGTTGGTGATCCCGTCTTCGCCCATCAAACCGTTTAGCCTTTCTTCGGCGTCGTTCTTGCCCACGGGATGCATGTTGAAAAGTCTGGCCTGGGCGATCGCCTGCGGGCCGATGTAATTGCCTTCGTCATATTGCGGGCAGGCCTCGAGACAGCACCCGCAGGTCATGCAGCGCGAGTATGCGTAGCGTTCCTGAGCGGTCTCGTTCGAAATGACCGGGCCCGGCCCCAGATCGTATGTCCCGTCGAGCTCGATCCACGAGTGGACCTGCTTGAGATGCTCGAACATTCTCGATCGATCGACCTTCAGGTCGCGGACGTTCGGGAACTTCGACATCGGCTCAAGAGTCACCGTTTCACTTCCGGATGCGAGCAGCAGGTCGTCGACCAGCGCCGAGCATGATTGACGCACTTTGCCGTCGATGACCATCGTGCAGATCCCGCACACCTGTTCGAGGCAGCTCATGTCCCAAACCGGTGGAGTAGTTTGTTTCCCCTCCACCGTCACCGGGTTTTTACGGATATCCATCAACGCAGAAATGACGTTCAGGTTGCGGCGATATGGAAGCTCGAACGTCTCCCAATGCGCCGCCGCGCCTTCTTTCTCGCGCCGCTGGACTTTGAACTTGATCGACTTCGGCGGATTCTCAAGCCGCTTTTTTCCCTGTTGTACGTTTGCCGGATTCATTTCAGTCTTTGAACGATTCGCCCTCCGCGATCTTCTTACCTTCCTTCACCCAGATCTCTTCGCGCCCCTCAGGCTTTTGCTCGCTTCCCGGTTGCGGGACCTGCTCGGCTTTCTTCCTCCCTGACGAGTAGTCCCGCTTCCTCGGTTCGACGAGCGATGCGTCGACGGCCTCGTATGAAAACACCGGAGCCTCGTCCGAATATTCCGCGATCGTCGTCTTCAGAAAATTCTCGTCATCGCGTTCAGGGAAATCCGGTTTGTAATGAGCACCCCGCGATTCGTTCCGGTTCAATGCCCCTAGCGTAATGACGCGTGCAAGCTGCATCATGTTCCAAAGCTGCCGGGCATGCGGGACGGCCTGTGTCGCCCAGAGATTCGAATCGTTTATCGAGATCTTTTGGAAACGCTGCTGCAACTCGAGCAGCTTCTCATCCGTCGCCTTCAGCCGATCATTGTAGCGAACGACCGTTACGTTGTCGGTCATCCACTTGCCCATCTCTTCATGCAGCTTGTATTGATTTTCGCCGCCCTCGTTCGAGATGATCTGCCCGTTTATCTCGGTCTGGCGCTTTAGCTCTGCGTCATAAATTCCATTCGTTTCGGTGCTGCCGCGTTCGACGTTTTTCGCGTACTCGATGGCCGACGGTGCCGCGACGAACCCGCCGTAGACACACGACACGAGCGAGTTCGCACCGAGCCGGTTAGCTCCATGGATCGAATAATCGCACTCACCAGCGGCAAAAAGGCCGGGAATGTTTGTTCGCTGTTCCGCGTCGACCCACAGGCCGCCCATCGAATAATGCACGCCCGGGAAAATGCGCATCGGGACATGACGCGGGTCGTCGCCGACGAACATTTCGTAGATCTCGAGAATCGCTCCGAGCTTTCGCGTGAGAGTGTCTTCCGGGATGTGCGTGAGGTCGAGGTAGACCTGGTTTTCACCCGCGACGCCGTGGCCTTCGAGACACACCTGGAAGATCTCGCGCGTGGCGATGTCACGCGGCACAAGATTTCCGTACGCCGGATATTTTTCTTCTAGAAAGTACCAGCGCTCATTCTCGGGAATGTCGCGCGGGCTCCGAGCATCGCCGTCGGCTTTCGGCACCCAGACGCGTCCGCCTTCGCCTCGGGCGGACTCGCTCATCAGCCGAAGCTTGTCTTCGCCCGGGATGGATGTCGGATGAACCTGGATGAATTCGCCGTTCGCGTAGCGAGCTCCCTGCTGGTAGCAAGCCGATACGGCGCTTCCCGTGCAGGTCATCGAGTTGGTCGACTTGCCGAATATCAAACCCGGTCCGCCGGTCGCCATAATGACGGCGTCGGCCTGAAATGATTTAAGTTCGAGCGTCTGCAAATTCATCGCGATCAGCCCGCGACAGACTTGATGATCATCCAGAACCAGCGACATCATTTCCCAGCCTTCGTACTTGTTGATGCGCTTTTCGACTTCCCATTTCCGCACCTGTTCGTCGAGTGCGTAAAGAAGCTGCTGTCCCGTCGACGCTCCGGCAAACGCCGTCCGGTGATGAAGGGTGCCTCCGAAACGACGAAAATCCATCAACCCTTCTTTCGTCCGCGAAAAGGGCACACCCATACGGTCGAATAGGTAAATGATCTGCGGCGCCATGTCGCACATCTGCTTGACCGGCCGCTGGTTCGCGAGAAAGTCTCCTCCGTACACGGTATCGTCGAGGTGCTTCGCCGGCGAGTCGCCCTCGCCTTTCGAATTGACCGCGCCGTTGATGCCGCCCTGCGCACAGACCGAGTGCGAGCGCCGCACCGGCACTACGGAAATCAAGTCGACTTCATGACCTGCTTCCGCGATCTTCATCGCCGCGGCGAGGCCTGCAAGCCCTCCTCCGACGATTGCGATTTTTAATCCATTAGACATAACTTAATTGCGGATCGTGGATTCGTCGAGAATGACCGCGGCAAATCCGCAATCCCAAACCCGCAATCCTAAAACTTTCTCGGCGCACTTGGCTCGATAACCTTATTCTGCTCTGCCGCCTCGCAGAAGGAGCCGGGAAACAACCCGCACGGTTTGACGAACGAGATCGCCGCGTTGATCCCGACCGCCGACAACATCGCCGCCAGCCCGATCAACGCATACAGTCCGATCCGCTGCGCCTTCTCGCCGATCACGATTCCCCAGTCGACGGCGAAAAGCCAGAAGCCGTACGCGAGATGCCATGCCGTCGCGATAACCCCGGCGATATAGAAAATCAAAATGCCGACGCTCTTGAATTCGCTCGCGACGATCTCGAACGCACGGCCACCGTTTCCCGCAACGGGATTTCCGAACGACTCGAGGCCGGGAATCAACCCGAACCGCAAATTCAAAATATGAAACAAAAGAAAAATGAAAAGGAATATCCCGGTCACGCGCTGGAAGATGTAAAACCAGTTTCGCCCGTACGAATAGTTGATCGCGTTGGCCCGCGCTTCGGCCGAGATCAAAACGCCATAGATCGAATGAAAGAGCAGCGGAACGAATATGCCGAACGTCTCGATGAAGATGAGATACGGCATGTCGTGGATGTCCTGCACATGTTTGTTGAAGCTCTTGGCGCCGTTCATCGCCGCCGAGTTCGTGTACATGTGCACAAAAAAGAAAACGCCGAGCGGGACGACGCCGGTGAGCTGATGCAGCTTGCGCAAAAGAAAGGTATTGCTAAATCGAATAGCCATATTCCAACGACAAACCGCCGCTTACCGAAATTTCGAACAGATCTTTAACCTAAATATATACCGCCGCCTTAAAGCCACACAATCCATAAAACTAATAACATCAATGGTAAGAAGGCCAGAAACAATACCGCGACATACGTCGACGCACTCGCCAGGATCCAGAACACGAACGCTGCATAGTCGCGAACGCCGGGATCTGCCGGCTGATCGTTCAGCTTCAAACGCTCCCGATATTCGCCAACCTCGGCTGCTAGAAGTTCGTCGCCGAACTCCGTCGCGAACAAATTCGAACTCCGACGCCCGCGCATAAAACCGCGATACACGCCGCGTGGATTCACGACCAAACCCTGCGCGATGTTCATCAGATCAAGGAGCCAGCCCGCGTAGTAATGCTTCAGCCCACCCGCTCCGATCTCCCACGCCGAGATCTCTGCTTCGCCGCGCCACGTCGTCGGGTACTCGGTCAGCACGTGATGCAGATCATGAAGCTTGACCGCCGCTACACGCCCCGCCGTGTTCGGGAGCCAGATCGGGATACGCCAAACCTTCACCTTGATCCAACGCTCGTCGTAACCGCCGTCCCCGCCAAAGTTGAGGCGAAAGTACAGCTCTCGTGCGTCACGCAATGTCATGTCGGGCGTGTATATCATCGAACACCTACTCCCTCTCTTCCAGCATCACTCATCCCGCATAACCAAAGTATAAGCCCGCGTAGTTATAAGTGGAAATGAATTGACTTGCGAATGTGGGTAAGAAAAATTTATATTTGGTTCAATGCATATCGAAACTCTCAAAGTATTCTGCGACCTCGTCGACCTCCAGAGCTTTTCGCTCGCGGCCGAGCGCAACTTCATCACGCAGTCCGCCGTCAGCCAGCAGATACGCGCCCTCGAGGACAAGTTCAAACGCCGGTTACTCGAGCGAGTTCGCGGGCGCCGCGAAGTGACGCTGACCGCCGCCGGTGAAGTTTTTTATCGCGAGGCGAAATCGGTACTGACAGCGTACGATCAGCTCCAGGAAAGTCTTCGCGGGCTCGTCGGGAAGATCGGCGGAACGGTTAAGGTCGCCACGGTCTATAGCGTCGGATTGCACGAGCTGCCGTCAAAAGTCGGGGAATTCATGTCCAAATTCCCGGCCGCCAAGATCGATCTCGAATACTCGCGGACCACCCGCGTGGTTCGCGACGTCCTCAATGGATCCGTCGAGCTCGGCGTCCTCGCGTTCCCGGAGGCTAAACGCGGCCTCACTGTGACGGAGATGCCGGCGAATCGTCTCGTGCTGATATGTCCGCCCGATCACCGGTTCGCGAAAAAGAAACAGGTCCGTGCGAAAGATCTGAACGAGCTCGACATGGTTCTGTTCGAACGCGACACCCCTACGCGAAAGGCGACCGACAAGATCCTCAAAGCGCACGGAGTCGAAGTAAAAAAAGTCGCCGAGTTCGACAACATCGAAACCATCAAACGCGCCGTGCAGGTAGGGTTCGGCCTCGCGATAGTCCCGCTCCCGTCCATCGTCGACGAACAGCGCTCCGGGCAACTCGCTGTCGTGAAGCTCGCCGAGAAGGATTGGGTCCGGCCGGTCGGAGTGATTTACAGAACCGACCGGAACCTCTCACTAGCCGCGAAAAAGTTCATCCAGCTTCTCGAGAGTCCGGGAATTTCTTGATTTCCGAATCGGCTTTCGTGAATAATACTCGGCACACCCCGGCCACTTAGTCGGCATTCAATTACTGGGTCAGGATTTCGCTCTGTCTTGTCGTCAACATCTACGCTCCGAATCTGTAACGATTGCTTTCAACCAACGCCGGCGCGAGACGCAGAGAAGAATTCCACGCTTGGAGACGATGATATGAAGTTGTTGTTGATACTCGCGCTCGCGGTTCTGACGTTTATCGCTTTTTCTTTTCCACCTTCGACGCTCACTCCGGTCGAGGCCCAAAGTCCTGTCCACACGACTTTTGAAAATTACGACATTCGTACGGACGG
>DATLCA010000232.1:0-1823 GCA_035526605.1 Pyrinomonadaceae bacterium | reverse complement strand
CCGAATCTGATCGAGGTCCAGCGCGAATCGTACAACCGGTTCCTCCAGATGGATCTGATTCCCGAAGAGCGGGACAACATCGGTTTGCAGTCGGTCTTCGGTTCGATCTTTCCCGTCTCGGATTTCCGCGAGACCGCGACGCTCGAGTACGTCGAATACCAGATCGGCAACTGGCAATGTAAGTGCGGAAACCTGGAAGGCCTCGAACACCTCCGGGCGAACTGTAAAAACTGCGGGTCGAAGATAAAGGTCGATCCGTTCAATCCCGCGGAGGTTCTTTGTAACAACTGCGGAACGTTCAACGCGGTGCGGCCGAAGCTCTGCCCGAACTGCGGCGAGCCGGTGGGCCTGAAGCACAAGCACGACCAGCAGGAATGTCAGGAACGCGGGATGTCGTACAGCGTTCCCCTGAAGGTCAAGATCCGGCTGACAGTCTTCGACAAGGATCCGGAGACGGGCACGTCGACGATCCGCGATATTAAAGAAGAAGACGTTTTCTTCGGCGAGATCCCCCTGATGACCGACAACGGTACCTTCATCATCAATGGTACCGAGCGCGTCATCGTGTCGCAGCTTCATCGCAGCCCGGGCGTTTTCTTCAAGGGCGACCGCGACGAATATCTGGCGAAGATCATTCCGTACCGTGGTTCGTGGGTCGAGTTCGAATACGACCAGAAGGGAATTCTCCACGCACGGCTCGGCAAGCGAAAGATCCTTGCGACAATCTTCCTGCGGGCTCTCGGAATGTGGCTTTCGCCGCAGATCGACATGAAGACCGTGTCGGACAGCATTCTCGAGGAAGTTGTAAAGAACGCCGAATATTCCAACGCGGATATTCTGAAGCTCTTCTACACGATCGACACGGCCCTGGTCTCGAAAGGCAAAGTATCGCTGGCGGTGAAGCCCGAAGGCGTCACAAACCTGGCCGGCATGCGTGCCGAGGAAGACATAAAGGACAAGAAGGAAGAGATAACCAAGATCGGCAAGAAGGTCACGAAGTCCGCGATTGCTGAGCTTCGTCGATTGAAAAAAGACAGTATCGAGGTCTCGATCAATGATTTCGAAGGCGCGTTTGCTGTCGACGATATCGTAAACACTGAAACCGGTGAGGTGATCGTCGAGTCGAATACTGAGCTGACCGCGGCGAAGCTTCAGCAGATCATCGAGGAAGGGATTGAGAGCTTCGAGGTATTTTTCCCGAAGGCGGACGAGATCGGTGAGGTCATCGCCCAGACGTTGAGAAAGGACCCGATCCTCAAACCGGTCGATGCACTTCTGGAGATCTATCGGAAGATGCGCCCCGGCGATCCTCCGACGGTGCCGACGGCTTATCACCTTCTCGAAGGAATGTTTTTCGATGCTCGCCGGTTCGATCTCTCGCGGGTCGGCCGTCTGAAATTCAACATCAAGATGGGACGCCCCGAGCGTGACCGGATCAACGATCCGCTTCTCGCGGCGACCGACTTTGTCGAAGTGGTGAACTACCTGCTTCGGATGAAGAAGAACAGCGAGCATTTCGGCCAGGATGACATCGATCATTTGGGCAACCGCCGCGTCCGCGCGGTCGGTGAGCTGCTCGAAAACCAGTTCCGCATCGGCCTCGAGCGCATGGAACGTGCGATCAAGGAGAAGATGTCGATCCAGCAGGACATGTTCACGACGATGCCTCGCGACCTGGTGAATGCCAAGCCGGTGACGGCCGCGGTTCGTGAGTTCTTCGGATCGTCGCAGCTTTCGCAGTTCATGGACCAGACCAATCCGCTGTCCGAGATCACGCACAAACGTCGTCTCTCGGCCCTCGGACCAGGTGGTCTGTCGCGTGA
>DATLCA010000231.1:0-31821 GCA_035526605.1 Pyrinomonadaceae bacterium | reverse complement strand
GCCGCTGTCGGTGGACAGACCGCGCAGACAAATCTCCCTTCTCCGCTGACACTGCCGGTCCGGCCAGGTTCAATTCGACTACTGGTTTTCGGGGATTCAGGCCGCGGCAGCAAGGAGCAATACGAGCTCGCACGGGTAATGGAAAGTTATCACCGCGCCTTCCCTTTCGATACCGCATTGATGACCGGCGACAACATCTACGGCGGCGATTCGCCGGCCGATATGAAAAAGAAATTCGAGGACGCTTACCGGCCGCTTATCGATAGCGGTGTCAAATTCTACGCGTCACTGGGTAATCACGATGACATTGAACAGCGGACCTATCCTTTGTTCAATATGAACGGGTCGACTTTCTATCGGATAGAAAAAAACGGAGTGTCGATCTACGCACTCGACAGCAATCGACTGGACGCGAGCCAGCTCGAATGGCTGAAGACGAATCTTGCTTCCGACAAGAACGCCTGGCGGATCGCGTTCTTTCATCACCCGCCCTACTCATCCAGCGAACGGCACGGTTCTGATCCCGATGCGCGGCGGCTGCTGGAACCTATATTTGTAGCTGGGGGGATCGATGTCGTTTTCAACGGGCACGACCACGTCTATGAGCGGATCAAACCGCAGAAAGGGATTCAATACTTTGTCACCGGGGCCGGTGGAAAAATCCGCAACGGTGACGTGCAGCGAAGTGATCTCACCGCCGCCGCTTTCGACACCGATCTCTCGTTCATGCTCGTCGAGGTGGCCCGCGACGAAATGTATTTGCAGGTCATATCACGTGATGGGCGCACCGTCGATTCGGGTGTGGTGAAACGGCGCGACTGACCCATTCGACAGAACAAAAAAACGGGAAGGACGCGTGTCCTTCCCGTACCGGATATTCTCCGAAGCATGAACTCAGTTAGAAGCTGAATTTCGCCCCGAGCCTGAGGGCCGAGGGATACTGGAATATCTGCCCGCTTCCGAAGAACGGATTCGGAACATTCGGTGTGCCCGCGACGCCGAGCGTGATCAACTTGGTTTGATCCAGGAATAGCGCACGCTGCGTGTTGGTAACGTTGAACCAGTCCGCCGTAAAGCGGAGCTGCATGTTTTCCGAAAGCTTGATCGGGTAGTAAGCACCCAGGTCAAGATTCCAGGTCGTCGGTGTGCGGCTGCTGCCAATCGCGCTTGAGAGGCCGCCGTTGCCGTTGATCGATGTCAGATCGGGAATGATCGCCGTCCCTCGCGGAACTTCGAATCCTTCATTGTTCCCGTACACCGGATGCGGCACCAGAGAGTTGAACGGGATACCGGACTGAATGTAGAAATTACCCGAAAGGATAAGTCCGAATGGAGTCTGGTAGGAACCGTTGAACTTGAACTGGTGCGGACGATCGTTCGGGAGACGCCCGTACGTGTTGCCCAACAGGCTGGTCAGATCGAACAGCGAAGTGATGTTCGGATCGGCCTGGCCGTTGTCGTTGCGGAAGAGGCCTTCGTAGTTCCCGATCAAGCTCGAGAAAACATACGAAGCCTGGAACGAGTAGTTGTTCGCGAATCTTCGGCTCAGAGTGAACTCCAAACCACGATAGAACCGACGAGCACGGCCGAAGCACTGATCGAACTCGTTACAAGCACGATATTCGGTGTTCCCAAACTCGCCGCCCTGTCCGGGACCGAGTGGCTCACCGGGGTTGAACAGGAAGTAGGTGTCACCGTCGTCGAACGAGCCGTCTTCGATAACCGTTCCCTGTGCACGATAGATGCCGCGCATTCCGAACGTCAGATTCGTCATGAAGTTGTGCTCGATACCGGCGGTCCATTCGTTGACGGTCTGCGGTTTCAGACCGACGTCGATCGGGGTCGGATCGGCACCCAGGTTACGAGTGTTGAAGTTCGTCGCGACCGTCGCATTCAACGGAGCTCCATAGCGATTTACGTTGAAGTTCTTGTCGGTCTGGCTTCCGCCGCCGCCGGCGCGGACGTTGAGATCCAGAGGGATCGGAGTTTCGACGAACCTCGCATAGTTGGCGAAGATCTTCGTATGGCCGTTGCCCCAGGGATCCCATGAGAAACCGAGACGCGGCTGCAGATTGTCGAACCAGTTGTTAAGCGAAAGGTACGTGTTGCCGTTCGCATCGCCGGCCTGCTGGTAGTCCCAGCGGACGCCGATGTTGAACTGCAGGTTCTTCGCCACGCGCCAGTCGTCCTGAACGTAGAAGCTCTCCACGTCGGTCTTGGTTTGTGCGTTAAGGCTGAAATCGCGGACGCGGGTTGTCAGGCGGACAAGCACCGGGTTGTTGTTCAACTCCGCCGCCGTGACCGCACCCACCTGAATCGAAGTAGCACCGCCCGGTAGCGCTTGGCCCGCAGCCTGAAGGGCGGCCAGATTCTGCGCCGCGAAGGACTGAAGAATCCCCGGTCCAGCTGCAATGTTCGCGTTGAGCGGGCAAACGACCGCGGTACCGCGAACTGTGCAAACCTCGAAGTTGTTCGTCACACGGAAGCCGTGGACAGATCGATTGTCCGCGTCAGTGCCGTTGTTGTTTCCAACGTTCAACGGGTTGGCGAACGAGTTGCTCGGCCCGGTGGACGTCTGCGATATGTCGTACTGGTTGCGATAGAACTCGAAACCGTATTTCAGTGTGTGGCTGCTGAAGAGGTTCTGCAGACGAGCCGCAACTTCCCAACGGTCCCGGGACTGTTCCTGATAGAGACCGAATCCCGCACTCCGCGCAAAGTTTCGCTGCAGTGTGCCGCCGGGAACATACGCATAGTCGACAAAGCCGGTTCTGGTGATTCCTTGCACGCCGGTCTGCACGATCGGGGCGATCGTGTTGTCGGGGCGAAGGATCGCAAACGCGTCGTTGACCAACGGGATGTCCAGCGATGTCGCCGGGATCACGTTGTTCCGCTGCTTGTGCAAGCCGAACGAAAATTCACCGATCCAGTTCTGCGAGATGTTCGAATTCAAACGAGCCGCATAGTTGTGGCCGCCTGTCTCGCGGATTCCCTGGAAGGCTCCTTCGTCAACGCCGAAGCCATTGACGACCTGGAGATTCTGTCCATAGAGGTGCCCTTCTTCCTTGGTGAAATCGCCGAACGTCGTGAACGTCAGCGTGTTGTTATTATTTACGACCCATGACAGCTTGCCCGAATAGAACGGTGTCTTGATCTTGCCCTCGACTTCGTTTCGGAAGGTTTGGGTCAGATAACTGTTCGTGCGGAACTGCGGGTTGAACGCCGCGAAGAACGTCAGGCGGTTCTTGATGATCGGGCCGCCGACGTCGAACCCGGCATCGAGTTCCGAATAACCATTCGGCGCGAGACCGGTGAACGGAATGTTCTTCGTCTCTCTCACAAAGCTCTTGGGAAGTCCGTAAGCGAACACGTCGCCGTGGAATTCGTTCGAGCCTGATTTCGTGATGACGTTGAATACACCGCCGGTCGAGAGCCCCTGATCGGCACCGAACGCACCGGTCTTGATCTCGACTTCCTGGACGAACTCGAACGGAAGATTAGCACCGCCGCCCCCGAAAGCCGGATCGGTGGTGTTGATGCCGTCGAGGATGTAGCTGTTCTCCGGACCGGACGAACCCGCGACCGAAGGATCTCTTTCACGACCCGAAGCGTCGCGTAGACCCGATCGCGTCACCGTCGGAGCGATCGTGTAAAGGCCTTGAACTGTTCTCGAAGTAGGAATATTGGAGAAGAACTCCGTCGAGACATTAGTGCCGGTAGTATTTGTTGCCTGGTCGACGTCGGGTGTCGCTACGACGTCAACGGTCGCGGTACTTCCGGTAAGGCCGAGCGTGATGTTCGCCGTAGTCCCTCGCGAAAGATTGACCTCAACGTTTTCCTGTCGGTAAACATTAAAGCCGGTAACCGCGCCCGTTTCGAGCGTGTATCGTCCCGGTGGGACCGAAGCAAATCTATATGTGCCGTCGGCGTCCGAAGTCGTGGTTTGAGACCTAACCAGATTCGGGCCGCTCAACGTGAGCGTGACGTTGGGAACGGCCGCCCCGTTGGGGTCGGTTACGGTCCCTTCGACGGTACCCGTGGTCGAGGTCTGCGCGTACGAGGCGGGCGGCGCAAAAACAAACGCCATCAGTGCCGCAAGCACAGCCATAAACATTAATTTAGCTTTCATAAAAAACTCCTTTATAGCTAAAGTCAGAAGAAAGTCGGTTGACCTTCAATGTTCCGTAGAACGCAACGCTCATTCCTATCAGCCGCGGCGTACGATATCGTGAATTCCGTTCAAAATAATGAACGCCATTCTGGGTCTTAATGCGTTTTCCGTGGGATGACCGAGTTGCAATTTTGGTCAGGCGATACGCGCGAATGGATTCTGTCTAATTGCGTGCACGCGCCGCACTACGGCCGGCGTCGTTCACAAATTCGAAACTTAGAGAAATATCCAGATTTTCGGAAAAGTATTTTTGGATGGAGGATGGTGAAGATGAGTGGAAGAAATCGCGCCCTAGTCGGGCAGCGCATCTGACCCGAGTCCCCTGTCGGGTCTTCGTTTTGCTGGTGTGATTTCGTGTGGGTTCGTCGTTCCAGTTCGGCCGCGACTTGTCCGGAACTAACGGCTCGCACGAAAGCGCACCGACAAACGAAGACACGAAACAAAAACCGGGAACTCGATGGAATCACGAGAACCGGCGCTTCGATTCATTCAGCAAACTTTAAACTGAACCATAACTAAAATGCGCCTCGTGGTATTTCGTAACCACGAGGCGCATTTGAGAATTAAAATAGACCCCTTGTCTATAAAAATGCGGGAGGATAATTTACGGATTCAACGTCAATCGGAGATTTCTCGTAATTAATCCACGGCGGTCACCGCCGTCTCCACGGTAATCCCAAGTCGCTTCATTTTCGCATTCAGCGTCGTCGGCTTGATGCTCAATAGCTTCGCGGCGTCGCGCTGGTTCCCTTTGCTTTTGATTAGAGCGTCACGAATCAGTGCCGCCTCAAACGCATCGATCTCACTGTCAAGTTTGATAGGGTCGCCCTTTTTTCTCGGGCGCGGCCCGACAACCTTTTTCAGCGAATCGACTTCGCGTAAGAATATTAAGATCAAGGACCGGAGCGCATCGATGCGGCTTGCGGCCTGTGAGAGATCGGTAATGTCGGTCTCAACCAGCGAATATTCCCCGCGCGGTTTCGACTCGGTTCTATCCCCGTTTTTATGTCGGGTTCTGTCAGCAACAAATCTTCTGTTTACTTCTGTAGATAAATTCATGATGACACACTGATTACGGTGTAGTAGGTGGTATTTAGGTTGTATGGACTACTTATGGAGCTGCAGGTTTGAAGACGTGCGGCCGAGTCAGCGTGAGTGCGGATAGCGATGATAAATAATATGTAGCCCATGTCCGGTACTGCTGGAATGATGCCATCCCCTTGTCTTGAGAATCGGCTCTTGGTTTAGTAACACCGCAATACGATTCTTTATGACAACAATGTAAACGCGACGTTGCGGATTAGAGCACGAAAAGTGACATTGGGTCGGTAGCCGGTGGTGAACTGCGGTTCAGAGTGTCGAACTGTGCACCAGTGACAACCAGTCGAAAGCACTGTTGTGTGAACAACCGTTGATTGTGTGTAGCTCTATGATCATTCGCACTGATCGCTTTGCAAATCTTTACGAAACGATTCCGCTACGGCTCCGACCAATCGACATTCTTCCGTCCTGCGCGCTGCGAGCAGGACTTCCGCACGTCACGAATCTATGTAAGCAAAACGGACCTGCACGACGTAACGTCGTCGGCGAACGCGCGATGACATACGCGTATCGCGACTCCCCGTCCGCCGAATGTAGAACCGCGATGCGATCGCTCGAGGATCTCTCCGCGGTCACACACCTCGATCCACTCCCGAAAGTTTTCTTGTGGATCATTGACCTAAAAAAAATCCCGTCGAAGAGTGTCTTCGACGGGATCAGCTTTGTTAGGTGAGGTGGGTAGCTGTGAGGGGAAAGTTCCCTTTCGGGAAGTGACTTTGGGAGATGCCTGAGACCTAGGCGGGAACTTGTTCGGCGGGGACGGCGATCATTTCGCGTACACGACGTTTCAATGCTTTCTCGAATTGTCGTGCCTCGTTTACGCCGCTGAATGAAAGCTGGGCGAGATTTGATTCGATCCGTTTTCGGTAATCGGATACAAGGGAGTCGGATACGCCGAGCATTTCGGCAACCTGGAGCTGTGTGCCGCTGTCGGAGATCAGATAGCAGTGCCAAAGGACACTGATCATCCGATCATACTGTTTCTCTTTACCGCGGACGGATCTGCTAAGGGCGGTCAAAAAGCCTTCGACGAAACTGGCGGCTTCGTGCTCGGCTTCGTTGCGAAGAAAATCTTCCTCGGGAGTCTCGCGGATGTCCGCGATTTCGAAATGCGCTTTCTCGTCGTCGTCGCTGTCGCCCGAACCGCCAACCGGGACGAGGTGGATGTCCATGATCGGCAGACGCGACATGACGAACGAGCGAAGCGATCGAACGTCAACGGGCGAATCGATCGCTTTGAAAACACGGACGATCAATTTTTCAAGTTCAACGTTGCTGATAACTATCTGTGCGTCCCCGGTGCATCCGACCATTCGGGTGTCTCGTTTGTGGAATGACACGGCCTTCACGCGCTCGTCCATTTCCTGAACGTCACGGCGCGATTTTTCTATCTTCCAATCGGAGAGGCCGTAAAGGCGGTCCGCCAACCGGCGATGCGCTTCGGGATTTCCGACGTTGTCGAACCGTTTGAAAGTTTCGCTCGTCTGGACGAGCGTGGAGATTCGGCGGGCGAGGCGGTACGATTCCGGATAACGCTTACGGAGCTCGGCCGTAAGCATGTTCGTCAGCTCGATCTGACTGATCTCGGCTTCGACCTCCGCGTCGGACATTCCCGTGTCGAGATAGTGCTGAAATCTTTCCTTACTTAATAGAGCGACGAAAAGTTCCTGTGTGAGATCGGTGTAGGCGTTGTATCTTCCTTCTTCAACCAGGAAGCCAGCCCGTTTTGATGCCCGGACGAGGGGATGTGAGGAGACGATGCGATGCAGCTCGATCCAAATCTGATTTACATCAGAGGCGTTAAGGCTGTCATTCCATTTGCCTACCTTAACCTGCTTATTCTGGATTGATCGCGGGAGACGGTCCGGCGATTTGGGTGCATTCATAAAGGCTTGTTGCGATATGGTGGGCGTTATTTGGGAAGAGCTCACGCAAACGATGGCTTCATCGCGGTTCGATCAAACTTCGCAAACTGGATTTTTAGAAGAAGCTTTGAAAATCGACTGCCGAGCAGCGGTGTCAATTCTGGTTGGTGGGCTGCGGGATTTGGTCTTCCTCCCTACCGACATTTAGATACTAGCAACTATTCCAGATTTGGGCAACAGTTTTTTGTTTGGATCAACACGGTTGGCATATTCGGGATTTCGATTCTTAATCGAGCGTCGCCGACCGTAAGTCTGGGCGCTATAAGCCGTTAGTTTTGGAACCTTGCGGCCATTGCGGGTTTAGTGGGGTGTAGCACAAAATTCAACCGGCTCCTCGATTCGCGTCTCATGCGTTTTGCGCGGATCTATCTCCGGGTTTCTGTTCATGATGGAAAGCTTTTATAAGACTAAAGATTGTCCTGCGTCACAAGTCCTCGCGGCGCTGGTAGATTACATTCCCGATAGCGAGGACATTCGCAGACACCTGTCCGAGTGCGAGTTCTGCGATGCAGAATTGGAATTTTATCGGCGGTATCCGCCGCAGGATGAAACCCTCGAGCCCGCGGCGATTCCGGAACCCCTGCTCGAGCTTGCCGACGCACTGTTCCAACGGCGACCGGACCTTTCAGACTTATATAGATTAGCCGGCAGGAGCGATTAGCTTCCGCAGATCTCGTCGATCGCTTCGCCGTATTTTTCATCGATGACCCCGCGTTTGATCTTCAGCGTCGGGGTCATTTCACCTTTGTCGATCGAGAATTCCCTTGGCAAGAGATAGACCTTTTTGACCCGCTCGTAGTCGTTCAGCTCGCGGGTGAGTTCGATCGCATCACGCTGGACGCGCTTTACGACCTGCGGATTTTCGCAAAGCTCTTCGCGGGTTCCGTCCGCGGCGATCTTTTCATCCTTCAGCAATTCCTTCAACGCTTCCCAATCCGGAACGATCAAAGCGCCGACCTGCTTTCTTCCACTCCCGACGACAACCGGCTGCGAGATCAAAGGGCTTTGTTTTAAGAGACTCTCGACCTGAAGCGGCGCGACGTATTTGCCGTTCGACAATTTGAACAGGTCCTTCAGGCGGTCAGTCACATAAAAATGCCCGTCTTTATCTTCATAGCCGACATCGCCGGTGTGATAGAAACCATCCGCGTCGATCGCCCTCGCGGTCTCTTCCGTGTTGTCGTAATAACCGAGCATCACATTCCGCCCGCGGACCAGGATCTCACCGTCCGACTCGGCGATCTTGATCTCGATTCCGTCGAACGGCTTCCCGATCGATCCGACTTTGTTGTCGTCCGGCCGGTTCGCGCTGACGACACACGCCTCCGTCATCCCGTACCCCTGAAGTACCGGAATGCCCGCGGCCCAGAACGCGTACGACAATTTTTTTGAAAGAGGCGCTCCGCCGGAAACAAAAAATCGAAGACTCCCTCCGACGCCATCGCGCCACTTCGAAAAGACGAGTCGGCTCGCAAGCGCGTGCTTTGCCGCGAGGATGGGCGAGACTGAGGAGTGCATGTCCTTAGCATGCCAATAGTCCTGACCGACGCCGAGCGCCCAATCGAAAAGTTTGGTTCTCCATCCGCCGGCCGCCTTCCCCTTTTTCACGATCTTGTGATAGACCTGCTCAAATAGTCGCGGCACGGCCGTCATGATCGTCGGCTTCACCTCCTGCAGGTGTGAAGCAAGTTGATCGAACGAGGCGCAGTAGTTTATCGAGACACCATTCGCACAGAGGACATAGAAAACCGTTCGCTCGAAGATGTGAGAGAGCGGAAGCACGGCGAGACTGCAATCGGTGTTGCGGATCGGCAAGGCTTCGGAGATCGAGACGATATTGGAAACAAAATTATCGTGAGTGAGCATCACGCCCTTCGGCTCGCCCGTCGTGCCCGACGTATAAATTATCGTCGCGAGGTCGTTCCCGCTGAGCCGTGCGAGCTCGTCCTCGAAAAGGGACGCTTCCGACTCGCCGTGCGCTTCACCTTGTTCCTCAAGCGTATCGAGACTGATCGCCCGCCGCTCTTCTTCGGGAACCGCATCTTTATCAAAAAAGATCAGTTTCTCGAGTCGCTCTACGCTTCGAATCGCTTCCTCTGCATGTTTGAAAAGCTTCTTACCCGAGATGCAGAGCATTTTCGCACCCGAGTTCTCAAGGATGAAGCGGACCTGCTCGACCGCTTGCGTCGTATAGATCGGTACGTTGACGGCCCGAAGTGAAAGGATCGCAAGGTCGACAAGCGACCACTCGGGACGATTCTCAGAGATGATCGCTACTCGATCTCCGGCTCGAACTCCAAGCTTCGACAATCCGAGTGCGATGCGCTTTACTCGCTCGATCGCATCGATCCCGGAGAGTTTGTGCCACGTGTCTCCGAGCTTGTACGCCAGGGCGTCGGGCTTATTATTTCTGCGAAACGATTCGATGCAAAAATGAGGAATGGTTTGCGGTATGTTCTCAAATCCGATCAAGTTTTCAGCGCTCATTCTTTCGCATTTCGCCTTACATCCGGTCGACTTTAGTGTGGTTCTATTCTTACAGAAGGTTGGTTTTAAGTCCAACACTTTGCTCCGCGGAATTGCATTTTCGAGGTGCCGAAAACTATAGTTTTTGGAAGGATTTTTGGTCGATCAAATGAGCATGTCTTCCGAACAGATCCAGGCGCGCATAACTCTCCGACCGGCAGTATCCCCCGGTGACGACGCCTTTCTGCAAGAACTCTACGCGAGCACCCGCGATGACCTAAGCGGCGTCATCCACGATCAAGCGGAGTTAAGACAGCTGCTGGTAATGCAATATAACGGACAGAAAGCGACGTACTCTGCCGAGTTTCCGCGCGCATCGCACGACATCGTTCTGCTCGACGGTGAGCCCGTTGGACGATTAATCGTTGATCGCCGCTCGGACGCAATCCATGGCGTGGATCTGGCGATCTTGAATACCTATCGAAATCTCGGCGTTGGTACTATTGTTTTATCGAATTTGTTCCAGGAGTGTTCGGAAAAAGGGCTACGGTTTATCTTTAGTGTCGAGAAGACGAATCGAGCTGCACGCCTTTATCAACGCCTCGGATGTCGGATCCATCAAGACATGGGAACTCATTTTTCGATGATCTGGACACCCCTTATCCGTGAATAAATTATGGAAATTAGCAGAGACAGATTTGCCGAAGTGCTGGGCACCCCGTTCCTAATCAAGACCGATTTAGGGCAGAGTCTCAATATCGAACTGGAAGAGGTCAGCGATTTAAGAGAGCGCCCCCGCCAAGTATCCTTCTCGCTGCTGTTCAGCGTTCCCGAGACATTCACCGTGGAACAAGGTCTTTACGACCTCGAGCACGAAGTTCTCGGAGCGATCCAACTCTTTCTGGTTCCGGTTCTTGTCAGTCCAAACGTGGTGAAACTTGAGGCCGTCTTCAATTTCCTTCGGCCCGAGGAAGCGAAGGGATAGGCCCGTTTAGCGGCTGAGATGATTAACGATCACTTCATTACGCTTCGCCAGCCGGTCGGTAGGCACAACAAGCGCCGAGAACGGGGCCATCCCCGTTGTCCCCATCTCGTAAGTGTCCTGCTTTAGTGAACTCCGCTTTCGCTTGTTCTCGAAGATCAATGAGAAACATTCGCCGTAAAAACCCCCGGCTGAGTTCGGCAGGCGTTCAATAGCATTAACCTCGGTAAGCACGAGGTCTATCGTTTCGCCGCGGGACGAGGTCGCGGTGAAGTCGCTGCCGATAAACTGTTTTAGCTGTTTAGCCGTCATTGAGTAGAGCGGTTCCGAATATACCTCGGCGGGTATCGGAAACAGATTCGACGACTCTTGCTTCTGTCCGAAGACATTTTTTGGTGTGATGCCGACCGTAGCCACGGCCACGGCCGTGCCCAGCGTGTGAAGAAAATTACGACGAGTTATGTGCATGGAGTCTCCTTTGAGAGTGTGAGCCATCAAGATTCTAGTCCGCTCGGCTAAATTTCACAAGAATTTCTTGTAAGTTGAGCGAAAAGAAGCGTATGATGCCTGTACATTTCAGTAGCTCGACTCCCGGCGGCGCGCAGTCCGGCCGTGGAAACATCAAAAATTAATCAAAACACTCGGGAATAATTCCCGATACTCCTGGAGGCATAATGGCAGAACCTTTCATCGGAATGATCGTCCAAGTCGGCTTTACCTTCGCACCACGAGGCTGGGCGTTTTGCAATGGCCAGATTCTCGCGATAGCTCAAAACACAGCACTGTTTTCGTTGTTGGGGACCACGTACGGGGGGAATGGGCAAACTACTTTTGCTCTGCCGGATTTGCGCAGTCGCGTTCCGATTCATCCGGGGCAGGGGCCCGGCCTCTCCCCATACTCATTAGGACAAGCGGGCGGCACAGAGAACACGACACTGTCGCAAAACAATCTGCCGGCGCACAGCCATACACTCACTGCGAGCACCAGTGGCCAGGCCAATGCCGCAAGTCCCGCGAATAATTTTCTTGGCGTCGGCAAGGTTCCCAGCAGCAGTGAAACGGTCAACATGTACAACAGCGCGGCTAGTCCCGCGGTGATGAACGCCGCCTCGATCACCGGGGGCGGAGGTAATCAGCCCTTTTCAATAGTCCAGCCGTACCTTTGCATAAATTTCATAATCGCCCTTGAAGGGATTTTCCCCTCAAGGAATTAGACGAAGGTTTAGCACACAGGTCGAGGCGGCAGAAACGGGAGTGTTTGTCGCCTCCTCTATCGGTTCCAGGCGTCCACGCCTTACCCCAACCTCAGAATCAAATCCATTTCCTTGAGCGTGCCACCATGAAAAAAGACAATCCCAATTTCGAAACTACAGCCGCAAAAACATTTCTTTCACTCGTCACCGCGCTGCTGACCATACTTTCGTTGGTAAGCGGGCCGGTTGCCGCTGTGGCTTCAAAAACGGCGGCAAGCGAAAAAACTAAAGCCGCAGATGTCCTGCACGCTGCGACTGTCGACCCGGCGCCGCTTATCCCGCTAACAGTTTTCTCGAACGCGACCGCGATCAGCGTTCCCGATAACACGGCGGCAAGCGCTCAATCGAATATTACGGTCTCTGGGCTGGCGGGACCGATTTCATCACTCACCGTTACGCTCACCGGAGTGAACGCATCAGGCAATGCGTTTATGGATGACCTGGATATGTTGCTGGTCGGTCCAGGTGGTCAAAAATTTCTTTTCTTATCTGACGTCGGGGGATTTTTTCAGAACTCCAACGGAACGATAAATTTGACGTTAAGCGACGCGGCCGCGGCATTCGCTCCGAACACGGGCCAGTTGTCATCCGGCACGTACAAACCGACAAATCACGAAGCCGCCGGAGATGTTTTCAATCCCCCTGCACCTGCTGCACCATATCTAACGGCAGGGCCTGCGGGTGCAGGAGCGACTTTTACCAGTGCTTTCGGCGGTTTGAGCGGCGCAAGTGTAAACGGGGTATGGTCTTTGTTTATTGAGGACGATGCCAGCTCGGCGGGCACCCAGGCCACTATCTCCGGTGGCTGGTCTCTGGATATTGTCACGACGCCGGCCGCGCTAGCGACGACAACCTCGATAGTTTCTTCTGCGAATCCATCATTCAGAAACCAGGCAGTCACATTTACGTCGACCACAACCAGCACCTCACCGGTTAATACGGGCGTTGTTAATTTCGTCGACACGACTACCGCGACTACTCTGTGCGCCAACGTTGCCGTTAACGCAAGCGGAGTGGCCACATGTACCGCCGCCGCCAATTCTTTGACGGAGCGCTCCCATGTTATTCAGGCGACCTACGTGGCTAACGCGACATTTTCGACAAGTAACTCGAGCCTCACACAAACTGTGAATTGTCCTGTGACACAGGTCGGCAATACGTTTACGAACGGATGCGGCATCAGCATTCCTGACGCCGGCGCGGCCACGTCAATTCCCTATCCTTCAAACATCGTAGTTTCCGGATTGAGTGGATCGATCTCGAAGGTTACGCTGACCCTCACAAACGTCAACTTCCCAAGTACCAACGATCACAACTTCCTGCTGGTCGGGCCCAACGGAGACAAATACGTCTTTTGGTCGGACGTCGGAGGAGCTGTTGCAACAACCGGGCAAACGATCACATTAGATGATGCGGCTGCGTCGCAATTGCCAAACAGCGGATCAGTTGCAACCGGTACATATCGTCCTGCGGATTACGCCGTCGACAGCGAAACCTGGCCCGCTCCGGCTCCGGCCGGGCCTTATCCGTCCGCTCCGCCTGCCGGTTCGGCAACGTTTGCATCAGTCTTCGGCGGGGATAACCCGCTCGGCACATGGAGTCTCTATCCGACCGACGATACCGGTACCGCGAACGCGTCCAGCATCGGTGGTTGGAGCCTGACGTTCACGACTACAGGCGATGCCGCGACGACGACGGTACTGACATCGTCGCCGAACCCGTCGAACGTGAACCAGGCGGTAACGTTCACCGCAACAGTCACGAGCGGCGTCACCCCGGTTACAGTCGGAACAGTTACCTTCCGTCGCGGTGCGACGATCTTGTGCTCGGCCGTCCCCCTTAACGGAAGCGGCGTCGCTACGTGCAGTCCCGCGGCATCGACTTTCAACACTGAAGGCTCCTTCGTCATTACTGCCGATTACAATGGCTCGCCGGGCGCTTTCAACATCAGTAGCGGGAACGTTACTCAGGAAGTTAACAGCCCAACCGTCGTGACTTGCACCAACTTTGCAAACAACGGAGGCATCACGATTCCGAATTCATCGGTTGGCAATCCTTACCCGTCCCGCATCATCGTGAGCGCGCTGGGAGGAACGATCTCCAAGGTCACGCTGTCCATGACGGGTATCAACGCTCCGAATCCGGACCATGCAGATTTTCTTCTGGTCGGCCCGGGCGGACAAAAATTCTTGTTTATGGGAGACGCGGGCGGAACAACTGCTGTTAGCGGCGTAAATATTACGCTGGACGATGCAGCGGCTACTGCCCTGCCCGACAATGGCCCGCTGGTCAGCGGTACGTTCCGTCCGTCCTCGTACACGAGTGACAGTGATATCTTCCCGGCTCCGGCTCCTGCCGGTCCTTATAATCCCGCTGCTCCGGACGGCACGGGTACGTTTGCAAATGTCTTCAACGGCATCAGCCCGAACGGAACATGGAGTCTGTATGCGGTTGAGGATACCGGCGATGCACTCAATACCACGCTCACGGGCTGGAGCCTGACGTTCACCCTGGCGGCAGCGGCGACCACAACCACCGTCACCTCGAACGTTGATCCGTCAGTATTCGGTCAGCCTGTGACCTTCACGGCCACCGTGTCGACGGCGGGGATGGGGACACCGACAGGCAGCGTGCAGTTCCTGGACGGAGTGACTCTGGTCGGCGGACCTGTTGCCCTGAATGCCTCGGGCGTTGCGACGCTGACGACGAGCACTCTTTCGGTTGGAAACCACGCCATAACGGCAAGCTACGGTGGTGCGTCAGCGGCTTGCACCGGCACGTTCAACGCTAGCGTGGGTTCTTTGCCGACTAATCCGCAAACTGTCAATCAGGCCTCCACCACAACCGGCATAACGTCGAACCAGTCCAATCCTGTTGGTACCGGAGTTCCGGTCACATTCACCGCGACGGTCAGCCCGGTCGCCCCGGGAGCGGGAACACGAACGGGAAGCGTTACTTTCTTCAGAGACGGTGACCCGGTCTGTCCCAGCCGAGCACTGAACGGATCCGCGCAGGCGACGTGTACGATTACCTTTACTATCGCCGGCAACTACAACATTACGGCGCAGTACAGCGGCGACACAAACTTTGCCTCGAGTTCCAGTAACACATTCGTACAGCAAGCAGTTGGTCCCACGGCTGCAAACACAAACGTTTCGGGCAGGGTGCTTGACGGCGATGGACGGGGTGTCTCAGGGGCTCGAGTTTCGATGCAGAGTCAGGCCGGTGAGATCGTTTGGGCCGTTACGAATCCGTTTGGTTATTACCGGTTCGTCAACCTGGCTGTCGGCCAGTCGTATATCGTAACCGCCGAACATAAGCGCTACTCGTTCGCACCAAGGACGATCAATCTGAATGACGAGCTTACGGGACTCGACTTCACGCCCATCTCCGGGCCAATCGGGAGCAAGGATCGTGCACCCGTCAACCGGCGTTCGCCTTAGATCTCGCGAACGTCTATGCTTTCGCTAGACTGGAGCGTGCTCGAATAATTTCGGGCACGCTCTTACTTTGTCGAACAATTTTTATTTCCGGAGTAGTGCAGCTAAGTAACGAAAAAAAGGAAACGCTGATTTCGCCCTACGGCGGGTATCTGAAGAATCTTCTGGTCGACCGCGACGAAGCGGAAGAGTTGAAAAGATACGCGGAAACTCTTCCGTCGATGCTTCTTTCGGAGCGTGCGGTCTGCGACCTCGAGCTGCTCGGGACCGGCGCGTTCTCGCCTCTCGATCGCTTTATGGATAGCGGCACGTACGCTCGCGTCCTTTCTGAAATGCGGCTGCAGAATGATCACCTGTTTCCAATTCCCATAACGCTGCCCGTTGGGGAAGAGACGCCGCTCAAAGAAAATTCGGAGATTGCGCTTCGTGATCAGAAACAGAATTTGCTCGCCGTCCTTCGGGTTGAAGACGTTTACGAATGGAGCCGGGCCGATTATTGCGAGAAGGTTCTGGGAACACAAAGCGTACGGCATCCGCTTGTGATGGAGTCGCAAGGCTGGGGCAGCCGTTTCGTCTCCGGGCCCGTTCGGGTTCTCAGACTTCCTGAGCACTATGATTTCCCCGAACTGCGTTTTACCCCGCAACAGGTTCGTCTCGAACTCGATGCCATAGGTAACCCAAACGTCGTCGCATTTCAGACGCGGAATCCACTCCATCGGGCTCATGAGGAAATGACAAAACGGGCCGCTGAAGAAGTTGAAGGTGTGCTCCTCATGCATCCGGTTGTGGGCCTGACGAAACCGGGAGACACCGACCATTACAGCCGTGTGCGGACATACAAGGTGCTGACGGAAAAATACTATGAGAAAGATCGGGTGCTTCTCGCACTCCTTCCCCTTGCGATGCGGCTTGCCGGTCCGCGCGAGGCTCTTTGGCATGCGGTGATCAGGCGGAATTACGGCGCGAATTACTTTATCGTCGGCCGGGATCATGCAAGTCCGGGCGTGGACGAAAATGGCAGACCATTCTACGGACCCCACGATGCGCTCGAGCTTGTAAAAAGGTTCAGCAGCGAACTTGGAGTCGGCGTCATTCCTTTTGACGAGCTAATCTACGATCCGGAAGAAAAAATTTACAAAGAACGCTCGGACTTGAAAAAGGGGGCCACGACCATCGCCCTTTCCGGCACAAGCATTCGACGGGATTACCTGAACAAGGGGCTGCCCATACCGGAGTGGTTCATGCGTCCCGACGTCTCCCGCATTCTCCAGGAAGCTTACCCGCCAAAGGACCGTAGAGGAATATGCATCTGGTTTACGGGTTTGAGCGGCTCGGGTAAATCGACGACGGCGGAGATACTGACCGTGATGTTAACCAGCCACGGTCGCCGGGTGACGCTGCTCGATGGAGACGTTGTTCGAACTCACCTTTCTGCCGGGCTTGGATTTGATAAGACGGGACGTGATGCAAATGTGCGCAGGATCGGCTTTGTCGCTTCCGAGATCGCGAGACACGGCGGCGTCGCGGTGTGCGCGGCGATTAGTCCGTACATCGGAACGCGCGATGAAGTTCGTAAAATGGTGGGCGACGGTTTTGTCGAAGTATTTGTCGCAACACCGCTCGAAGTCTGCGAACGGCGGGATCCGAAAGGGCTGTACGCAAAAGCACGGCGCGGGGAGATCGAAAACTTCACTGGCGTGGACGATACATACGAACCTCCCCAATCTCCGGAGTTGGCTCTGGACACGGTTCATAATACGGCCGAAGACAATGCTCGTTCGATCATTGAATTTCTTCAGCAAAGTGGTTTTCTTGGAATGTAGATCTCACAACGTTTTGTATGAGCGAAAATAACTTTGAAGAATTCCGCCGGCTCGTCCTGACCGACGATTCATTACAAAAAGCCTTAAGAGATATTGCTGACCGGAGCGAATTCGTCACCAGAATGGTCGAACTCGGAACCGAACGAGGGTATCAATTCAGCTCACAGGATGTCGAAGATGCACTGCGGTCAACCCATCGGATCGGAATGTGATGGTCATATGAATTCGATGTCTGAACAATTCCGTGACTGGGTCCCGACTCGTGTGAGCTGGAAAGACTCGACCCCTTCTGTCGAGTGGTGCTACATGGGAAACGAACGCTTCACCGACCCGTTTTTCGAAGACACAATTCGGCGGCTCATGAGGGTGCCCTTCAATCTGCTTTTCCGGCGCGAGACCTCGATCGAGATTCTTGGAGAGGTGAGCGAACAGAGTGAAGTCGTTGCGCCGACCGGATTCATTTTTCACATGTCGCGCTGCGGTTCGACGCTGATTGCGCAAATGCTCGCCGCTCTTCGCCGCAACATAGTTATATCTGAGGCTCCGCCCGTGGACTCGATCATCAGTTCGAACGCTTCCGACTGTGACCGCGGCCGGTGGTTGGCGTGGATGATCGGGACGCTCGGACGCCAACGGAACGAGGGTGAGCGAAATTATTTTCTGAAGCTCGATAGTTGGAACATCCTGGAGCTCGATCTGATACGACGCACGTTCCCCGCCGTACCTTGGATTTTCCTCTACCGGAATCCGGTCGAGGTGATAGCTTCGCATATGAGGCAGCGAGGTTTGCAAATGGTTCCCGGCGGCCCGATGACGTCCCTGCTGACGGATGTTAATCTCACCCAGGCCTTGGAGATGCGGGCCGAAGAATATTGCGCGAGGGTCCTTGCCCGCTTTTGCGCGTTTGCTTTGCAGAATGCCCGGGATCAGAACGCAATGCTGATCAATTACGACCAACTGCCGGGGGCCGTGACGAAGGAGATCGCGAAGCATTTCCGGTTGAGCTTCACGGACGCCGAGCTTGCTCAAATGAATGACGCGGCGAAACTCGACGCGAAGACACCAAAGTTATTTTTCGAACCGGACAGCGAGAGAAAGCGAACCGAGGCCAGCGACGCAGCACGGCGTGCCGCTGCGGAATGGGTAGAGCCGATCTACGAGCAATTGGAAAATATCCGCATCAGTTTTTCAAAATGATATCTACGCTTCGACTACCGCTCAGCTTCGACGTCCAACGGGTCAAAGATGAGTTGGTCAATTTCAAAACGGAAGACTGGACTCCGCACTTCAACACGCAGTATTACGAAGGCGACTGGAGCGGCATCGCACTTCGAGCGCCGGCGAATGCACATGTCGAACTGTATCCCGATCCGACCGCTGAGCAGTACGTCGACACGGCGGCCCTCGGCCTTTGTCCGTCAGTCAATGCAATTCTCCAGGAGTTGAAATGCGAAACGGAATCGGTGAGATTTCTTCGCCTCGGCTCCGGGGCGAAGATCCGTGAGCATCGCGACTACAAGCTGAGTATCGACGACGGCCTCGCGCGCGTTCACATCCCGATCAAGACGAGTACGGAAGTGGACTTTTATCTTGACGGGAGACGGGTCGAGATGCACGAAGGCGAGGCCTGGTATCTAAATTTTAACCTGCCCCACCACGTTACGAATAACAGTGGTGAGGCACGCGTTCATCTCGTTGTAGATTGTGTAGCGAACGACTGGCTTCGGTCGTTCTTTGATTAGGCAGCGAGTCTTACAAAGTCAGGATCGCCGGGTCGGCAACTTCGGTGCGATAGAGCGCTCGGCCATAAAGCCAATAGCGCACCTCGCGTCCGAAAGCGTCGAACAATTCTTTCTGATCAGGCGTTTCGAGAACGTTCTTCTCGACAAGGTACCGCGCGAACGCGGGCCCCGACGGAAGAACAAAAAATGGAAAAGGATTTTCCGCTATTCTGTCAGGCAAAGCGGCCCCGCCGTAAGCTTCTGCGACCTGCGCTTTGAACAACTGCACATTGTCGAACCCGCACTGTTCGACGAAATGTTCTTCAGCCATTTTTCCGAGCGTCGCCCACGTCCACTCTTCTTTCGGCAACGCTACAAACCGCGTAGCCAGCAAGTGACCCTCGGGAACCTTGGAGAACCAATCAAAATTGCGCTGCAGGATCGCGGTCTGATCGCAATATCGCGCGTTCTCTTCCGGCGAAAGATATCTGATCTCGCAGGCCGGATCGGGCGGCAAGCCCCCAATGCCGACAAAGTCTTTTGAGAAAACTTTCGCACGGTTATCATCAGCCTGCACTTCCACCTTCATGCCGAGCAAAGAGCTTTCCTTTCCGTTCTTCAGTGCCCGGGCGACCGGCTCGATCGAGTTTCGCCCACCCTCGACATGCTGCAGCGTGCTGCGATCGAAGAAGCTTTCGTCGAGATCGTCATTGGTACCGCGCCAAAATCCGAACTTGCTCGCGATGGTCCCCATGTTCGTCCCGCCGTACGGTTGAAGGATCGACGTCCACGCCATCGAAGGCTTGAGCTTGACGTTGAATTTCAGTGTTTCGATGTCGGTCTGAATGTCGGAGAAAGGAACGGCGAGGATCTGCTCGGTGCGCAGCGTGAGACCTCGGTCCTGAATCTTTCGAATGCCTTCCTCGATCAGATCGTCCGACATTCCGCGGAACAAAACGAACTCGCGAAGAAAGTCGTTACCGGACTCAATCGCGAGTGTGATGCCGGTACATCCGCCCTGTTTGAAGAGGTCCAGGCGGCGCTCGTCGCGTGTCATCTCGAGCCTGATCTGACAGTGCCAGGGAATACCGACCCTGGACGGCCACTTCTCCGCAAACTCCTTAAGCCAGCCAAGATTGAAACCGAAGATGTCGTCCTGGAAATAGATCAGCTCGCAGGGAAAATTCTCGCGGATCCAGATTCCCTCTTCGATCACTTCGTCGACCGGTCGCAGCGTGAGCTCGAAGCCGCCGTACATGTTGTTGTAGTGCGGTGCGTAGCAGTAGCTGCATTTGAACGGGCATCCGACCGAGCACATAATGCTCTTGATCGAGCTCTTGCCGAGTTCGGGATAGAGATTGTATAAGAGCTCGCGATTCGGAACGGGAAACCCTTCGGCCATGCGCTCTTCGTCGAAATGAATGCCCGGTTGCAGGTTGCCTTCCAGCAGTTCTCTGAAGAGTCGGAAGCCTTCACCCTTAATTACGTAATCGGCGTGCGGCAAACATGCGTCAGCGTTGAAGGTCGCATGCGGCCCGCCGATGGCAACAGGAAAGCCCATCGCGCGAACTTCGTCGCAGGCCTTAAAAGTCTGCACATGCCAGCCGGTCCAGATTGAAAATCCGACGAGGTCGGGCTTAAAGGTTTTGGCGAGTTCGAAGAGCGGTGCGAAGTCCGATTCCTTGATGAGTATTACCTGCGCATCCCAGCCTGCGCGTTTTGCAACGCCGAGCAGGTAGAGCACCCCGAGCGGTTCGATCACGTGATAACGCATCACGAGAATCACACGTTTAGCCAATCCGATTTCCCCCTAAGTTCAAATTCATTTTTGTGAAAACTACCAACAGGCTGGTTTCGATAACCAAGTTTACAACAAGTCGGGGCTTTGGCGATAGGTATGAGGGTCCGAATGGATTGAATGTATCGAGCTCTGTTAAGAGCGCCATGCTAGTAGCAGCAGCGGTTTGAGAAAGAATTTCGAGTTCTGTGGGGGCGACAGCGATGCGGCAGCTCACGGAGCTCGATTGTCGTCTGTGGCATTCGTTTCTACAAACATGCCCTACTCGCGGAGCCGGATTGATTGCCACTACCGACATTTTGCTCCCAAATCGAGGCGGCGGGCTCACACCCAATAATTCCGATCCAGCGAACGGTAATTTATCGCCTCACTGATATGACCCGGCTGGATCGACGCGCTGCCGGCCAGGTCGGAGATCGTGCGTGCCACCTTTAGAATTCGATCGTGGGCTCGTGCCGAAAGCCCCTGCCGCGTCATTGCCTTTTCCAGCAGAGCTTCGCAGTCGGCGTCGAGAGTGCAGTGAGTTCTTATCTGCGTCGGTGTCATGGCCGAATTCGAGAACACGCCGTCGCCGTTAAACCTTGCAAGCTGGATCTCGCGGGCACGGATCACGCGGCCGCGCACGAGTTCGGACGCTTCGGCCGGCTCAACGTTCTTTCCGCGCAACTCCTCGAACTTCACCGCCGGAACGTCGACGTGAATGTCGATGCGGTCCATCAAAGGCCCCGACACCCTGCTTACGTAGCGCTGTATCTGAAATTCGTTGCATGTGCAGCGCCGAGAATTCGACCCGAAATATCCGCACGGGCACGGATTCATCGACGCGACCAGAGTAAAGTTTGCGGGGAACGTCAGCGACGTTGCTGCCCGCGAGATGGTCACCTCCTTGTCCTCCATCGGCTGCCGCAAAACTTCTAAGACGCTTCGGTCGAATTCCGGAAGCTCGTCGAGAAACAACACGCCGAGATGGGCGAGTGAAACTTCGCCGGGGCGAGGGATCGAACCTCCCCCGATCAAACCGGCCTGCGACACGGTGTGATGCGGCGACTTGAAAGGGCGGTCGCTGATCAAACCGGACCGGCCCGTGAGTCCGGCAACGGAATGGATCTTTGTGATCTCGAGCGCTTCCTCGAACTCAAGCGGCGGCAGGATCGTCGGCAGACGTTTCGCGAGCATCGTCTTGCCCGATCCTGGAGGTCCGACGAAAAGAATATTGTGTCCACCCGCACTTGCGACTTCGAGGGCACGTTTGGCGGTCTGCTGGCCACGAACTTCGGAAAAATCGAAACGGCTCGAGCATGCCCTCTGCTTCAGCTCCGCTATGTCGAGTTTTAATGGGGGTACCCGCGGTGGAATCTCGTCTGCAATTTCCTGTACGAGCAGCGCCGCTTCGCGAAGGTCCCGGACCGGATAGACGTTGATTCCCTGGACGACCGCCGCCTCGGTCGCATTCTCCTCGGGAAGCAGCAGATGATTGATGCCCGAATCGCGGGCGGTCAATGCGATCGAGAGCGCACCTCGGACCGGCCGAATTCGGCCATCTAGTGACAGCTCTCCAACACTCAGCACGTTACAAAGATTCTCGAGATTTCCCAGGTCCGCGTTCGCACCAAGAATGCCCAATGCGATAGGCAGGTCAAAGCTGGCACCCTCCTTCCTGACGTCCGCCGGAGCGAGGTTTACCGTTGTCTTATGAAACGGGAAAAAGTAGCGACTGTTTGTGATCGCCGCCCGGATCCGCTCTCTCGATTCGCGGATCGCCGTATCAGGAAGACCGACGATCGTGAATGCCGGGAGGCCTTCTGTTTCTTTAGCAACGGGCTGGAGGTTGACTTCGATATCGACGACGAGGGCGTCGATACCATACACTGCTGCCGACTGGGAGAGGAAGAGCATATAGATTAAATTTTCGGCGATTGTATATCATCTTCTTCGGAATCTGAAATGAAAACGAGATTTGAACCACAAGACCCTCACTTTGCGGAACGCATTCAGCAGAGCTTCGCCCGGCAGCACGTGATGAGGTTGATCGGCGCGTCGTTGACCGTGGTCGAACCCGGCATGGTCGAGATCGAGATCCCGACTCGCGAGGATCTGACGCAGCAGGACGGGTTCATGCACGCCGGGATCGTCACGACGGTTCTCGACAGTGCCTGCGGCTACGCGGCCTATACGCTGATGCCGGCCGGCAGCTCCGTCCTCAGTGTTGAGTTTAAGGTGAACCTTCTGGCGCCCGCGATGGGCGATCTCGTCGTCGCACGTGCGGAGGTAAAGCGATTCGGCAAGACCCTCACCGTGTGTGCTGCGGACGCTTTTGCGGACGGAAAGATCTGCGCCACCATGCTCGCGACGATGATTTGCCGAGAGGCTAAACCCGACAAGAACTGAAAAGTTACCGCCGCTGACTTTACCTATAGCCGCAGCTTTTAAGCACTTTCATACTGCTTAACCCTTTGGAACTAGCTATTTACAGACACCTCCAAGTGCTGTAGGATGCTCGTCTGTGGTTACTCGTATGAAAGCAAACACGATGATTTTCGAAATTCCGGAGTCCCGGCTTGAACCGCTCGTCCACGAGCTTCAACAGGCGGTCAAGGCGGATACCGGCACCGAGTATTCCGAATCGACGATCAGGAACTCGGTTCTGGACTGGCTTGGGTCGCGTCTCGATGGTCTTTTTGAAGACGCGGTAGAGCGCCTGACTTCTCCTTCCTACGACGACGCTCGGCAGTTTGCCCGGATGCTCGATTCGGCAGAAAGCTCCGTCGCCACGTTCCCCGCCGCCGCGGCGTCCGAACCGGAATCAACAGTTTTCTCGGGTTATCGGGCGTTCTCTTTAGAGAAGATGGCGGCGATGGTGTCATACCTATCGGCCCGGACGACCGACCTTTATAAGACGAAGTTGAACAAACTGCTTTTCTATTCGGATTTCGCGAACTTCTACCTCACCGGAACTTCGATCTCCGGCTCCCGGTACCTGCACCTTCCGTACGGCCCGGTCCCCGAGGCGTATGAGGAAACGCTGGAGACTTTGAATCACTACGGCGTGATCGATATCTCGAGGCAGAATTCGGCGGAGCTCGTGCGTTCAGGTGAAAACTCAACGGTCGAATTTCTTACTTCAGAAGAAGTTCAATCCCTGGAATGGGCCCTCGCCACGTACGGACGGATGACGGCCACCCAACTGACTGAAATATCGCACCGCGAAAGGGCGTACAAGAACACCCGAACAGGTGAAGAAATCGCTTACGAATACGCAAAATTCCTGTATAAATTGCCGGATAAAACCTCTTAGAAATGGTTGGCAAAAAATTGTTGACATTGCCAAACTGCTCAGTTAAGATTGTCGAACTAAAACGTTTTTAGTAGCCAAAAAAGGGGACGGGTTGCCTGTTTCCCGGCCTATTAGTCGCTCTTTTGTGAAATCCGGCTCGGAAAGTAACCCTTGAGATCAACGACTGGTGGGAACACTCGTGAAGGTCATGTCGGCGCAATGCTCTTGACTTGAAATAGGGTAGAAATAAGATGAAATCGGCCCGCTTCTTAACCGGAGCGGGTCTTTTTCTTTTCTTTGGTTCCTCTCAGGCTTCCTCGCCCCAAAATTCTCTTCGGGCACTCTTTATTCTCTGCAAGTTTTCGCGGCCGCCTCGTTCATTCGCGGTGACCATAGGCGCAGCCCATTTCAGTTCCGGAGAGCCGGTTGGAATTTCTGCTGCGCCTGGTCACCCTTTACTAAATTGCGGGGCCGAAATACAGGCTGCTTCGGCTGAAAGAACCGCTGGTTCGCGGCCGGTTACTCCGTCACTTCAAGGACGGCTCTGACCATTACAAATGAACATGAACACAATGAGAAGACCTGATCGAATCGGTATTCTGGATTTGGGAATTTGGATCATTCTGGCGGCGTCGCTGGCAGCAGCAGCGTGCACGCCTTCAACTACTTCGACGGACGTCAAGACTCCTACCGCGGCGAGTCCCGTACCGGCGGCTTCACCAAGTCCGGCGATGTCCCCGGCCGGGTCACCCGCGACCAGCCCGGCGATTGCCACCGGCGCAAAAGTGGAAGCACTTACAGGCCGCTGGCTGGGGGCCGAGGGAACCTACCTGAACGTCAACAAGAAAGGCGAGAAGTACTCTATCGAGATCGCAAATCTTGACGGCGCGAAAACTTACGAAGGCACCGCCAAGGGCGACGCAATCGAATTTACTCGCAACGGCAAGACGGAAACGATCAAGGCTGCCTCGGGTGCCGAGACGGGAATGAAGGGTTTCGAAAAGGAAACGAACTGCGTTGTAGTGACGAAAGGAAGCGAAGGCTTTTGTAAGAAGTAGTCGCGCAGCTCATAACCATGAGGACGGGCAGAAATGTCCGTCCTTTTCTTTTTGAACTGCCGGCCCGAAGGCCGTGTTGCCTGCATTACACTCGCTGCCGACGCAAGGCCGGGTCCGAAAGCCCGGCCCGGGTTATTGCCACCGAGCTCACCGAAATCCCGACCGACGCAAAGCTAAGAGATATTTGTCTTTACCTTTTCGAGGAATCGTCATAAAATTCTCGCGTGGTCAAGCAACTAGTGTCTGGAGGTGCCTCATCATAGACGCGGACGAAGTACTAAATCCCGGTAGTTTCTCAGGAGTAACTATGGACTCAAGCACCGCGGCAATCGAACAAGAAGCCGCATTTGCTTTCGAGGATGCCGCTGAGCTTCCTCTTCTTAGCGCGCCTGTTGCACAAATTCTACCGGCAAGGGACACAACGGCCTTCGATCCCGCCGCTTCCGACCACACACTCTGCCAGTTGGCCGCGAATGGGAACCTCGCAGCTTTCGAAGTTATATATCAGCGCTATCATCGCCGTACGTACAGCTTGACGATGCGGATGACAAACAATACTTCCGAAGCCGAAGACCTGACGCAGGAAGTTTTTATTCAGCTTTTCCGCAAAGCTGGTAGCTTTCGCGGAGATTCCGCGTTCTCGACGTGGCTTCACAGACTGACGGTGAACCAGGTGCTTATGCACTTTCGCCGCCGCAGTGTGAAAAACGAAAAAGTTTCGGACGACGGCGAGATGCCCGAGCAAACGGTGCACGGTACCGCAAATCCTAACAAGATGCCCGTCGTCGACAGGATTGCTCTCAAGAAGGCCATCAGCGAACTGCCGAACGGATACCGCAACGTTTTCGTGCTGCACGACGTGGAAGGTTATGAGCATGAAGAGGTCGCCCGGATGATGGGCATTTCCGTCGGCACTTCAAAATCACAGCTCCATAAAGCGCGTCTGAAGCTGCGCGGGCTGTTGATAAAACAACAAGATTAGTTAAGCGAGAGACTGATTATGAGTGGGGCGTCCGATGCTCTGCTCGTGGAGTTGTGTTTGAAATTTGCGCCTCCCGCATCGCGAAGAAGTTGCTCGGAAAGGCAACCCTTTGCAGTAACGACTAATCTATCTAGTTTGAAAAGCGAACACGGTGGAAAGGTTTAATCGGATTTCGAACTGTCCTTTAGACAATGAATTGTAACGAGTGTCAGGATAATATCAGCCAGTATCTGGATGGCGAGCTTGATGATCGCGGATCGGCGAACATGCGAACGCATCTCAGCATATGTGGCGGCTGTGCGAAGGTCTGCGAAGATTTTTCGGTCATTCTGGAATCCTGCCGCGACACCGTTCCTTCCGAGATAATCCCGCCGAACTCCCAGGCCCTTTGGTGCCGCATAAACAATCTGATCGAAAGTGAGATCAAGCCGGAAGTGGTTTTGGAGCCGAAAAAAGGTTTGTTGGCTCGCGGGTGGAACCTGACGTTTTCCCAAGCCGGAGCAGCCGTGGTCGCTGTCGCCCTCATCAGTTCCCTGCTCACCGTCGTCGGGATCAGGAACTACATAGAGCCGTCGGGAGATGATTTCACCTCGAGATCCGCGGCGTCGCAGACAACTTTTGAAAAAGTGTTGAGCAGGGTCGGATTAACCGACACGCCGCAGCAAGCGAGAGAACGGCGAATAAAGGAGCAGCAAGCGGCCATCGACTACTGGACAAAGCGGGTTCAGGAACGTCGCGGGCAATGGAACGCGAAGATGCGCGATGCTTTTGACAGGAATTTGAATCTTATAGATGAATCGGTCAGCGAATATACGACGATCCTGCAGCAAAATCCCGAAGACGATCTGACCGGAGAAATGCTAGATACGGTACTCACCGACAAGATGGATCTGCTTCGCGAATTTTCTGACCTTTAGTTTTGTTTGGCAAAATGGCCCGTGTTTTGAAAAATCGTTTCTACTATTTCACCGGGAAAACTACGATTCTTCTTCTGTTGAGCGTAGTTTTTTTCTTTGCGCCGTCCGAAGCCTCGGCGCAGCGACGATTTTCCAAAACCTATCCGGCATCGCGCAATGTTCGTATCACGCTTTCTAACCGGTCCGGTATGGTCACGGTCGAAGGCTGGAATCGTTCGGAGGTTCAGGTTCAAGCCTACCTCGAGATGCCGGCGGCCGCGATCAATCCGCAGATCGTGGACGGGACCATCTTCATCAACATGGTCAAGGAAAATTACGGTCGTGCCGATGTCGGCAGCGTAAACTTTACTATTCGGGTGCCGTTCGACGCGATGGTTGATATCGAGACTAAGATGGGCAACCTCAACGTCAGCAATGTCAGGGGCGCGCTCGTGCGGGCGAAGATATCCAGCGACGGCGACATAACGCTCACGAACATCGGCGCGCAGTTCGTGTTAGCGGAAAACGGGATCGGGAATATCTTCTTCGACGGCGAGATCAGGCCGGGAGGAAATTACAGGTTCACGTCGACGAGCGGTGACATAAATCTGCGAGTTCCGTTCAACTCGTCGTTCAAGCTTGTCGCGACCGCTCCCTCCACCCGCAGCATTAATCTCGGATCTTTCGCGGGCGGGGACTTGAAATTCATTGGTGACGGCAGGCGTGTGACGGGCCGTTTCGGCGACGGCAATTCGTCCCTCACTGTCACGAACCAGCGCGGCACGATCGCTTTCATTCGCCGCTAGATTCGGAGAAAGTTGTTGACCGTGCCTTTCCTTGCCCTTACTATAAGAACGGCCGCTACTATTCTCTCCGCTCAGTTCAAAACAACAATGAAAATACAAAACGTGCTGGTGCTCGGTTTTCTGTTAACCGCATTCTCGTTTGCTTCCCTGGCACAACAGCCGAAGCCACTCCTCAAGAGGACTACCTACAAAACGGATAAGCTCGATTTCGGGTCCGGCGGCACTCTGGCTGTGAGCGGCGCGCCCGTCGGCTCGATCCGTATTGAAGGATGGAAGAACCGCGAGATCGAGATATCTGCCGAGATCGAGGTGACCGCCAATAGCGAAGCAGATCTCGTAAAGCTTAGCGAGGTGACCACATTCGTCCTTTCGGAAAGTCTTGGCCGCACCGGTATCATCAGCGTCGGCACGCACGATAAGCAATATCTGAAGAAGCTCGGGAAAAAGTTTCCGAAAGAGTTGATCGGCCTTCCGTTCAAGATCGATTACGTGATCAAGGTTCCGCAGTACTGCGATCTGGAGATCGACGGCGGCACCGGCGATCTTTCCATCTCCGGCGTCGACGGAATGTTCAAGCTCAATTATCTTGAAACGAATGCGAAGCTCGACCTAAGGGGCGGCGCGGTCCTCGCGGTGTTCGGTAAAGGCACCGTCGATCTCACCGTCCCGAGCGTAAGCTGGCGCGGACGATTCGCAGATGTGTCTCTCGCCTCGGGCGCATTGAATGTGCATCTGCCGAGCGGCATCAACGCGGAGCTCGATGCAACCATCCTGCGAACGGGGAAGATCGAAAACGGATATTTAGGATTAAAGCCGCGCGTGCGGACCGCCACTTTCACCGACAAATCGATCGTCGCCAAGTCGGGCGTAGGTGCAGGTACGTCGTTAAAGTTTACGGTAGGCGACGGAACTCTGAAACTGAGTTCTCTCGGCGGATAGAACCTCCGCCATTTGGGAAATTTCTTTCGAAGGTGATAAGTTATTTTTTCTTATCACCTTTCATTTTTTATGACGATTAAATCAGACCTGTGGCTTCGGCGGATGGCCGAAGAGCGGCAAATGATCCACCCGTTTCTGCCCGAGCTGGTTCGCGAAGTCGATGGGAAAAGGATCATCTCGGCGGGTGCTTCGAGCTACGGCTACGACATGCGCCTCGCCGATGACGGCTTCAAGATTTTTTCATCCGTCTTTGGCGACGAGATCGATCCGAAACGGTTTGATGAAGCTTCGTCGCTGATCGAGCCGCCGGTGCGAGTTGCTGAGGACGGCGCGAAATATTACCTGCTTCCCGGGCATCATTACGGTCTGGGCGTAACGGTGGAGACCTTTCGTATGCCTCGTAACGTGACCGGTATCGCGCTCGGCAAATCCACCTACGCGCGGGCCGGTCTGCTCGTCAACACGACTCCGCTCGAGGCCGGCTGGACGGGACGACTGGTCGTGGAGATCGCGAACCTCGCTAATCTTCCGCTTCGCGTTTATGTCAATGAGGGCATCGGCCAGATCCTGTTTTTCGAATCCGACGAAGATTGCGCCGTAAGCTACGAAGACCGCGGAGGCAAATACCAGGGTCAGACCGGACTCACCTACGCGAAGGTCTGATCAAAAACTCTTCTTGAACAAGTAGGACGCCTTTATGAAAAAGGTGCGCCCGTTGCTGCGGAAACCCGGCTCCTGTGTCCGGATATACGGGTTGTAGCCGTTGTAATTGATGTCGTCGTTGTAGCCCGCGTAGAGCGCCGTTCCCGGACTTGGCGTCCATCCAAGTACAAACTGCGGACGAACCCGGTGGTCCAATGTCGAGTAGTCAACTCGCAAACGGGCGAATATGTCTCTCGTGAATTGGTACACGGATCGCGAGCTGAAAAGATTATCGTCAAAGGCGACAAGCCCGGTGTCATGCCGGACAAGACGGCGCTTCGTATAATTCAACTGCGTCTGGAAGGCTGTCGTCGGCTGATAACGGACGGTTGACTCTATCAGGAGCTGATCGCCGGGGCCGGGATCCAAACCCGGGACCTGAATTTCAGGCGGCTTTGGCGGATGAGGCAGACATGCTGCCGGATTCGCCGCACACTGGCCGAGATAATTTTGAAACGCAAGACTCGCCCGCGGAAAATCGGGACCGGCGCCAAAATCGTAATCCATCAATCCCCAGGTGTGATCCACGAAGAAGAGCAGATACCACTGCTTGCTGGGCGTCGTCTCAATAAATCCCTGCACCGCGTTAAAGTGCGCACCCCGCTCCGAGGTATTGCGAGCAAAGGCGCCATGTGGAAGGTCGAACTCGTTCGCGTAAACCCTCTCGAAGCCGTACTGATAATTTGCCGCGATGTACGTCTGCTTCTGGAGCGCAAGCTGGCCGCGCGTGTTGGTAATGAAGTACTGGCTCCGGCCCTTCCAATCGAAAGTTATGTTCGTCTCGTTCGAGAATCGTTTCGAGACGATCGATTTTTTCGCGTCGCGGTCGGTTTCATATTGAACGTACGATCCCCAGTAATTCGTGTCCGTTCGGTTCGTGAAGCCAACGTCGGCGCGATACTCGCGCGAGCGGCCCTCACCTAAAAAGTTCATGGAAAGATTGCGGCCGGATCTGTCCAGACGTACTCGGTAGCCGAGCCCGTTGCCCGTACGGTACTCGGTTTCGTCCCGGTCCGGATCATAAAAGTACGCCCGGGTCGTAGTGCCAAGCACTTGAAATTCACCGACCGTCTTCGGGTTCAGTTTGAACCGCCCATCAAAGCCGGCAGTGTTGTTGTGATTGTCGACGAAATTATAAGTGGTCGCGAAAATTCCAAGGTTGTTTTCCTTTCCTATGTCGCGCTTGTATCGAAGCACGCCGATCTCAGCGTTCTGATTGAAAATCCTTTCGTTTGGGCAGAGCCGCCACGGCTGCGTCTTTGCCGTGAGGCACTGCGACAGCGCCTGACGATCGTCTTTGGAAAGATTGCCTTGAGTGCCGTTGTCCGAAGCGTACATCAAACCGAAAGTATTTTTGCCGCGCCTGCCCGTGAGCTTCGCCGCGATATCGGGGTCGACGATCGCTCGCGTGTTCACCACGTTCATGCCACTTTGAAAAATGTCGATGCGTTCGAGAAAGAACGGGCGCTTCTCACGGTAGAACACAGGAAAGCGCAGATTGGCGGTGCTGACGGGAGCGTCCGCCTCAACCTGCGCAAAGTCCGGATTGTACGCGAAGTCGAGCGTGATGGTCGGCGTGAGGCCGAACTTTGCCGTGAGCCCGAACTCACCTTTTATTCCGTCGTTCACAAATCTTCCGTTGGGATTGTTGTCAAACGTAAATCGGGTTCGCCGGCCGCTTTCGCTAACGGTAAAACTTGGATTGATTTCCAGTTGCCGCGTAGTTTCTATTCCTTCGAGACCGGTTATCAGTCCGGACTGATTCAGGGTGCCGTTGATGCTTCGGTTGTCGGGCATCCAGGAGTTGTACTCGTTGTTCTTGTATTTGACCCGCCGGAAAATGTTGAGTCCCCACTTCTTGTCTTTCCCCGCCTCGTACCTCAATGACTTGAATGGAATGGCAGCTTCGATCGTGAAACCGTCCTCGGTCAGCACGCCCTTGGATTCCATCACGAGATCGACACTGTAGTCCTCGCCCCGTCCTTCGGTATAAGTACCGTCCGCCTGTATGCCCAGCGGATTGAAAAAGATCACATATGCCTGGCGCTGATCGTTGAATGTGTCGATGTACACAAGTACGTAATCGTCATTGAAGATGTTGTCCCGCCGAGCGACCGTCGCACGGACCGTACTCGGATCCTGCTTGATCTTGTAGGCCATGTACAGGTTCTTCGAATCGTAGGCCATCATGAATTCGGTAGGATGTGTCGGCGCGACGTTGTCGCCCGGACTGGTCTGGAGAAAATCGCCGAACACCGCCGCGGACTTCCAGACCTCATCGTTGAGGACACCGTCGATCACCGGCGGTGCCGTGAACTTCGGGATCTGCACAGGTTCCTTTTTGGATACATACCTGGGATTCGAGATTCCATCTTTTAACGGGATTCCGGATTCTTGCGGAGTAGGCGACGAAGGAGCAGGTGGCGTCGTCGGGGTCGATGATTGCGCGAACACTCCGCATACAAACATGAAAACGATGCAGAG
>DATLCA010000230.1:0-21353 GCA_035526605.1 Pyrinomonadaceae bacterium | reverse complement strand
CTACTGTTCGCACTCAACATGGTTGACGCCGTCATCACGATCGTCTGGGTCAGAAACGGTTGGGCGACAGAAGCAAACTATTTAATGGCGACCGCCCTCGACTTGGGCGCGGCCCCGTTTATGGTTATCAAGCTCGGTATGGGTTTGTTCATGGCCTCTGTCCTGCTTTACGGATCTCAATACCGTCTTGCCCATATCGGCACGAACGTCGCGCTCGCGGCCTACTCCGTAGCGATCCTGTCCCACATTCTCACGGGCTTTGCGGTATCGGGACACTTGTCCTGATCCCGGAGCTAGCTCACCCCCCGCCCATCCGTCCCTTGGCCTGACGAACGACCGAATGCGCGAATCCTCTCTCGAACGAGGCTGATGTGTCAAATCGTCTTTCCTGCACGCGGGCCGTCGTTTTGAACTCCGCTCCATAACGTGGGAGGTCCCGGCGGTTTACCATTACCCTTCCACAAAGCCGCATCTAAATATCCGTTGAACAATGAACCCCCCGTGTTGTACACTGAACAACGGTAAGTGGTCTCGTTCTTGCTTCTATCCTGTCCAGCCCGCCCTTTTCCCGAATTCCCCGCGAAAAACGTATGCAGACCTCGCAGAGTCGATCGCTAGCGCATTGCCCCGGTACAGATTCGGATCGGACGGTGTTCGAGATCTTTCGCAGCAGCGCTCTTACGGCAATGCTGGCCCTGCTTACCTTCCATTTGACGATGATCTCGAGTTCCGCGCCCCTCTATTTTGAGGAAGAGCAGTCCGTCGATCGGGCGATTGAGCTACTTCAGACTAAGGGGTTCGGGACCGAAGCGTTCCTGCTCCGGCACACGGTCACGTTTCGTCGGACTGACAACTGGCTCAACCGACTCTCGCGCAAAGATAATGCTTTCGCGGCGACGAATCTGCCGTTTCAGATCGTTACCCTTTATCCCGATTTTTTCGCAAGGCCCGCCGACGACACCGAGCGCGCGATGATCCTTCTTCACGAGGCTCAGCACCTCATGGCGAAGGACGAGGCTTCGGCGTACGGGTATGTCTGGCGGAACCGGGCACGACTGGGTTGGACGCAACTTACGCACGGAACCACCGAGACCTACGTGACGATCGAACAGCTCACTCGCGAAAACGCGCCGGAGCTCTTCAATTGTCCGTCCAAAGTTTGGAGCGACTGTACCGAAACTTTTACGGTTCAAAGATAACGGCGACGCCCACTGCGCGAACATATCTCAACTTCATCTCCCCAAACCGGGACACATAATGTGAGACTTTCTCTTACTCGACGTGAAAGAAAGTCTCACTTTTTTGCCGCGCCGCAAGACGCTGCCGCCTGAGCCGCTGATCGCTAAGCGGTTGTCCCCGTAGCGGCTAACTGCGAAGTCCGCCACCCCCGGCCCAAGGGGCACACGTGTTGCGAAGGTTTTTGCCAAGCGATCAATTGAGGAAGTTGTATCCGGTCTCGAGAGAAACCCGGCTATCCATGTCTGCTCGCCAAAACTAGAAAAATATTTAACCCCCTTGGAGATTAGAAATATGAAGTCGAATAAAAATGAAAAGGGCTTTTCGCTCATCGAACTGCTCGTAGTTGTGATCATCATCGCGATCGTCGCCGCCATCGCTATCCCGAACCTGCTCGCATCACGTCGTGCAGCGAACGAAGCGAGCGCGATCTCGTCGCTGCGAACGGTCCACAGTGCGCAAGCCACGTATCAGGCTACGGTTGGCCAAAATACCAACTACGCCACCACTATCGGAGCACTTGCCGCAACGGGCGTAGATCTAATTGATGATACGTTGGGCGCAGGCAGTAAGAGCGGATATGGATTTGCGGTCGCGTCAACCGCCGCCCAAGTTTATTGTGCAGAGGCTCATCCCACCACACTCGGAACCACAGGTGATAGATCATTCGCGGTTGCACAGCAAGGTGTGATTTTCGCTGCGCCGAACGATACGATTGATTGCGCTTCCGGAACTGGAGCTATAACGGGTACATCGATCGCCGCGATCCAATAAGCGGTTCTGACGAATACGTAGCCGGAATATTTGGTGCCCCACGCAAGCAGAACTGGTATTTCCGGTTCTGCTTTTTTTTCCGCAATTCTTCATCGATGACCAATACGAGCGAATCACTTTTTCCGACAATTATCTCGTATTGGCCGGCCATGCTTTTGGTCGGCTTGGGGTCCGCGTTTCTCCCCCTCGCACCAATGCTCGGCTATCGCTGGTCCGTCGAACTCGCACTGGCGATCGTGGTGCTTGCCGCCACCGTCCACGGTTTGATAAGCCGACAATCCTTTCCGGATCATTCCATCTCGTTTCGGGAATTCGTATTTACCGCTCTGCCCATTTTGCTTTTTATCTCTTGGAGCTTCCTTTCCGCAATCTGGTCGATGTCGTGGCGGAGTGCGTTACATCACTCCCTTTTATGGTCCTGCTATCTCGCGTTTTTTGTTTCGATTCGGCAAGCGATTCGTGGCCGCCGCACCGAACGGACAATGCTGAAGGCGCTTGGAACAGTCTTGTTCGCGATAAGCCTTGCTTGCTTAGCCGAATACGCGATGAAGGACGCGGCCGCGACGAAAGTTTTCAACGAGCGATATTATTCGTACGCCGAAGCGATCGTCACGCTGCTTCCCGTTTTCGTGGCGTGTTGGATTGAAGCTGTTCCCAAGTGGTCGCGACTCGCTTTGCTCGTCGCCGCGTTTTCCTGGGCGGCGATGTTCGCGACAACCTCCAGAACCATGCTCGCCGCGGGCGTGATAGGTTTGGCGATCTTTGTGTTTTTCAGCCGGGTGGTTGGCCGTGAAGTTCGGAATCCCGAACGATGGATTGCGACCTTATTATCGTTTCTCTTCGTTGCGATCTTTTTTCTCGTCCCCTTCCAGTCGCAAGACCAGCCCAATGTGCTTCAACGCATGTCGGCAAAGGAGGACTCGAGCGTGAAAAGCGCTGAGGCTAGAGTATTGCTCTGGGGTCTCGCCGTCGAGGGTTTTAAGTATCAGCCCATCCGCGGGATCGGGGCCGACAACTACTTTGCCAGGTACAAATCACTTCGGGAAAGTTTGTCGGCTCGTGATCCGAACGATCCGATCCTCGAGATCAACGAAGACCTAATTCCCGAACGGGCACACAATGAATATCTGCAGATCCTCGCCGAATTGGGGATCATCGGGGCACTGCTTTTTGGGTGGCTTCTCGTGGGCGTCGCTTACATGTTCTGGCTAGCCTGCACGCGGAGGGCGTCGCTGCTAACGTTAGGTGCGCTCTCGGGCATGGCCGCATTCTTCGTAGCGTCGGGTGCCAGCTCCTATTCATTTCGAATGCCGGCAAATGGGATTTGCTTTTTCTTTTTGTTGGCTGTTGCCTCGCGCGGCGTGTTTACCTCGGAGGAGAAAATAGATGCCCGCCTGAGAAATGTTATTCCGATTTTGGTCGTGGCTGTTTCGCTGGCGATGATCGTATTCTGCATTATCCGCGTCAACGGCGTTCGACACATGACGAATTCGTTGAATGCGACGGACGAGGGCACTCGCGGGACTGAAATAGAAAATGCGATCGCGATCGATCCCTCGGA
Organism: Pyrinomonadaceae bacterium; assembly: GCA_035526605.1. Taxonomy (GTDB): domain Bacteria; phylum Acidobacteriota; class Blastocatellia; order Pyrinomonadales; family Pyrinomonadaceae; genus OLB17. The sequence goes on along the minus strand of DATLCA010000230.1, from coordinate 17,782 downwards.
GCCGATGTTCCGATTTTATTACGGCCAGCAACTCTACCTCCGCGGTAGAGATGAGGAAGCTATACCCCAGTTCAAATTTGCGATCGATAGCGGGTTGGCAAATTCTACCGCGCTGTTTGCGTTGGCGAAGATGCACGAACGCGCCGGGCACACGGGGGACGCGCTTGCCGCCTTTGAAGAGGCGCTTCGCATTTTTCCGCGTTCGGTTTTCTTGAAAACGGCCTTCGCATCGTTCCTCAGGGAGCGAGGCGATTATGGGCGAGCGGACGCGGAGTATGAAGGCGCTTTACTTATAAATGAGAAGCAGGCGAGAAGCTGGCAGCTCGCGCATGACGAAGGTTTGGAACGGCTCGTGCACATCTCCCGTACCGACCAGCGCTACCTCTCACCGTTCGACTTGAAACCCGAAGGTGCACCGCGAATCCTTTCAAACTTCCAAACCAGAGCCGGCAAAACGTCACCGTAGCTCATGTTTATCCAATAAATGTCGCAAGGAATGCACGGGGATCTTCAGAAGCTCCGCAGCGCGGGTTTGATTTCCCGAGCAGCGGCTTAGGGCCTCTTCTACGTAACTTTTTTCCAGGCTGTTTAGATGCGCCGGAAGATGCAGTCCGTCGATCGGGAGATGTGCGGGTTGATGGCCGTTGCCGTGTGATTGTTCGACGCAATGGGCGAGCGATATCGATTCGCCGGACGGAGTGAAAGCGACGGCGCGCTCGATAGTATTTTCGAGCTCGCGGACGTTCCCGGGCCAGGAGCGATTTTGCAGCGCGGAAAGTGCTTCATCCGTTATCGAGATCTGTTTGCCCGAGCGCGCCGAGAACCGGTTGACGAAGTGCAACGCAAGCTCGGGGATATCTTCGCGCCGTTCCCGCAGCGACGGTACACGGATCGGTATCACGGAGACGCGGTAAAAAAGATCTCGCCTGAATTTTCCTTCGTCGACCAAGGGCCCAAGGTCGCGATTGGTCGCCGCAAGCACGCGCGTGTCGACGCACGTCTCAGCGCCGGCGCCAATCCGGCGCACCTTTCTCTCCTGCAACACGCGAAGAACTTTCACCTGCATCGCCGGCGACATGTCCCCGATCTCATCCAAAAAAATGCTGCCTTTTTCGGCGGACTCGAACATACCCGCGCGGCTTTGCGCGGCGCCGGTGAACGATCCTTTTATGAATCCAAAAAGCTCCGCTTCGAGGAGCGTCTCGGTGAGAGCTCCGCAGTTTATCGGGATGAAAGGTTTCTCCGCGCGGTCCGACAGATCGTGGATCGCACGTGCGACCAATTCCTTGCCGCTGCCCGACTCACCCGTTATCAGGATCGTCGCCTCCTCCCGAGCGACCGCTCCGATCTGCTCATGCAAACGCCGGATCGCTTCTGAGCTGCCGACAATGTTCGCCGTGCTGCCGACTCTGCGCTGCGCGGTCCGGAGAGCTCTGTTTTCGTGGAGCATCGCCCGACGCTCTAGAGCGCGCTCGACTATCAATCTAAGCTCGTCATTGTTGAATGGCTTCTGGATGAAATCGTCGGCGCCGAGCTTGAAAGCTTCGCGTGCGGTATCGATGGTGCCGAACGCGGTCATGAGGACGATCCCGATCTCCGGATAAAATGCGCGTGCCGCCTGCAGAAACGCGATGCCGTCCATATCCGGCATCCGAACATCCGAGATCACTACATCGCAAGGTTGCTCCTTGAGATGCGCGAGTGCGGCACGTCCGTCGTTGGCCGTGTGCACCGTGTGGCCCTGATCTGCAAAGATCGCCCGGAGCACCTCGCGGTAGCCTTTCTCGTCATCTGCTATTAAGAGCTCGGCCATTTTTGATCCGTTGTCGGTCGTCAGACGTCAGTTGTTAGTCGTCAATTGGCAGCTGCAGTAAATTTGTCATGCTGCGGCGAATCGTCCCGTTTCAACTCGGCAGCTCGACGACGACTTTCGTACCGATTCCATTTATGCTGTTGACGTCGATGCGCCCGCCGTTTTCCTCTACGATCTTGTGGACTATCGAAAGACCCAGTCCTGTCCCGGAAGCGGCGGACGAGAATGGCTCATAAAGCTGGTCGAGACTGTCCTTCGTGAAACCCGGCCCGGTGTCCTGGACGACCATCTGGATCCTCTTTCCGGCGATCTCGTTCAGCTTCACGATGATGTCGCCGCCATCCGGCATTGCCTGGATCGAGTTCTGCATCAGATTCCAAAAGACCTGCTTGAGCTGCGTTTCACTGATCCGCGATCTTAGCCGCTCGCCCGCCGGCTCGTAAGTGAACCGATGCGATCCGTTCACCTTCGGATTGTGTTTTATAAGGACGAGGCAGTCGCGTATGGCGGCGTCGATGTCGGTGGGATCGTTCCCTCCATGTTGCAGCGCGTCGGCCGGCGGCCGGGCGTACGAAAGGAAATTGGTGATGATTGCGTTGAGACGCTCGGCCTCGCGCAACACGACATCCATCAGCGACGCTTCCTCCGAGCCCCGCTCGGCGCGCTGGCGCAAAAACTGAAGTGACGAGCTCAGCGATCCGAGCGGATTACGGATCTCGTGGGCAAGCCCGGCGGCCATTCGTCCGACCGCAGCAAGTCGGTCGGATCGACGGAGCGACTCTTCCAGAGCGCGTAACTGAGAGATGTCTTGAAACGTGACGATCAGACCGGAAACGTGACCGGTCCGGCGCAACAGCGGTGAGACGGAGCAGGCTACCGTCACTTTCTTATTGCCGAGGCGCGTCAGTTCGGCCTCGAAATGCTCGCTTGAAAATTCAGCGGTTTGGACCGAGCCGAGGCAGATGTCGATCTTTCTTCGTATCGTTTCCCCGAAGATGGTTAGAAGGCTTTGGCCGACGACATCGCTCTCTGCAAATCCCGAGATCGCCTCGGCGGCGCGGTTGAAACCATATATCGTTCCCTCCAGATCGGTCGTGATCAGTCCGGTGCTCACCGACTGGACGATTCGCTCGTGAAGGATGTTGAGATCGGCGAAGCTTTCCTCGCTGCGGCGGAGCTGTTCGTCGATCCGCTTTCGTTCCCCGATCCGCGCGGCAAGCAGGCCCACGATCAGGATCGCGACCGTGTTGAACGCTACTGTCTGCACAAACCTCGACGGCGCGACGCTCCCCGAAATCGAATAGACGACCACCTGGCCCGTAAGCACCGACATCGTGATAAAGCACACCGCCGCACTGACCGCGATCGCGATCGATTCGGCCTTGCCGAGAACGAACCCGGACACGCAGATCAAGACGATGTAGAGCGACGTGTAAGGCGAGTTGATGTCGCCGGTTTCCCAGACCAGCCACGTGATGAGCAGGACGTCGACGAAGAACTGGATCCGGCGCTGCCGGAAATAATTGCGGCTGAAATGCGCGACGAGGTGGTAGATGCCGGTGAGCGAGATCGAAACCAGAAAAAACAAAAAGAGAGTCGTCGGGAACGTGTCGGTTGATCGGTGCAAATAACTTCCGGTCCACCACCAGCTCGCAAGCAGGAGCAGAAAGATTAGCGTAAGGCGCCCGAATATCAGCCGCTGCATACGTTCGGGTTCAGGCTTGTGGGGGACAGCTATGCGGTCACGCTCCGGCATCGGATTCCAGCGGACTTTGGAAGGGTGATAAGGGTCGGTCGGAATTGTAGCCGATTTTTCGAGAATTGATACAAAAATTATGCGGCCGGCCAAGAGACGTCAGGCGTTTAACTTGTTTACTGGAGGTGATCCCGCGAAAAAAAATGTTGACAGCCGGTTCCGTGTAGCGTACAAATGCAGAACCTAAAACACCCTTTGTTTAGTATTTTCCTAAGAGGATCAGGGATCAGGATGGGATAAGTTTCTTCCACTTACGATTCCGAGAGGTTTGTTGTGGCCAATGTCAGGGTTAGTTACTCGGAACTGTTTTAGCGAGGTTGTATGAGCGCGATAAGTGCCAACGGTGACGCCCGAGAAATACTTACAGAACTCCTAACACGGACGATTGAACTGGGCGCCTCGGATCTGCATCTGAGAGTCGATTCGCCGCCGCAGGTCCGGGTAAACGGCAAGCTTCAGCCTCTTGCGGACCGCGGGGTACTAGGGCCGGACGATGCGAAGCGGCTTGCGTCGTCTTTCCTGACCGCCGAGCAGAAGCGCCAGTTCGACGAGAAAAAGGAACTGGATTTCTCGATCGGACTCGAGGGCTTGTCCCGTTTCCGGGTGAATATTTTTAACCAAAAGGAAACGGTCGGAGCCGTATATCGCGCGATCCCTTACCTGATCCGAACGTTCGACGATCTCGGACTGCCTTCCGTCGTTGCCGATCTTTGCCGCAAGCCGCGCGGCCTGGTCCTCGTGACGGGGCCGACGGGTTCGGGAAAATCGACGACGCTGGCGACCATGATCGACCGGATAAACTCGAGCCGGCATGAGCATATCCTGACGATCGAAGATCCGATCGAGTTCCTCCACACACACAAGAGCTGCGTCGTCAGCCAGCGCGAGTTGGGCGCGGATACATTCTCGTTTGCCGAGGCGCTGCGCTCGGGTTTGCGTCAGGATCCGGACGTCGTGCTCGTCGGGGAGATGCGGGACTTGGAAACGATCGAGATGGCCCTCCGCGTCGCCGAGACCGGGCACCTGACCCTCGCGACGCTTCACACGAACACCGCAGCTTCGACCATCACGCGCATCATCGACGTGTTCCCGGCGAATCAGCAGCCGCAGATCCGCACGCAGCTTTCCAACGTTCTCGAAGGGATCATGTGCCAGGCGCTTCTGCCCAACAGCTCGGGAACCGGACGCGTCATGGCGATGGAGATATTGATCCCGAACTCCGCAGTCAGGAATCTCATCCGCGAAGACAAGATCCACCAGATCTATTCGATGATGCAGACCGGCAACGACAAGTTTGGAATGCAGACGCTCAACCAATCGCTGGCGGCGCTGTATCGCAAGCGCGACATCACGCTCGAGACGGCCCTTGCGATTTCTTCGAATTCGAAGGAGCTGTTGGATCTCGTCGGCCGCGGTCATGCGTCGCATGCTCCGTTTTCAGGGGCCGCGGCGCCGAGTCAGGAAGCCGGCGGAGGGATCCGGCCGCACGCGAGGGTAAGAGTAACGGGGGCCGGTGACGACCACCGGTAAAGAAGAGTTCACGCTATGAGAACCAAGTTCGGCGCAACCCAGTTCGACAATACGGTAGAGCGAAACAGCCGCGCCCATTCACGCGATCAGCTCGCGGTTTCGTGGAACCCCGACGGGCGCGTCGTCGCCGCGTGGCCGACGAGCCGGGACGGATCGGGAAATTGGGAAGTCGAGGTCGAGAGGTTCACGTCGGATTTCAATCTTACGCAGGCGATCAATCTGCGGCGTGGCGGCCAGGCCGGCAGTCTTACGATCTCCCGCGACACATATTTTCTGACGCCGCTGCCGGAGTTTTCAGAGCGGACGCGGATACTCGCGCTCAGCGGTGACCGGCTTGCGCTCGATGATCGAAGCCTTTTGGAATGGCTGATCACGGCCGAGCAACAGGTCGTTTTGGGAATCGACAATCATCCTCTGTTCGAAACGTCCCTCGACGACACGGCGTGCGTTATACGACGACTTCCGAACGGTCTTGTGGCGATGACCGAGGTCCCGCGAGCGCACGTGCTGGCGGCACGCGAGAGAGTTCGGGCGCTGCTGCCGGATCGTTCCGCTTTGCAAATAGATCTCACGATCGAGACACCTGTGAGAACGGCCGCCCGGTACTTTCTGACGGCGGTAAAAGAAGGGGAGCTGGTTCAGCGGGCGGGTAAGGAATCCGAGGTCACCGCGTTTATTCTTATCGGCCGCTCCGGCTTCCGGTTCGGATTGTGGAGCCCCGCGGCGGGCCTGTTCAGCGAACACGGATTCCTCGCGCCGAAGGACATTGCGCAGCTTGGGAATCAGGCGGCGGGCCGTTTTGCCAAACCGGCCGCAGAGGACGAGGTCGACGGCCGGCTCGAATCATACGTCCGCGAAGCGTTCAACCAGCTATCGCTGCAACTTTCCAAAGAGAAGCTGGAACAGCTTCAGCTCAGCGGATACGCCCAGGTCGTCTGGGCTTCGGAGCCGGATCTGTCGACGACGATCCCGCCGGTCGCTGCCGAGCATGCGGCGACCACGGGGATACAAGTTTTTCATCTCGAGGCACCGATGGACGAAGCGATGGCCGGGGGCCTGCTTCTCGGGTCGTTTGCGTTCGGCGATGCGGCACCGGTCGGAGCCGCAATCCTGCCCCAGGCGGATCTGGCCGAGGATCTTTTGGTTCTTGCCGACAGCGAACAGGACCAACGACGTTTGGGTGAGGAAGTCTTCGCGAAGCAGCGACGCAACCGGGCGATCTTTACCGTGCTTGCGCCGCCGGTCGCGACGGCGGCCGTACTTCTCGCTTTGCTCGGCGGATTGATCTTTACCGGAATCGTGACCGGCATCCGAGACGCGCAGGCGACGGCGCGCACCCAAGAGCTGAAGCCGGCGCTCGATCGCCGAAATTCGTACGAGGCTAATCTGAAGTGGTACCAGGAATTCATAAAGCAGGTGAGCAGGCTTAGGCGACAGCAGCCGGTCGGCATCGGCATGCTTTATCAACTCAATTCGAATTATCCATACACGGTCGATCCGTCATTTTTTATTTCCGACATGAAGCTTTTGCCGACCGGGGCCGTCGAGATGAAGGGTTATGCGCGGAACAAGGATGCGGTCGCGTCGTTCCTGAAGTCGCTCGAATTTGCGGGAGGCCCGGAGAGCGGTTCGCGGCTTTTCGGAAGTCTGGCGTACGAGGTCCAGGAGAGCGCACCGGTCGTGCCGGTACCCGCGGGTGGACAGGCGGCCGCCCCGGTGATGGCCGGGTCGGCGCTGCAGGCCAATCAGGCGCGTCCCGGAATAATCGTTTGGAGCATGAAGGGGAATTACATTCCGATGGGTGAATTCCAGGCCGCGGCGCCGGCCAAACCAGGAGCGGCTCCGACCAATGCGGCAGCGGCACCCGCGCCCCAGCCGGTCGCGAAGTAGCGAAAGTGGGAAATCGAGTTTTATGAGAAAGGTGCAAAAATCCAGCCTCGGCAACATCGGCGATGTGGTCATCTCCGAGTCGGAGCGGCACGGCCCCATCATCACGTTCGCCGTCATGGCGGCGGTCTCGATCGGGATCGGGTATCTCTTCTACAGTTATTTTTTGGCGGGATGGGCGCAGTCGAACGAAGAGTATCGCCAGGTGGTGATCAAGAAGGAGACGGAAAACACCAAGACCGAAAGGATGCTCGACGGCGAGCCGCACTTCCGCGCCGAATTCAAAAAGATCGTCGATCTTTATGATCAGGCGAAACCGCTGCTGCCTCAGGAAACCGAAGTCGCGGATGTGCTCGGCCAGGTAGAAATGGCGGCGCAACGCAACGGCGTCACGCTCACCGGGTTGATGGCGGTCAAGGAGTCGATCAAATCGCCGAACGCGGAAAAGCTTTACGAGCGCGAGATACCGGCGATCGTGAAAGGACCTTATCCGCGTGTCGTAAATTTCTTCGCGGACATTTCGCGCATGCCGCGGATACTGCTCGTGCGCGATTTCTCGGTCGTCTCGTTAAAGTCGGATGTTTCGGCGGGCTTCACACTTGTCGCGTATCACGCCCCGCCGCCTGCGGAAATGCCGGCGATACCGGTCGAGGTCGCGGCGAACAACAAGATGGAGGCCGCCAACTGATGCAGGCAGTACGAACGATCAATCCCGGAATGCCCGTCAGAGACCGCCTGTCGACGCGCCTCGGGCTCTTATTTGTCGCCTCGTTTTTAGGGGTCCTGATACTGCTCGTCGCCTGGACGATGTTTGCGACCGTCGGTGACCGTCGCGAAGCGGCCGCCAACTCGGGGGTCGCCGCACCGGTCATAGTTATCGATCCCAAGATCCAGACCGACCTCGCAAAGGCGCTGGCTTTCGACGCTCTGCCGACGAGTGGGGAAGTTCTGAATCCATTCCTCGACCGTGCGGGCTTGAGCGGAAATGTAGTTGCCGCCACCACGGTGCAAACCTCGAGTCAAACGCCTTCATCATCGGCCGCTCCAAGCACTTCGATCACGGGTGCCGCGGGCAGAACGGTTTCGACTCAGCGGACTGCGTCGCAGATCCCCGCAGCATCGGGCATGGTTGAATATAACGTCAAGGCAAGACACGACGATTGGCTCGACCGGCAAAAAAGAGGTGAGTTCGTCGTCCCCGAGTCGGAGGTCCTTGCGGTCGAGGACCTGGTGCCCGTCGGTTTTGCGAGCGGCGGCGACCGAGCGGCCGAAGTGATGCTGTTTTCGGTCTCGCTCTGTCAGACTTTTAGTTTTCCCGCCGGGACCCGATTCGCGAACGGATGGCTCAGCGGATTTGATCAAAGCGAGGTCGTGTTCACCTTTCAGGACGGTGTCAGAAGGAAATCGTATTCCAGCAGCGAGGCATGCCAGGCCCCGGATTCGCGGTTAGCGAATTAACCGCGATAGATACGTCGATAGCATTACAGAATTCGGAGGAGAGTCGAATATCTAGATCAGGGCGGGTGCAATTGCGGAGCAACACCATGAAACGCATTAGAGAATTCATCGTCTTATCTTTGGCCGTGCTGGTCACATTGAGCTTCTTTGGGGAGTATGCAGTGACCGCCTCCGCACCGGGAGTTTACGAACGAGTGGAAGCCCCGAAGCCGGTTATGTCCGTCGGAATCGGGCGTAATTCTTTCTCGTCCCCCGTCGTCGGCGTCTGGCCCGAGCTTCCGGAAGAAAGTGCTTCGACTCTCGAAGCCGTGCAGAGCCCGCGAGTTTCCAGCGGCAGTTCCGGGCAGCCGAGCTTGGACGTCGCTGGGTCGATGATAGAAAGGCTGACCGAAGCCTCGTATGCCACGTGGAATAGTACTCGATTTGTACCGCCCCCTCCGGATGGCAACTACTGCGATCCCAAGTTCGTCGGGCGCGATATCAGTTTTGCACAAACGACCGAGCTCACTCTCGATGAACTTCTAAATCAGATCCACAATCGTTACGGCATCAATTTTCTGATGGGCCCGAAACTCCGGGACCTGCCGATCAACATCAAAACGGGAAGCATTCCATGGAACGTTCTGCTCCGGTCGCAACTCTTTGTGTCGGGCGTTCGGGCGCGATGTATCACCGACAACACCATCGAGCTGATCCAGAACAGCGACCTGCCGAAGCTCCAGGACGGCGCGGATGTTACGACAAGGTTCTTAAAGCTTAGATTTTTGCAGCGAACGTCGGGCGGCACGGTAGACCTCGCCGGCCGAAGCCAGGGCTCGGGTCAACAGGGCGGCTGCAGCGGCGGTGGAAGTGTCGGTGCGAGTTCGGGAGGCGGTGCGGGCGGAGGCTCCCAAAACGGCGAAACCGCTGCGTCGCAGGGCGGCAGCCGGTTCGATAAGTTGATCATCGAGATAGAGAAGATTCTCGGGATCCGGTCCATGACGCAGAGCAGTCAAGCCAGCGACGGCGGGCAGGCCCAAACCGAAGAGAGGCGGACCAACCGCTTTGTAACTCAAATCCCCGGCCGGAACATTCTGGTTATCAGAGCGACCGCCGAAGAACATGCATTGATCGACGAGATCGTTTCGCGCGCGGACCGCCCACCGTTCCAGGTGGTGATCAAGGGCCTTGTCTATTCCGCGAACCAGGACCTGCTTCGTGACATCGGCGTACAGACCACGATACTTGGCGGAAACGGGGCCGATAATCCCAACGGCGGCATCTTCGGACATACAGTCGGTAGGGCGGGAACACTGTTCGATTTTTCGGCGATCATCGGAACTTTCGATTTTAATGTTCAGGCGAACGCCCTTCAGCAAAACGGCGTGATATCCGTCAAATCCCGGCCATTCGCAACCGTGCTGGACGGACTGTGTACGACGCTCGAGGTAGGTCGGCAACTGCCGATCGTTATCGACAGCTCACTCGGCGGAGTCGGCAGTATCACATTCGTCGATGCGTCGAATAATCTGGCAGTCACCCCGTACGTGATCGACGACGAAAACGGTAACCCGGTTGCGGTAACCCTCGATATGCGGCTTGCCGCAAACGATGTCGACTCGTCGGTGACCGCACAGGGAATTCCGGCGATCAGTAAGAGATCCGTCCAGACGCAGCTGCTGCTCGGCGAAGATAAGACGGCGATCCTTGGGGGATTTACCGTGGACCAGGACAGCAAAACGGTTTTGAAAACTCCCGGACTCGGCGATATCCCGATCATCGGCCAATTGTTCAAACGTCGAATTCGCGACGCGCGGATCAACCGGCTGTACTTTGCGATCTCGGTTTCGGTCATCCCGTACGGTGATGCTATCGAACCCGTGACGGTGCCCGGCGCGACGACGACTCCGCCTTCGCTGACCCCGGAACTGCTCGATCGTTCGAAGAAGGCCGAGCCGAAACAGGTGGTGCCGCCGAAAAAGGACAACTAGGAACTTGTCCGGGCCGGTGTGATTTTTACGCAATTATTCATGGGGGCACCGTCATACGAATGTAGTTTGTAGTTTCATATGTCGAGCGAGGAATTAAAGGACGAGAGGTTTGTCGAAATAATCGACGAGTGCGAACAAGAGCTGCCCAAGTCGGAACGTGACGGGGCGCCCGGTACGGACGAACAGTGGGCTCAGGCTCCCGCAAATTTTTCTCCGGCCGCGGAACCTGGTTTTGAGAAAAAATACAGCATCAACGATCTTCAAAAGCTCTCCGAATATCTCAATCGCGAATCATCGAGCCGCTACCGGGCCATCGTCCTGAATGTGTGGAGCGGCGCACTCGACGCGGCACATTTCGAAGTCGGGCTCGTACAGATCCGCAACGGCGATCACCGCAACGGTGTCGTCCACGCTTTGCGCGTCAGCCCTTTCAACGTCAAATTCGTCCAGCTCGAAGATTCATTTTTCGAATACCTTTACTCGCACATCTACGACGAGCGGACGCAGTCGATCGTGCTCGAGCACCAGCAGAAAAAGCAGTCGCAGAAAACAAAGAATTGGGGCGAAGGAAAAACCTTCCTAACCGCCGAAGAAGCCTACTCGACCAACGCCGCGAGTGAAGCGGACCTCGCGGACCAGTCGGAAGAATGGATCGACCTTACGGACCGTGACGAGTACGAGCGGAACATCCGCCGCAACGAGGCCGAGCTCACGACGCAGGAATTCATTCGTTTGATCCTGATGGAATTTCTCCGGTCGGGTTCGAGCGACATGCACATCGAGGCCGGCCAGCCGATGGGGCGAATTCGGTTCAGGTACGACAGCGAGATGTTTGTGCGGTGGGACAACATCCCTTTCGTAAAGATCAAACAACTTTGCATGGGCATGGCGGAAACGTCCGGCAAGGACGCCACGCAGATGAAGTTCAAGGACATCGACTCGACCGTGAAGGTCCGGGCGCTTCGCGATGGGCGAACCGCGGAGGTCGAGCTCCGTTTCGTTTCGCAGCCGACCCTGTACGCCCCGTCGATCGTCCTCCGATCGCAGTTGAAACCGATCCGCGATCTCAACGAGGTTGGTTTTCTACCGCGCCAGATCGCCGATCTTCGCGCGGCATATACACAGAAGCGGGGCATTCTGATCGTAACCGGCGCGACCGGCTCGGGTAAGACCAACACGCTCGAGTCCATCTACGCCGCACTCGAAGAAACGGATAGTTTCAAGATCATCGAGATCGGCGAACCGATCGAGATCCGGTCGCCGTTCCGTACGCAGATGAGCCTGCGGCCGAACACGCCGTTCACGTGGTGGGATGCGTTCTACTCGTGCCTGCGTGCGGACCCCGATATTATCGGGATCGGCGAGCTGCGTTCGTCCGAACACGCGTCGGTCGCCATCAACGCCGCTCTGACGGGCCATCTTGTATTGTCCACCTTTCACGCCGCGAGCGTGGAGGACACTTTGTCGAGAATGTTTCAGCTCGGCCTGCCGAGAGAGAATTTGTCGACGGGTTTGAATCTGATCCTCGCGCAGGCGCTTATCAAAAAACTTTGCGAGCGATGCCGGATCGTCGATCCGCATCCTTCCGAGATCTACGAGAAAGAAGTCTACAAGAGCGTCGGCTGCCCCGACTGCTTCAACAAGGGAACGCGCGGCAGAACCGCGATGGCGGAGCTGCTCTATTTCAACGACGAGGTGAAAGAGTGGGTCGAGGACCGCAGCCTCACCGCCCGGGACGTCGTGCAGAAGGCGGTCCGCGCCGGGTACCTCATGCCGATGAAGGACGTGGCGCGCCAGAAAGTGCTTGCCGGTGTGACCTCGGAAATGGAAGTTGCCGCCGTTCTCGGCTTGGTCGAAAGCAAACGGCAGTTTACGAACCGGGAATTCGAGCAGGCCGCGATCGACGACCAATCCCGCGCGGCGCAGGAAGCCATCGAGCGTTACGAGGCATTTGGTAAAGGTTAGATAAGCGATGAACGAGTTGAACGAGATATCGGGAAATGGCGCGGGCGCTCGGGGTAGCGGAGCGATTCGCCCTTTGGGTTCGGCAGCGCGCCATGTCGCGCCGGAGGTTGGCCGCACGGCGCGTGTTGGAAGCTTTGGGCCCGGCGAGGTGACCCTCTCTGATGGAGGATTTAGCTTCAGCGGTATCGATTCCCTGGGCGCGCAGGTGAAGGGTTTCGTGCAAACCGAAGATCCCGCGCTCGCTGCGAACGAGCTCGAGCGAGCCGGCATAAGCGTTCAGTCGATACGCGAGCGCCGCGGGCCGCGAAAAAAGAATCGTCGTCCGACCAGCATAGAATTCGCGACGCTCGCCGAACAGTTCGGCGACTTGATGGAGGTCGGCGAAAGTCCGACGCAGGTCTGCCGGCTGTTGGCGTTTGCCCAGACGAACAAAATGCTTTCCGACGCCCTGCTCGACGCGAGCGACCTCATCATTAACGGACGAAGTCTTTCCGAGGCATTCTCGGCGCAGCTCGATCATAAGGGCGAGCCTCTTTTCCCGATCACGTTCATTTGCGCGCTGCGGATCGGCGAAGAGGTGGGTACGGCGGCCGACGCGGACAGCGGCGTCAGCAAGAGCGCATTTCTCCTAACGCTGCATCGTTTTGCGGAAGCCGAGAAAAAGGCCGAGGCGATTCGTGCGAGCATCCGTTCGGCGTTGATGTATCCGATCGCCGTTGTCGTGTTTTGTATCATCTCGGTCGCCGTCGTGCTTTATTTCGTGATGCCGAAGATGGTCGAGCTCTACACATCGCTGCTGGTCGGCGAGGACGCGAAGCTTCCGATCATCACGCGCATCATGATCGGTGCGTCCGATTTTCTTATCAGTTGGTGGGGCATGGCGACCGTCGGCGTTGCCATCGTCGGCCTTCTGTATTTTTGGCGCTGGGCGCAATCGCCCGCCGGAAGCGACGCGCTAAAGGTTGCGTCACTTCGGGCGCCGGTTTTCGGACCGTTCTTTCGCCATTATTATGCGGCGCAGACACTCCGGACCCTGGCGATGCTCTCTTCGGGAATTCCATCGATGACGGAACGGTTTCTCGTCGCGGCGGAGACCTCGACCAATCCCGAATACGCGCAAATGCTGATGCACGTGCGGCATCGGTTCATGACCGAGTCGACGGACTTGTACAAGCTTTTTATCCCGTATCCGTTTCTGATGGGAAAGGAGTTCGGCGGTGTTCTGCTGACGTTCGAAAAGACCGCGGACATGCAAAACACGTTTCACAATTTCGCGAAAGTCGTTGAGACGCGAGCCGAGCGGGAACTCGAAGCCGTGCTGTTCTGGTTTCAGAATTTTGCAATCGTTCCGGTCGGCCTGTTCGTAGGCTTTATAATCGCGGCGCTCTACAGTCCGATGTTCGAACTAGCCGGCCGTTTGGGACATGGATAGATTTTCAAACTTTTTCGCGTTTGAAAGCATCGAGGCTTTACACAGTTAATTTCACGATCGCGCAGCCGGCCGATCACCGACTTCAAAAAATGGTTGACTCTTTCCAATCCGGCTCCCACCAGGCGGGCGTCTCGCTTATAGAACTGCTCGTCGTCATAGTCGTGATCGCTATCATGGCCGGGTTCGCGCTGATACAACGAGGCGGCGCGAATGAACAGTTGACACGCCAGAATACCGCTCAGCAGTTGAAGACCGCGTTTGAACGCGCCCGCTTCGACTCCGTAAAACGGCGGGCCGAGTGTGAAGTGAACAAGGCTAAGGTTGTCGTTAATACCGATTCATTCGCCCTGTGGATCGATAAAGATATGAACGGCACGCCGGAATCGGGCGAAGTAGAAACGACCAATATGGTTGGGCAGAACATAACGATTGACGGAATTTCTCTTCGGCTGCCCGCCACTGTTTCCTTTAATCAGCGAGGTGAAGTGACCGCGAACGACGGGGCGACCACGACGACTTTCCCGGGGTTTTTGGTCTGCAATGGATCCTGCTCGGTTTCTCCGACTAACCGTGATGCCAACAAGGTGTATGTTACTCCAACCGGCACGGTAAATATGTTAGGGGGGAATCAAGTACCTCCGACTTTCGGCGCACCCGGTGGGACGGCTATCAGTACGGGGCTTGAAATCAATGACAACATGCTCCTTTCAACTGTAGCGGGTTGTTCTTGAATGGGCGCTTTATTGGATGGTTTTATGCTACACCGGAACAGTTTATTAAAGGAGCGACCGGCGTCCGACGGAGGTTTCACGCTTGTGGAAGTGATTGTTGCCGGCTCAATCCTGATCGTGCTTTGTGTCGGAACGATCGTGGTATTCGCGCAGGCGATAAAACTCAACCGAGGCAATGACATTCGCATGCAGGCGCTGACCGTATTGCAAAAGCAGGTCGAGTATTATCGGGCTTTGAAGTATCAGCATATAAGCCCCGACCCGTTGCTTGCGGGTCATTTAAAAACAACGGTTGCAACAGCAGTTCCAAGTGCAGATGGAACATTGTTCGATGTTGCGGTGACCATTGACAATGATCCTTATACTTCCGGTATCCAAACCGCCAGCACCGTCCCGGAAGCTGGCTGCAGGTTCAAGGAGATAACGATCGAAGCAACGCCGAACAGGCCTCAGTCGGGGTGGCTGCAGGACCTGAAAACAAAGGTTTCATTCCGGCGCGTTCGATTGATCGACTAGTTAAATGAGTAAGACCACCGCGCTTATCTATAACGCTTCCCTCAATGGCAGGTTGCTTCGCGAAAGCCTTGGCTGTTCAGTGGGCTTTTCTCTGGTTGAGCTTTTAGTTTCGATGGTTGTCACCCTTGTCATTCTTGCCGGAGCGATCGGTATATTCACGAATCAGCTCGAATCAGGTCGGTTCCAACGCAGCCGCGCTGACGCAATAACATCCGCACAGGCTGCGATCAATATATTGTCTCGAGAAATCGGTAATTCGGGGTATGGGCTCAAGCGCGGAATACTGGCGTCTAACGGACTAGTACTTGCTGACTGCAACGCTACCCGCCTTCATTTTCGCGCGAACACGAACAATCTAAATGATACGACCGCCGATCCCGGGGAAGATGTGACGTTCTACTATGACGCCGCGTCTCAATCCATAGTTCGATATGATGCGGTAAACGGCGGCTCCTCGGCGGGTATTATCAACCAAGTGAGCCTTGTCACTTTCAGGTACTTCGACTATGCGAGTAACGGCACATTCACTGAGGTGATGACGCCGACCGACAATACGGCGCGAATAACAATTAAGCTAACGGTATTACTAGCAGCCGATCAGAATGTGAGTAGTCCAAGAAATGTTTCGGTCGAATCAGATATCGCTCTGCGTAATTCTCGATATGGAGTAGGGCAATACTAGGGCTTTAACAAGCCCACGGGGAAGGAGGGGAAGATGAATTGTGTTACTAGAAAACAAAGCTGCCGTGAAGCGGGTGCAGCATTGCCGACGGTGTTACTTGTAACCTTCCTTCTGGTTACGGCATCCATCGCCCTCATAACCGCGACGACTTCGAATTCGAAGAACACGACCGATGCTCTTTCCGAAACGAAGGCGTATTACGCGGCGGAGAGCGGCATTCAAGCAGCGGTAAATATTCTCCGTAATCAAACGCCTGTTATTGACTACAGGGACGCAGTTAATCGTGACGGAGGAACTCTTGTCTATTGGCAGCCCGTTGCATCTCCTCCTTGGACTGCTCCGATAGATGGCACCGCCGGATATTCTCTCGGCTCCGAGGGTGGAGGATATACGATAAGGGTAAGCGATCCCGACAACTCGCAGACGGAGATCGCCTTTTCAACGGACACGACCGACACCTTCGGGAACAGCAGCTCGGGGTTTAGTCTTGATGCGGTAACATTTCAACCTACCCTCAAAATAGACAGGGCGGCCCCGGACCCGAGCCATTACGCGACGATTGAGTGGGTTCCAAATACGCCGAATCCCACAACCCCAATCCGGTTTCTAGGTGCAAGTTTTGTAACCAATGCCTTAGGTAGCTTCAAGCTTACTTACACGGGAAATGGCGCCCCGATGAAGCTCGTACATTTCCGCATCAACCTGCGTTTAGCCGCACCGGATAACCCGACGTGGGTTATAAAAGGTAGGATTGAGACGACCGGAGCTGTCATCTTTACGTCTTCCGCATACCGAATGGTCGGCAGCGACATTTGGTTGTGTGCTAGCACCGGAACGTGCCCTTCTGCGGCGCCGGCAATGCCAGTTAAGCCACTTAGTGTCCCCGCCTCCGGGGCGTCGGCACTTACTTCGTATGCCGTGCGCCTTACACCCAAGGAACCCCAGCGGCTGCTCATCAAATCCACAGGCTACGGGCCGGGCGGAGCTCGAAAAAAACTTGAAGCGATTATCCAGAAATCCGTTATTCCGATGGTACCTCCTGCGGCGGGTATTTTGATGAACGGCCCTAACGCTGTTTTCGACAACGGAAACGGTCGGCCAAGTTACAACGGTTGTGATCCCGATCATCCGACGGTTTGTGTACCTTCAATCGGCGTGTCATACCCGGGAAGCTTGCCAAACGTAACCCCGCCGACTGTACGGTATAATCCACCACAGGGATGTCCGTCATGTCCAAATCCCTATCCCCCACCTGCCGTTGTTGGTGAAGACCTCCCGGATTGGCAGAAAACACCCGCGTTGCTGGACCAGCAGATAAATTGGTGGAGAACGAATACGCCCACCAGCTCAATAATCGCTAACAATGGAAATCTGAATACAGGCCAGTTTGGAACTCTCGGAACCGGACGCGGCATGACTTTTTGTGACGGCAACTGCTCCATTTCCGGCGAAGGGGGCGGCATTTTGATTGTGAGAGGAAAGTTGACGACGATTGGCGGCGTCAGTTTCCGAGGAATGATCATCGTGGTTGGGACAGAAGGCATCTTGAGGAACGGCAATGGCGGGGCTGATGATCAGATAATAGGCGCTATCATTGTCGCACCGTATATACTGACGCCCGCACCGAACGGGACTTGGTTGACGCCCCATTTCCACGTTAACGGTGGAGGCACGTCTAACGTGACTTACTCAGGGCTCGACTACTTGTTTGATGGTGGGATAACAGGAGCGACAAATTTTGTGTCTGGAATTGCTGAAAAATAATAATCTTTTGCATTCGATTCCATTTGAACCTGAACGGAGCAGATAAAAAGTGAGTTAAGCTTTGCGGAACCGTCGAGCAACAAGAAGCGGCCTCTAACGGCCGCTTCTTGTTGCTCGAGACGCGCAAAAATGATTGATTAGGGAGATGGCGATTACGCTTGAGCATCCTGAGGGGCGGGTGATGGTCACCGATCTGGCGAGGGGCCGGCGCACGATCAACGTCGAGCTGCGCGATCACAACACTTTTTCGCCTTCGCTCGAATGCGAAACCGGATACC
>DATLCA010000229.1:0-1387 GCA_035526605.1 Pyrinomonadaceae bacterium | reverse complement strand
AACCTCGTGCGCCTGCCGGATGAGATCGAATTCGTCACCGCGTCGAGCCTCGGCTGCCGCTTCATCACATCTTTCCGCGCGGTAAAGGAACAGGCGAAAGTTGGGCCCGGGCACTGGATCGCCGTGTGGGGCTGCGGAGGCGTCGGGCTCTCCGCGATCATGATCGCGAAGGGCCTCGCGGCGCGAGTGGTAGCTATAGATATCGCCGATGACAAACTCGAATTTGCAAGATCGCTCGGCGCGGACGCGGTGGTCAACTCGGCGGATATCTCCGACGCCGCAGCCGCAGTGAAAGATCTCACCGGCGGCGGGGCTCATGCGTCCATCGATGCCCTCGGTGATCCGGATGTGGTCTTCGATTCGATCTCATGTTTACGCAAGCGCGGGAAACACGTCCAAATCGGAATCATGGAGCCCGGCCGCCATCGGACGCCGATCCCGATGGACCTCGTGATCGGGCGCGAGTTGGAGATCATCGGCAGTCACGGAATGCAGGCGCACAAATATCCCGAGATGTTCGAGATGATCCGCGACGGTGGATTGCAGCCGGAGAAGTTGGTTGGCAAGACGGTCTCGCTTTCGGACGGGGCGGAAGAATTGATGAATATGAATTCATTTTCAGGGGCCGGCGTCACCGTTATTACTGAATTTTGAATAGGTGATTTGAGGTGGTTCTGAACGCGGATCACGCGAATAGAAGCGGATATGATTTTTCTTGTTTCGTGTGCTTCGTGGTTTCGGCTTTAAGAACTGAAACCACGAAATCGCACGGCCTGCACGAACAAAGCCGAAACCACGAAACACACGAAGCACACGAAACAAGAAAAGTCGGAAGGAAACCGTCACTACGGCTAAACCCTAAAGAAATAGAATTCATCCGGTTTTATCCGCCGAATCCGTCCAATCCGCGTTCAAAAAGGCGTATCCCACTAAGAACCTCCTTTTCCGTGCCGCCTGCCCTCGGTCGTGCTGGTTGGATTTACCGATGCTCGGTTGGTAAAATGCGGCTTTCGTACGACAGGCTTTCCAGCCTGTCGTGGTCGGGGGTTCGACAGGCTGGAAAGCCTGCGGTACGGGGTGGTCGCCGTTCGAACCGACAGGCTAACAGCCGGTCGTACATTATGAGATTTTTATCCGAGATTAATTCGCCCTCCGATCTTCGCCAGTTAAAGGTCGAGGACCTGCAGGAAGTCGCCGACGAGGTTCGTCAATTCATCATCGATACTTGCTCCCGCGTCGGCGGCCATACGGGAGCTTCGCTTGGGGCGGTCGAGCTCGCGGTCGCGATGCATTACGTTTTCGATACGCCGAATGATCGTCTCGTCTGGGACGTCGGGCATCAGGCTTACGCTCACAAGATCCTCACCGGCCGGCGCGACGAGCTTCA
>DATLCA010000228.1:0-4379 GCA_035526605.1 Pyrinomonadaceae bacterium | reverse complement strand
GAGGTCGGGTTTGTCCGAGCCGTACCGGCGCATCGCTTCCGCGTATGTCATCCGCGGCCACTCGGTTGGGAGGTCGACGCCGATCAGCTTGAATACGTGACCGAACATGCCCTCCATCTCGCGGTAAACCTGTTCGCGGTTGACGAACGACATCTCCATATCGAGCTGCGTGAACTCGGGCTGTCGGTCCGCTCGGAGATCCTCGTCGCGGAAGCAGCGGGCGATCTGATAGTACTTGTCGAAGCCGGCGATCATCGTGATCTGCTTCAGGATCTGCGGCGACTGCGGCAGCGCGAAAAACTTCCCGGTGTGAATGCGCGACGGAACCACGAAATCACGTGCGCCTTCCGGGGTGGATTTCAAAAGTATCGGCGTTTCGATCTCGGTGAATCCGCGATCGTCGAAGTATTCGCGGATCGCACGCACGGCTTTGGCCCGCATTCGAATGTTGTTCTGAAGCTGAGGCCGGCGAAGATCGAGATAACGGTATTTCAGGCGCGTATCCTCGCTGGCCAGATTCTCGGAACCGGCAACTTCAAGTTGAAACGGCGGAACTTTCGCGTCGTTCAGTATCAAAAGCTCGGCGGCCTTTACCTCTATGTCGCCGGTCGAAAGTTTTGCGTTGTGGGTACCTTCCGCCCGCGAAACGACCTCACCCTTCACGGCGATGACAAATTCGCCGCGGATGTTCTTCGCTTTGGCGTGAGCTTCAGTCGCGGTCTCCGAGCTCAGGACGATCTGTGTCACGCCCTCACGATCACGGAGATCGATAAACGTGAAAACACCAAAGTCGCGCTTCTTCGCAACCCAACCCATCAAAACAACTTGCCCACCGACGTGTGATTCGCGAAGTTCACCGCATGTGTGAGTTCGTTCCAAATTTCCTAAAGTGTCCAGCATAAGAAATCGTTTGCCGCGGATTCACGCGGATGACGCAGATCTGAATCTCTTATCCGCGTCATCTGCGTAAATCCGCGGCGATTCTCTGTTCCAAAATAAAAAACGCCTTTCGAAGTGGCGACAAACGAAAGGCGGAACGTCAAAAGATTAACGCTCTCGCCTCAGGTATTATTGTCGTCGACTCGCAAAACGGCGTTCATTTCTAAAAGTAAATCCGGGCAAAATAATACAAGATGGGCGCGTTCAAAAGCAAACTGTCGAGCCGATCGAGCAGTCCTCCGTGGCCCGGAAGAATGCTAGCGGCATCTTTGGTTTTAGAACCGCGTTTCATCGCGCTTTCGGCCAGATCGCCGAGAACTCCGACGCCGGCCATGACGATCGCGAGGGGAATAGAGAATTGGTAGGGCAACTCCGGGAAGAACCAGAAAGTCGCGACGGCGGCGAAGGCCGCGGCAGCCAGGAGACCGCCGGCCAGCCCTTCCCAAGTCTTGCCGGGCGAGATTCCCGGAGCGAGCTTGTGTTTGCCCAGAGCTCTCCCGGCAAAGTAGGCACCGATGTCCGAACCCATCAACACAAGAAAAAAGAATCCGAGCAGGTGCGTCGAAAGTTGCTGGCGCCCTTCGAAGCCCACGCGCATCGCGATCAAAAATCCGCCCAGAAACGCGAGATACAAAACTCCGAGGATCGTCACGCCCGCGCCGCCGAGCATCTTCGAAAAATCTTTCTGGAAGCGAAACGTCTGCGTGACGAGGACAAGGATAACGAAACCCGCCAACGTCATCATCAAGAGATTTGGATCCGTCGCCGGAGCGTCGAAGATGAATGCGACCGTCAGAGCCGTCGCGCCGAGATAGGCGATACTCGCGTCGGCTTTGAGCTCAAGTTTTTTTGTAAGCGAGAAGAATTCAAACAGTCCCGCGCCGAGGGCGAGAACCGCGATCGTGACGAATATCCAGACGGTTTCGGGAACGTAGGACGGGAGAACGATAGACGCGATCAATATCGGGAGCGCGACCGCCGCTGTCAGGATTCGAGTTTTCATAATCAACTGGCAAGATCGCGCCACCGGGGACGTGGCGCCCCACAATCACGGCCGCTCGCTTTTCACGTCCCCGAACCGGCGCTCGCGTTTTTGATAGTCGATGATCGCTTTGAATATTTCTCCGCGGCGAAAATCCGGGAACAACGTCGGCGTCACGTAGATCTCGCTGTAAGCGAGCTGCCAGAGCAGAAAGTTCGAGATCCGCATCTCTCCGCTTGTGCGTATCAGCAAATCTACGTCGGGCAAACCGTGTGTGTAGAGATTGCGCTCGATGTCGGCTTCGGCAAGATTGTCCGGTGATCCCCCGGCAGCGACGATAGCTCGCATAGCTTTGCGACACGCTTCCAGAATCTCCGCGCGTCCACCGTAATTCAACGCGACGCTTAGAACCGTTCCGGTGTTTGCCGATGTCTTATCCATCGCGAAGGCGATCTCTTTCTGCACGTCCTGGCTCAACCCTTCGATTTTGCCGATCGCCTGGAAACGAATGTTGTGCTGGTGCACCTCTTCCAGCTCGCTTCGCAGATAACGTTTCAGCATCGACATCAAACCGGACACTTCGCTCTTCGGCCGTTTCCAATTCTCGGTGGAGAAAGCGTAAAGCGTCACGGCTTTTGTTTCGAGCCGCGCACATGTGTCGACGATCGCCTTAACCGAATCGGCGCCGGCTCGGTGACCGAAAATGCGCGGCTTACCGCGTCTCTTCGCCCAGCGCCCATTACCGTCCATGATCACGGCAATGTGCTGGGGCAGCCGGTCGGGATCGATCGATGCGAGCAGCTCCGCGTCGGCGGACTTTGGTTTTAAGATCTTTTCGAAGTGCTCGAACATGAATCAGCCGGTCAATTACTAACCTTCAAGCTTGTCGCCGGTCATAACCCGTTCGGTAACTTCGACCACGGCATTGCGATTGAGCCGGCCGTAAATGTGCGGGTACATTTCGTCGTTGGTCGACCGCTCTTTGACGAGTTTCGGCAGAAGCTTCTCGGTATCGATCTTCAAAATCAAAACTTTTTCCGCACCACTGTAATAGCGTTTCAGCACGGCCTCCAGCTGGGCGGGATAACTACAGTGAATGAATCCCTCGGCAGCCAGGCTGTCCGGCTGATACGAAGGCTTGGTCTTGGATAGTTCCCAGGCTTCAGGCAATACAATGTGATAAATGAACATCCGATGCTATGCGTAATCGACTTTTAGAAGCGTCAGGCCCTGCGCGGGTGCGGTTTTGCCGGCGAGATTTCGGTCCCCAGTGACGATCGCCGTCTGAATTGTATCAGAATCCTTTTCGCCCCGCCCGACCTCGATAAGTGTGCCGATGATCGATCGCACCATGTAGCGAAGAAAGCCGTTCGCGGTGATCTCGAACTCGATTATGTTCGCCGCGGCCCGATCGTCCCAACGGGATCGGATAGTGCAGTCCAGGATGGTGCGGATCCGCGAATCTCCGTCGGACTGGGCGGATGCGAACGCCGTCCAATCGTGTTCGCCAAGCAGCAGTCGGGAAGCCAGCGTCATGCGATTTACGTCGAGCGGCTTATATTCATGATGAGCGAAACGCCGCCAGAAAGGCGACATCACGGGTGCGTTGACGATGCGATAAAGATACGTTTTCTTTTTTGCCGAGAACCTTGCGTGGAATTCGTCCGGAGCTTTTTCCGCTTTCAGAATCCGTATGTCCCGCCACAGATTTCCATTGATCGCCGAGCGCAATTTGTCGGGCGTGAAGGTGCGACTGATCATCACATTCGCGACCTGCCCCTCGGCATGCACGCCCGCGTCGGTTCGGCCGGAGCCGATCACGCCGACCTTCCGATCCTCAAGCATTCCGATCACGCGTTCGAGCTCACCCTGGATTGTGCGGTCGTTTTCCTGCACCTGCCAGCCGTGAAAATCGGTGCCGTCGTATTGAATTAGAAGTTTGTAGTTCATCCGATCTTGGTAGTGGTAAGTGGTAAGCGGTAAGTGGTAAGTTCCGGTGGTCGGCGGAACTTGTAGCACGAACATGCCACTTACCGTTTACCACTATTTCCTGCTGCCGGGTTTCTCCGCGACATCGCCGCGCGCACACATCGGGCAGTCTTCGGCCTTGTAGGCCGGCACGTCCATTTCAACCAGAGAAATGCGCTTCACACCTACGTCAGCGGCGCCGTTGGATCGATCGACGATCGAAGCGGCGAACACCACGTCGCCGCCGTTCGCTTCGAGGGCAGCAATGCATTCCCGCGTCGATCCGCCGGTCGTGATGACGTCCTCTACGACCAGGATCTTTTCTCCCGGCTGAAACGAGAAGCCGCGTCGCAGCGTCATCGCGCCATTCTGTCGTTCGGTCCAAATGAATGGAACGCCTAACGCCTGAGCGGTGGCGAAACCAATTACGAGACCACCGATCGCCGGCGACGCCACGGTCTCGACTCCCAAGTCATTCACTTGACCAGCG
>DATLCA010000227.1:0-6685 GCA_035526605.1 Pyrinomonadaceae bacterium | reverse complement strand
TCCAAACTCTGGCTCGAGGTGGGCGGGTAATCACAGAGGTGTGCGTGCAGAGATTCATGGCTCGTCCGTCATCCCACCGCCTTCGTAACGGTAATGAATTGCGAAATCCTCTTTTCGTATCCTTCGTGGGTTTCGTAGCAGAGTTTTAGGAAGACCGGTAATCATGACGCACCCCGACCAAGACGCCCTGCACTCGATCCACGTCGCCCCCGGGCGGCGGAAAAGGTCGGCGGTTACCGGCCCTTGGCCGTCATTATTACTAAATCTTCCGGATTCCCACCAAGTGTTAAATTTTGTTGACCGCTATCCCGCGACTATCGTAAGATTTGAGTGGCGAAATCCTTCGTCGTCCCTAATTCCCCCGCCTTAAATGCCTCGGCCCCAAAGAAAAATAAGCTTAATTTACTTTGTCGTCTGCACCCTATTGCTTGTCGGAATGGTGCCCCTTATTCTGACGGGCTGGTTTCTTTCGCGGCGCAGCGCGAACGAGTTGCGAGCGGTGGAGAACCGGTATCAGATCCAGCTCGTCCAGGAAAAAGCCAGACAGATCGAGATGTTCGGGCAGCATCACGGCGACCTCGTGCGCGGGGTTGCGAAGGCCCTCGAGCTCGCGACCGCACCGGATGTCTTCTCGTCCGCGCACACCGAGGAAAAACTCAGTGCGACGCTGCGAGAAAATCCGAGCTTGCTTGCGCTCTATCTCAAACCCGCGACCGGTGAGCCGGTAGCGCTGTTTCGGCCGAACGCACTCAACCGCGCGGACACCGAGACCGTCTCGGAGACGGCCTTGAAAAATCTGACGACCCAGCCGGTGCTGATCGGGCAGCCGCAGAAGCTAACTCAAACCGGGGAGGCAATCCTCACGTTCGCGTCGCCGGTTCAGATTAACGGACAAAATGTCGCTTCCGTCGTGGCGATAGTTTCACTCCGCGACATCGCGCGCTCGGTGGTCGGGACGGGATCGACCAGCGAAGCCGATCTTTGGAAGGCCGGGCTGCCGATCATCTTTGTGGTGAACCAATCCGGTCGTGCGATTTTTCACCCGGACGCGTCCCTCGTCGATTCACAAAAGTCGCTGGCCGATCTTAAGATCGTCGGTGAATGGCAGCAGGCAAACGCCCAGATCCAGTCCGGACTGGTCCCTTTTACCGCCGACTTCGATGGTTCCTCGTACGACATGATCGGGGCTTATTCGACCGTACGATTCGGGAATGAAATGAGCCTCGGGGTGATCACGATGCAGGACGAACGAAAAGCTCTCGCATCGGTCGGTGAAATGAAAACGCAAACGTGGCTTATAAGCCTCGCGTTCGCGTTCGTCGCGATGGTTGTGGGATCGATCGCCGCCCGCACCCTGACGGCGCCGTTGATGAAGCTTTCAACGGCCGCAGGACACGTTGCCGCAGGAGATTTTTCTACACGGGTCGAGACACGGAATATTACAGAGATCGGGACCCTCGGCGAATCGTTCAACACAATGAGCGACAAGATCGAGGAGCACGTCGCCCGGCTCGCGAAAGCCGCGCAGGAAAATCGCGAGCTCTTCGTCGGAACCGTGAAAGCCCTCGCGGCGGCGATCGACGGCAAGGACAAATACACCCGCGGCCACTCCGAGCGCGTGGCCCGCATTTCGGTCGCGATCGGAAAGCAGCTCGGGTTGTCATCGGAAGAGCTCGAGACGCTCAGGATAAGCGCGCTGCTCCACGACGTCGGAAAGATCGCGATCGACGACAGCATTCTCAAAAAGCCGGCCGCACTTACGAGCGACGAATTCGAGATCATGAAGACCCATCCGCAAAAGGGCTACAAGATCATGTCCCAGATCCCAGCGATGAAAGAGTTCCTTCCCGGGATGTACATGCACCACGAGATGGTGAACGGGCAGGGTTATCCGCAGGGCCTGACGGACAAGCAGATCCCGCTGCAGGCAAAGATCGTCTCCGTGGCCGACACGTTCGATGCGATGACGATCGATCGGCCGTACCAGAAAGGCATGCTTTTGCCGGAGGCACTTGAAAGAATCAAAAGCCTTGTCGGGAGCCGGTACGACAGCAGCGTCGTCAACGCTCTGATCCGCGGATGCGACGCCGGCGAGATCGGCCAGGGCGTCGTGAGATTCCTCGTAAACGCCAAGAATGCTGAAGCCGAAAAGGAGGAAGGAGAGACGCAAAGGGTCGCCTGACCCCTCGACGCAGATCCGTTCTCATGAGCACTACAAATCCGCAGGAGGTTTGGCAGGTCGAAGTCGGCGGGCAAGTGTATGAGGCCCCGTTCGCCGAGCTTGGCGACTGGATCGGTGAAGGATCGCTGCAACCCGACGACAAAGTTCGAAAGGGAAATCTCCGCTGGATCGAGGCCCGGCTCGTGCCGGGTTTGGTTCCATTCTTCAACGCGAAAGAGCAAGGCGTTCCATTGCCCGTGCTGGTCAATACTACTGAAGCAACGGGTGCAGGCGGCGAGATAGTACATTCCGCCGCAACCCACAATTTCCCGTCGCCGGAATCTCCACCAGTCATCCCCGCGGAGCCGGCGGTACGTTCGACCGGCGTCGATGCAGAAGGCACGGCCACGGCTCATGATCCAAATTTCTGCGCCGTCCACACCGAACTTCCAAGTGTTTTCGTGTGCGGAGGCTGCGGCACCGGATTTTGTAAGGTGTGCCCTGAGGCCTACGGCGGTAGCGTCAGGATATGTCCGTTCTGCGGAGCATTATGCCGGCTGATGAAGGAGGTCGTCCAGAAACGGGCGGAGACGGAAAAACGTGTTGCCGCCATCGATCAGGGTTTCGGCACATCCGATTTCTTCAGAGCTCTTGCGCATCCCTTCAAGTTCAAGGCCAGTCTGTTCTTCGGCGCCGTGATGTTCGCGGCGGTTTCGGTCGGGCAATCGGTGACCGCCCTTGGGGGCATCTACATGATGGTCTCGGCGCTGTTCTGCCTCATGCTGGCGAACATGCTGACGTTTGGCGTGCTTGCGAATACGATCGACAAGTTCGCGCACGGCGATCTTGAAGCCAACTTCATGCCGAGCTTCGACGACTTCGAGCTTTGGGACGACGTGGTTCATCCTCTTTTTCTGAGCATCGGCGCATATCTTTCCGCTTTTGGTCCGTTCGCTATTGTCCTGACGATCGGGTTGTACATCGTCACGTCGTCGGTGAACACGCAGATGAATTCATTTCAACAAAGCGTGGAAAAAATCCCGGGCACACACTACTACGACGCCCAGCGCACGGTGGAGCAGTCCGAAGCCGTGAAGCAGGCCTTAGGAAATGTCGCGTCGGCACACAATCAGCAACTGGAAGACGCCGACCGGGCCGCGCGCGGTGAAACAGAGTCCAAGCCGGACGAGAGCGTTTCGGACCGGGAGACACGCGAACAGGAAGAATTATGGGCCGCCGCCCAGAACAGTCGAAAGCAGGAATTGGAATCAGTTCTCGGAAAGGCGCCTGACACGCGGGCGAAAGAGAGTGAGGCGATGCTGCAAAGCTTCCTTGCGCTCCCGGCTCCGTTGGTGGTCATCGGTGCGATCTTCTTTCTTTGGGGTGCATTCTACTTTCCCGCGGCCTGTGCGGTCGCCGGATACACGCGGTCTTTTATGTCGACGATCAACCCGCTTGTCGGGCTGGACACGATAAAAAGATTGGGCGGTACGTACGTGAAGATTCTCTTGATGAGTTTCGTTCTCGTCCTCGCATCATGGTTCATCGGATCGATCCTCGGCGCGGTCTTGGGAGCATTCGACTTGCCGGGAATGGGGAATTTGCCGGCGAAGTTTATCGGCTCCTTATTTGGTTTTTACTTGTCGGTCGTGTTCTCGTGCGTCATCGGATACGCGATGTTCAAGAAATCCGACGCCTTGGCGATCAAACCCTAAGAGGTTTATCGGGTCTATCAGGTCTATCAGAGTCCTTCGGAGGTTTTCGAAGTCTATCGAGTCGGCGGTTTACGTTGGGACCGCGAACCCACAGACTTGACGGACCCGATTGACTTCGTTCGACTCCGATAGACTCGGTAGACTTCTTTTTTTATACTCGGGAGTTTGGAATGATATCGGCTTTGCATCGGAATTATATCTATGGCATTTTTCTGGCGGCGAAATAAGGAAGACACGTTTTCGTCATCCATCCTCGGTCTCGATAAATCGATCGAGGAGCTAAAGGCGCAGGAAGAGGCGGTTGAGAAAGAGATCGGCGTTCGTTTCTCGAAGGCGATCGAGAAGACGCGCAACACTCTCAACAACCGGCTCGACAAGATCTTCGAAGGTAGAAAGCAGATCGACGAAGCACTCCTTGACGAATTGGAGGAGATGCTCATCTCGACCGACATCGGCGTGACGACGACGATGCAGGTCCTCGAAGCGGTCCGCACCGGCGTATCGCGGCAGGAGATCAACGATCTCGCGGCGCTAAAGTCCGTCATGAAGCAAGAGCTGCTCGGCATACTTGAGCACTCGCGCGAAGCGGGCGTCGCTGCCGAGACCGACGTTCCCGATTCGATCAAGCCATACGTCTTGATGGTAGTGGGAGTAAACGGTGTGGGAAAGACGACGACGATCGGCAAGCTGGCACAGCGGATCAAGAACGAAGGCAACGATGTTCTTATCTGCGCCGCCGATACGTTCCGCGCCGCGGCGTCGGATCAACTCGAGATCTGGGCAGAGCGTGCGGGCGTTCCGATTGTTCAGCAGAAACAGGGAACCGACCCTGCGGCAGTTTTGTTCGACGCACTTCAGTCAGCCAAATCGAGAAGCTCCGACGTGCTGATAGTCGATACGGCCGGCCGGCTTCACAACAAAGCAAATCTGATGGCGGAGCTGGAAAAGATGAAACGGATCGCCGCCCGAGAAGTGCAGCAGGCGCCGCATGAGACGCTGCTCGTCATCGACGCCGTCACGGGGCAAAACGGGCTCGAGCAGGCGCGGCAATTCATGAGGGTCGCGGATGTCACCGGAATTGTTCTGACGAAGCTGGATGGAACTGCGAAAGGCGGAATCGCCGTCGCGATCTCGAAAGAGCTCAACCTCCCGATCCGCTACGTCGGTATCGGCGAACAAGTGGACGACCTGATGGTGTTCAATTCAGAAAACTACGTCAACAGTCTCTTCAATTAAGTTGGATACCTTTACTTCAAATGCGAGCGAAGACTTCGACACACGAATGACACTCCGCGCGCTCGAGCTCGCAGCAAAGGGCACTGGCCTAGTGTCGCCTAACCCACTGGTCGGTTGCGTCATCGTTTCCGGCAACGGCGAAGTCGTCGGCGAAGGGACTTATATCTACGACTCGGTCACTCACGCGGAAGTTGTAGCTCTCGCCCAGGCAGGCGACAGAGCGAGAGGCGGAACCGCCTACGTTTCTCTCGAACCGCATTCGCATCACGGAAAAACTTCTCCCTGCACTGACGCTTTGATCGACGCCGGAATCGCTCGCGTCGTCGCGGCGATAGAAGATCCGAACCCGCTTGTATCGGGCAAAGGGTTCCAGACCCTCCGCGAAACAGGCGTCGAGGTCGTGACCGGCGTGCTCGCGGCCGAGGCGACAAAGCTTAACGAGAAGTTCATCTGCTGGCATGTCAAAGGGCGCCCGTTCGTCCACGTGAAAATGGCGACGTCGCTGGACGGGCGCATTTCACTCGGGCGGAGTATTTCAACTGCACTTTCCGGGGACGCGGCAATCAAGCGCGTCCACGAGATGCGACACGAGCACGACGCAATTCTGGTCGGGGCCAACACCGTTGTGGTCGATGATCCAAGTCTCACGGACCGAAGCGGACTGGAGCGAAGGAGAAAACTTGTTCGGGTCGTGCTCGACAATCGTTTGCGCACGCCGCCTGATTCGACCGTGGTCACGACGGCTCGCGAAACGCCGACCATCATTGTTTCAAATTCCACGGATACCGAAAAAAGAAAGGCTCTCGTGGAGGCCGGTGTAGAGATTATTGTCGAGGACGCTCGCAAATTGAGCGCTGTTCTTTCCGCGCTGCGACAAAGAGATATTCAAAGTATTTTAGTTGAAGGCGGTACGGAGGTCGCCGGTTCGTTCCGGGATCAAGCTCTCATAGATAAACTAACTATCATGATCGCCCCGCGGGTGATCGGGGGCAACGCCCCGTTCGCGTTCGGAGGACAAGGCGCTTCGAGAATCGAGGACGCCCCGGTCCTGAGAGATATCGCCGTGCAGAAGCATTGCGAGGATATCGAGATCACGGGATATTTCGATTCGGATTAGTTGCCGCTTTCCCGGGCTGGGGATTATATTCATCTCTCTCTTAAGTCCTTCCTTTTCTCTTGTGAAGCGTCGGCCCCTTCTCTTACAAATTGCCTCCGTTTTCAGACGGAGGTAAGCGTACCCACAAGAAAGGCTTTAGCCGAAAAAATAAAAATGCATAATTCCGCAGAGCTTCACCTAAAGCTATTTTGACCGAAGCCGTTTTTTCTATTTCGGCGCAAGCCCGCAACCACAAAATGCAAACCTCCGGCCGATGCCGGAGGAATTCATACGAGCCAACGCAACCCTCCGTCTCGGCATAAAAAATGGGCCGCCTGGAAACTAGCTTTCCGGGCGTCCCTTTTCTAAATTATTCTGCGCTTTATCAGGGCGTCATGAATCCAAGATCGGTGACAGGGAAGTTTGCCATATTCGGAAATACATATGGTACGTCCGCCGCTTCCAATCCAAACCATT